>JALOOL010000002.1 GCA_025454425.1 Hydrococcus sp. Prado102 | reverse complement strand
AGCATTTTGGCAAGTTCTGCCCAGTCTTGTTTTTCAATAATGGTTTTTCCGTCAACAACTGCCACATAGAGGACGCTAATCGTGCCTAGAATCAGTCCTAAAGTTACCAAGCCAATCCAAAAATAGGAATTTTGAGAATCGAAAATTGCTTGTTTCCACAGAGAACTCCAAGCATCGACCGTGTTTTGGGTCATGTAAAAAGCATTTTCTAGGATCTCCAGCGTTTGTCCGGTTGCAGTTTGGGCGAGCAGCATGGGTTTTTAGTGATTCAAAATTTTACAGATGACAAGGCGAGCGCGTTAGTTAGCTGGCAATCCTGCCATGCGGATCAGTCCCCATTGAGTAGTAGCTGTAGCAGCGGCGGCAGCATCTTGTCGTCGCCTTGAGGTATTGGCTTCTGCTAGTTCTTCAGTAGCTTGAGCAGCAATGACGTTATTGATAGCGCGATCTACCTGTGCCTGTTGATTTTGTTGAATGATAGTTGCTTGTTGTTCGGCTTCTAAAACAACTTGTTGCGAGAGATTTTGGAGAATTTGTTGGCTGGCATCAAGTTCTTGCGATTCTTGCCCCAGTTGTTGGTTAGCTTCCAAGTTTGATTGAACGGCTTGCGAAGTTTCTTTGAGTCTCTCTTGGGCGGCAGAATCTAAGGTGGTTTTATTGGCGACTTCATAAGCCGAGTCGGTTTTAGCTTTTTCTAGTTCATCTTGTTGAATTTCGTAAGTGGGAACTGATTTATTTTCTAGTTTTTGAGCCGTCTGTTGTCCGCCATTGTTGGCATTGTCTCGGTCGTTAAAAGCATTGATAATAGCATCAAGAATCGATTCAAAGTCAGGAAGCGAAGTATCGTTGACAAATGAGCTAACTATCTGTTTAAAAATGTCAAAGAGATTGCTAGATGAAGAAGCTTGAGCGGTTTGAAGAAAGCCAATATTAAAAATGAATGCCAGCAAAATTGCCAGAAAAAAATACACGACATAGCGTTTACTTTTAGCTGTAAAAAAACGTTTTTTATTGTCTTGAATCTTGTTCGTCATTTTTGTTCTCCCTGTTTTTTTAGCTAGCGATTAAATCTCGATCTTGAAGGTCTTCTGCTTGAGAAGTGCGACCGATAGTTGTCAGATTCACACCTTGTTTAATGGCACTCACGTATTCATCGGTAAACTGTTTCAATCCCAACATTTGACCGCGTAGGGTGTTAGGATACTGAGCCATAACGCGATCGCGAGCGTTAAGTTCGGCTTGGTTATTCGCAACCGAGGCGAGAATCATTTCTCCTGGATAAAAACGGCACTGCCAATTGCGTCCGTTTCGTTCGATTAGCCAATTGGAGTAAAGTTCGGATTTGCTGGGAAGAAAATGTTCTGAGGCATTTTGTGTAATGATGTCAGGGTCGTAATTCATTCGGCGAATCCAAGAAGCAGCACCACTGGTCGTCAGCCGTCCCGTGAGGCGATAAACCATGTTCTGCATAATCTGGGCACCCGCAGAGCAATCACAAATACTGTCGAGGTCTTGGGCTAACAAGAGAACTGAAATGCCATTTTTGCGACCGATCGCGCAGAGTTCGCCAACTGCTTCAGCAAAGCCGTCTTTTTTGAAGAGGACGGATAGTTCATCTCCTACAAACAAGCTTTGAGGATTGGCAAGCGCATTGCGGATGCAGGCAGCATGGGCATTGAGTGCCATGAGATATTGATCTTGTTCGTTACTTAGTCCCTTGAGAGCAAAGAATTTGATGTCGGGGTCGGGAGAAAAGCTGCTGGGCTTGCCGATCGCATCTCCAAGGGGCGAAGCAAGTAAAGCGGTCAGTTGGCTATGGATTTGGTTAATGGCGGCTTGGTCGATAGGTTCGTAATTTTGTAGATTGAGTTGCTCTTTGCTACAAAAACGCAGCCAATCCTTGAGAATGGGCATCTCTTGCCATTGCCTCGATTTCCATCCAGCTTTAAAGGCGAGGTTGTAGCGTTCGATAATATCTGGGTCGTTGAGAAAGACTTCTAGAGTTTTGAGAACGATGCTGTCTACCCGTTGAGCCAGCCTGGGATCGTGGACTTTGCCCATAGCAATGCTAGTCAAAGCTTTGCGGATGAACTCTTTCCACTGTTTTAGGCGGTCTTGCCGATCTTGAGGGCTAAACGGGCGCAGATCGGGGGGTTCGATGAGATTGGAACTGGTTTTGGCAATATCGTAGTACGCACCGCGATCGCCCAAAAGTTCGATTGCCGTTTTAAAGGTGCTGCTACTGCCAGGTGAAATGTCAATCCCTACCACTGGGATGTTGGCAACTAAAGCTTCAATAATAAATCGCCAACCCAGAACCGATTTCCCAGAACCTGATTCTCCCGTAATTAATGCCCGACTGGTGCGATCGTGCAAGATGTCTACATAGATAGGTTTTCCCCCTTGACTGATGAATTCAACGCCACGGCGGTCTAGATTGCGAACGATCGCGAGCGGCATGACCCCAGGAGCCGTTTCTGTATCAAAGACTTGGCGACGTTCGTTAAGCAGAGAACTGCTGTGCAAGAGCCAACTGGTAGTCGTTGGTAGCACTTCCAGCCAATGCGCCCAAGCTATGTTGCGCTCTCGGATGACTTTAGCAGAACCAAAGCTATTGGCTAACTTGAGGCAGGCGAGGCTGAGTTGCTCGTCTTCGGGACGATAGACGACAAAAGCGACTGCCGCATAAAGTGCTCTTGCCCCGCGATAGAGTTTTCGTTGCGCTTCAAAACTTTCTTCGGCTTTAATTTCGGCTCCAACATCTCTTCCCGACCCTTTAGTGACAGCGCGTTCCCTAGCACTTTTGGACTGTTTTGCTTGTCTGGCAAGGTTATCTTCCACAAAGAACTGAGGAGCTTTGCTAATTTCGACAACGGCTTTGGTATCGCGAACATAGGTTTTACTGAGGATCGTCCAAAGCCAGCGCAACTGTTCTCGTTGGGAAGTCCAACCTGCGGGTTGAGATTCCAAAGTCATAACGGCACATTTCTGATTTTTTCCAGGCAGCCAGATACAGTCTCCCGTTCCCCGATGTTCGGGACAGGACGAGCGACCTAAATGTCCTTCAACCAAGACAGTTGTAATGTCTTTGTTACTGTTTCTAATTTCTTCGAGTTGATAGCCTTTGTCTGTTTCTTTTAAAAGCAAGTATTGAGGAATAGAAGGTGGCAGCGTGTCATTGAATTCGTGCCAAAGCCAGTTCCATAGTTCGTCCAATCTACAGGGTCGAGTTTCTAACCCGATTTTGGTATTGAGGAGGATTTCCCAAGGGATGAAGCCTTGCTCAAAAGCTTTCAAAAGCAACTGTTGAAAAAATTCCTCGCGGTAAATCCGTTCGTTGCCCGTAAACCAGCCAATCGCTTTATGAATAGATTGGGAAATGAACCGAAGGGCGCGACTGATGAGGTCGCTGGTACGAGCGCCAGATTCTATGTTAAACGTCCAAGTACAAAAAATGATTTGCTCCCATGTTTGGCGAATTCCTAATTGGGTCAGTTCTTGAACTTTCTTCTGTTCGTTTCTCACCAAAATAGAGATAGGGGTTAGCTGGCAGTTATCCGCCAATTGGGTTAATTCTTCCTGGCGATTGCAACCGTCGCTGAAACAACCCGTATGAATGGTTAATTTTTCTCCATCTGGGAAGTCTTTAAGTCCTTCTTCTAATGCCTTTAAAGAGTTGCTAATTTCATGGCGGTGCAAGAGGTTGTGCCATCCTTTAGTGCGAAAGCCAAAAACAATTTGGTATTGACTGCCTTTATTGAGGAGGAAACCAGAGGCACTGTGGCGATCTTTTTCGATGCTGACGAGACAGACAAGATCTTGAAAGTTATGGAAGGGCATAAATGTCTTCTGTTTGCCAGATTGGTCGGGACGCGAAATCGGTTTAGTTTTCACTCGTGTTTGAGAGTCTTTAACCTGTTGTCGGATAGATTCGGGTCGGTTTTCTCTTAGAGGCGAGAGATACAGTAAATGTCCGTTACACCAATCGCTTCCTGGCGGGTTTCTAAATATGTTGACAAATGAATGGGGTTTATTCCCAGTCAGCAACCACCAACTGACAATTAGCCAGATGCTTGTTCCGATAAACCAAGGCATTCCTAGATTGAAGAAGCCTTGAGTAAAGGTATAAGAAAGGATGATGATGACCATCCAAGGCAGAACTTGACTGGTGGGAATTAATCCGCCGAGACTGGCTTCTTTTCCGAGAATTTGGTTGATTTGAACGAAGTCTTTATCTGGGTCTTTAAGCATCGCATTACCGAGCTAGTTGGCTGATTTAGGCTTGAGGCGTGAATAGATAAGTGATGATATCGATGGCAATTACAATGCCAAAGGCGATACCAACTTGAGTAATAATAGGTCGCCAGTCATTACCTTGTTGGGCTTGGTTGTAAGCAAAAAGTGCAGCAGCAACAACTAAAATGAGGAAAACTCCTCGGATGAGATTAAAGACAAGGGTAACGGCTTCTGTATCGATGGAGCTATCTGTACTTTGTGCGCCTGCGACTAACTCTTGGAAAAAACTTTCCAGTCCTGATAAGAAAAAAGCATGGGCAGGCGTGTTAAACAAAGACAGGAAAATTGTTAAGCCAAGAATGACAGTAGCAACGTGCCAGAAGCGAATTCGCGCTCCTAGATATTTCTCAACCAGGGGAATGGCGCGGGTAATGTGCCATAGTCCCAAAAGAATGATGCTCAAGCAACCTAATACGGTCACAAAAAGCGGGTCGCGAAAGGTAAAGTACGAGATCGCTCCCAGGCAAAGCGCCATGTAAGGTATATCTTTGGGAGAAATGCCAACGAGGTGAGCTAGATTAGTTTTTAGAGAAGATTTATATTTGGGCGTTGCCCTAATGCGGGAATGGGTATTTTCTTCAAAGGACTGAGGCGAAATCAGATTGAGAGATGCTCTATCGTTCATCGACTAAGGTAAATCTTAATTGGTTGTCAGCTAAACCTTAGCAATGAGATAAAGGGCGATTCTTCACTCTTAACGGCGAATAACAGCAGTCCAAGTAGTGGCAAAATCCTCCATTTAGAGAGCAAGTAGGAGTTACATTTCTATTTCTGATGAGGTGCGTTCTTTTTTGTTATCTGGCTTAATGGATTCAAATTCTAGATCTCGCTCGCTTAAAGACGCGATCGCGTCTTTGGTTTCTTCAGAGAGTCGATCTCTTTCTATTGTCCATTCTTCATCGGTTAAGGTAGCTAAAAACAGTTCTTCTCCATTGAAATGCTCGATACTTACTTTAATCGAGTCAGCTTCTCTATCGACAAAAAGAACGGCATCGTCACCTAGTAGAACACCGTCTTCTAAAGAGTCTGCGCACGCGATCGCTTGTTCTTCCGCCTGGTTGTAGAGCATCAATAGTGTTGAGGCACACGCGATCGCTGGATTTGAGGCTTGCGGAGGTGAAGAAGCGTCGGTCGTTTCTGTAGTATCGGTATCGTTATTTTCTGTCGGCAGAGTTGGTTTTGTTTGAGACGTAATTTGAGATTGTTGATTATTGCTTTCAAAGTTTAACGGGGATGAGACTGGTTGCGATTGACTAGGATTTTCCATGAGTTTTTCTAAAGCGGTAATCCGTTTTTCAAGCTCCTCTAACCGTTGTTCGATGCGGTTTAAAGCTGTATTAATCTGTTTGAGTTGTTCGTCAAAATCTGCATTTTTATCTATAGTAAAATGAACAATTTTTTTCTCGTTTAGTTGGCTTTGAGTAATGCGCTGCTCGATGTCTGATATAGCTTGGGCGAGAATTTCTCCAGGAGTGTTTTCTTCAGTTTCTTCTTTTGTTTCAACAACAAAAGATTTTTTGCTCTCTTCTTTTTCGGATTGATTTTCTTCTGAAGATTTCTCTATAAACTCTGCCAGTTGTTCTTCTCTTTCTATTAATTCATTGGCTCGTTCTTGAGCGGCTTTCAGTCGGGCAGCTATTTTAGCAACTTGTCCTTGACGCTTTAATTTCTGAGCGGCATTAACAATTTTTTTGGCGGCTTTCTTACCAACAACGGCGGCTAAGATAGTAGTAGTTGAAGCTAATCCTCCTAAAGCTAAACCATCGACTTCATTAGTTTGTGCCGTTGTTGTCATGCTAATTTCTGCTGCTCGGTTAAGAATGTTGTCAATATCTAATGACTTTTTTTTCAGAGGTTGTTCTGGTAATTTGACTGGTTGATTCTGAGATTGAGATTTTTGTTTTTGTTGACTAAGTTTGGATGGGGACGATTTAGAAATCTTTTCAGAATCCAATAAATCATCTAAATCTTCAAAGTTAGTTCTTAGGTTGTGATTTTGGTTTGGATTTTCATTTTGAAGTTGATTTTCTAATAATTTTTGCAAGCTATTATTAGTTTCCATTTCAGCTTCTGGAGATAAAAAAGCTTCTACATTTCTTCGGGTAAATTTTTTTTGTTCTTCTCCTTCAAAACCGAGATGTTTCATCAGATAAGTTCCTGTCGTGTAACCTAAATCTGGTTTTTTAGCTAATTTCATTGCGATTCCAGTTTCACTAATAGCAGTATTAATTTTGAGGTTTGGGTTTTGTTCTTCACTAATTGTTGTTACAGCACTAGCAAAATCTTTAAACTCTGTCAATCCTTGTTCTTGACAGTAAGAGAGTGCAGTTTCGCAGGTTTTATACATATATTGAAGGGCAAACTTACCTAAAGTACTATCTGGAGTAAGATATTTAGGTTTAGCTTGATTTTTGGCGGATAACATAAAATTTTTCTAATTAATAACTGATAACAAAGTAAGATAAAACTATAAATTTAAGATAAATTCACCCAATTGGATATTTTCTCAAAGCTAAAAAGTTAAAAAAAATTCCAAGTGAGCAACTAGATAGAATGACTTAAATAAAAAAGCTAATCTTAAAATTATTTATAATTTTTGAAAAGTTACAATTTTAACTAAGTAAAGAAGCTAAAATTATTTTAAAAGATAATTTTTGAGAAACAAGTCAAAATGTTCAATTCCAATCGAGCGAAAAATTTAGAAATTTATCAACTGCCAGATTTTTTAGAAGAAGATGGAGAAATTCAAAAAACTGAAGAAGTGAATCCTCAATCTGTTAATCAGAAAAAAAGAAATTATGAACTCGGTTTTGATGATATTACTGAGGAACAGGTTGAAGATCCGAATTTTTGGACTAATTTGTAGGTTCACTAAACAAAGAAAATGATAGAACGATAGGATGATTGCGATTGTCTTTAAAAAAAGACGATCTTGCATATGCTATCGGTTTTTACAGTAATTTGTTCGATTTAACCACCATGTTTTCTCGATCGAATTCACCATTTTGCTTGTCATAGTAAAAAAATTCGGTATTTGACAAAAAAGCAATGGAGGAGGGATTGTTGTCGAGAAATGCATAGCAATTCAGTTCAGTTAGGAGATTGGTTTTCGTCGGTAATGCGCGGAAGTTGAATCGTCTGGCAATTGCGCTTGTAACTCTTGAAAGTTATTGCTTTTTAAAAGTCCATAGACAACTCGGCGCTGACAATAAATATGAGTGCCTTCTACAGGAATACCCCGCTTCCAAGCTTCAGTAATTGCTTTTTTATCGGCATAAACTTTAACTTGAGAACGTTGGTATTCTTTAGGAAGCTGGGAAGGATCGACTAAAATTTCGCAAGTAGGAGGATTTTCTTTGACAGTGATGCGTCGTTGTTGCCCTATCAGTTCTTTATTGATAATTCCTTGCTCGTTTAGGTTAACGATAGTGAAATCCAGTCGAGAACGCCATTGTTCTAATTTTTCAATTGCCGTTTGATGAATCTTGATTAGATGCTGCATTCTCGCTTTGACCGCAGTCATTTCTGCGTCAATTTGGTCAGCTAGATCGGCACAAATATCAACGAGCAGTTCTCCATCGGTTTGAGCTTGCCAAAGGGATTGGAGAATTTGGTCAACTTCCGATTCATCATTAGTACTTTGGAGGTCGCGCCAAAGTCTAGCGGCTTCGATTGAAGTGATTTTGAGAGATTGTACTGCTAAACTCATATAAAATTCTCCGTAGGTTAATTTAGGGAGTCAGAGGGTTGCTCGGAGGAAGTTGCAGCAAGTTGGGTGTTAGTAATTTCCATCTCAGTTAAGATTTCTTCTAGTTCCCAGAGGGCGCGTTGTACTCCTTTTTCGTTCTCATCCGTATTATCGCGATTACAGTTTCGATAAAGTTCCCGCAATTGAGCGACAATCTGGTTAAGTTTTTCTTGGAATTCTTGTCTGTTCATAAAAAGAAATTGACCCTTTGGGTCATCTGTACACCGATGTCAAACGACGATGTACCGATAACTCAGTTTTTTTGCTTTGAAGGAATGGCGATCGCCATCCTTAAATTAGAAAAAAGTAGTGAACCGTTGAGTCTGAGGAGTGATGGAAGCGAAGAATTATCCGCAAGTGTATTACCCCAAATTTATCGAGCAGTTTTGCCATCAGTATCCGTTCCCGAAATTGCCTGCTATACCAGAAAAACAAGACGATCGCGCACAACTACCAAACGAGCCGATGCTTGCTGTAAAAGAGCTTCCTTTTCCAAAACATAAAGTAGCTGCTCTAACTAGACGATTATGGAGAATTTGGTTTTTGTGGTTAGTGGGGATAGTAGCAGGAATATTGTTGGGAGTAACTTTCGGCTTGTCTTTCCTGGCTATTTTGTCATTAACAGGGGCTTATTGCTGTTTGATGGCTGCTCTTTATGTTTGGGTAAGAGCCGATTACGCGAGGGTACGAGTGCGTTATCAACTCCAACTAGCAGAATACAAAAGGAAGCAGTTAGAAGAACGTTCTGCTATCGCTGCTAAAGAGTCGATAAAAGCAGCAAAGTCTCGACTGGGTAAACCGGAAAGCGAGCACGGCTCTCTCGAACAGCGTTTTAAAACCTTACGAGGATTATTGCGCGATCGCATCCAACCGCTAGGAATAAGCACAGCGAAGCAGGGAATCAGCGAACGGCAGTTTGGGGAATATCTTCAAGTTTATTACGAGAACGTTATGCAGGGGGCTGAATTTGAAACAGGAAAAAAATGGAATTATTCGGCAGATTTTTTGATTTGGCATCCAGCTTCTGGACTAGGATTGGACATCGAAATAGATGAGCCATACGTTTTGCTGACCAAAGAACCGACCCACTGCCTGGATCGGGGAGGCGATCGCCGCCGCAATCAGTTCTTTTTGCAAAGAGGTTGGATTGTGGTGCGATTTACAGAACGGCAAGTAGTAGAAGCTCCTTTGAGTTGCTGTAAAGCGATCGCTCAAGTCATTGCTGAAGTAACAGGAGATAGGCATTATTGGAAACAGTTAGAGTCTGTTGCTAATCTGTTGCCACAAAAACCTTGGACAGTCACAGAGGCAAAAAGAATGGCAAGAAATAACTATTGCTTGTCTTATTTAAAAGAAGAAGTGGGAGGTGTATTGAGAGGAAAAAAGGGGAGCCTTTCAATTTTGCAAAAACCCAAGAGAGGGAGAAAGTGATTCGCGAATCGCTCGACTTGGTTGGCAAAAAGCTGACCTTATTTTATTTAAAGCGATTGATAATAAAGTAAGTAGCTACCTCAAATAAAAAAAACTGAATTCCATGAGCTTGGTTCGATATTGCGATTGCTGCGGTCGCTCGATAAAAGACAACAACTTTCTCAAAGCTTCCGGTTGGTGGGGAAAAAAAGACGAACAGCGTCAAAACCGCTTGGGTCAGCCAGTGTATAGTACGAAATGGCTCGACGACGTTGAAGAGTTACAAGCAGATATTTGTCGGAATTGCTTTGAGACAAGATTCTCAACGCTAAACGCGCTAACTGTCAAAATTACTAGAGAAGAACTAATTCGACAAAGACAAGAAAAATATACCAATGAATCTATGTTTCGGACTCTCATGAAAACTGTCCCAGGCGGCATAAAATCTGTTACTTGCGAGATCTGCGGTGCTGATTGTTGGGAAAACCACTTGCAACTAGAGACAGCTTGGATAACCGAGCGAGGACAAACTTTAGAAGCACAAGTTTGTCCTGGCTGCTTTCGCTCCAGATTTAGCAATGTCTACTTTCAATCTTTGTAAACACCAAAAAAGCAATCTATTTTAGCACAGTTGCTTTTGTCCTTCTTGAAGGATATTTATTATAGTAAAAATACTCAAATAACGCGATCGCGTTATTTGGTTTTAGTAGTTGTAATCGATAAAAACAGTTTGCCAGCTAAGATATTAAAGAATCCTAACCAGGTGAAAGAATTAGTATAAAGTTTACCAAAAGGAGCGATATTCCAAATTTGTTCCGACCAATTAAACTTTACATAAATCAGTTCTAAACTCAAGACGATTAAGACCATCAACCAGGGAAGCCACGGATAAGTTTTAAGCAGATTTTTTAAAAAAGAAAATCGTTTAGGACGCTTACAAAAATACCATGCCCAAATGAAGGGAATAATAGGAGAGGTAAATGTTAGTAAATAAGCTATGGCTTTGAGAAATAGGAGACTCAAAGCCAGAATTAAAACCGCGATCGCTATTAGACAGCCAAGACGCGCGTCTTGCTGACTTTCTAATGCTGAAATTCTTTCTTCTAAGTCGTTATTTCGGTTGTTCCACATGTAGTTAGTTAAGTACAACAGTCGGTTCGAGGTCAAAGAATTTATGTCGTCTCGATAACTCTTGTTGGAGTGCAGACCAACAAGTTAAGGTCGGATCTTTTTTGAGTACCCATTGTGCCGCTTGATAGGCGATTTCTAGTAAATCTTCATCTTTTGTTAAGTCGGCGATCGCCAATTCTGGCAATCCTGACTGTTGAGTCCCCAAGATTTGTCCGGGTCCGCGCAAGCGCAAATCCATTTCTGCTAGATAAAATCCATCCTGCGATTGTTCCATGACTCGAAGACGTTGTTTGACATTATCGGATTTTGAATCGCTGACTAGGAAGCAATAAGATTGATAAATACTTCTGCCAACGCGCCCTCGCAGTTGGTGAAGTTGAGATAGACCGAAACGTTCTGCATGTTCGATTAGGATGACTGTTGCGTTGGGGCAGTCTACGCCAACTTCTACGACTGTTGTGCTGACGAGAATAGGAGTTATACCAGTTTGAAAATGAGCGATCGCCGTTTGTTTTTCCGCCGATCTCATCTGTCCGTGCAGCAAGCCAATCTGAAATTCGGGGAAGTCTTGCTCTTGAATTCGTTGGTGTTCTTCAATCGCTGCTTTCAAATCTAATTTCTCTGACTCTTCTATGAGAGGTAGTATGATGTAAGCTTGCCGTCCGCGAGCGACTTCTTGACGAATTAAATCATAAGCTTTGTGTCGCGTTCGATTCGTTATCGCCTTAGTTTGAATAGATTGCCGACCAGGGGGCAGTTCGTCAATCTGACTGACATCTAAATCTCCGTGAATGGTAAGTGCCAGGGTTCGAGGAATAGGAGTGGCAGTCATGGTCAAGACATGAGGTGACTTGCCCTTTTGTTGCAGTCGCTCGCGAGCATTAACGCCAAAACGATGCTGTTCGTCGATAATAGCCAGTCCCAATTGCTGGAATTGAACTTTTTCTTGAAAGAGCGCATGAGTGCCTACGATGATCGAGAGTTGACCCGTTTCTAAATCTTGATGAATTTGAGCGCGTTGTTTGGCAGATGTCGAACCCGTCAGTAGTGCGATTGATACGTTGAGTTGCTCCAACCAATCGGCAAGGGAGCGATAATGCTGTTGGGCTAAAACTTCAGTTGGTGCCATTAATGCAACTTGATAGCCAGATTCAATCGCGCTAAGAGCAGCAATTACTGCAATGATGGTTTTTCCAGACCCTACATCTCCTTGAACGAGGCGATTCATGGGGTTAGATTGGCTTAAATCGAACAGAATCTCGTTAGCGACTTTTTTTTGAGCTTTCGTAAGGGAAAAGGGCAAAATTGACATCAATTGGTCGATTAACTGACCCGTAGGAACAATAGGCAAACTAGGACGGTGGCGAATCGCTTGTCGGCGTTTAAGCATTGTTAATGTAAGATAAAAGAATTCATCAAAGACTAATCGCCGTCTTGCCGCATCTAATATCGCTTGGTCAGTGGGATAGTGAATGTTAGCGATCGCTTCTTTTAATTCCAGAAGTTCAAATTGTCCGCGCAACCCTTCGGGGAGAGGATCTTCCAAATAAGGTGCGTACCCAATTGCCGCTTGAGTACAGTGTCGAACGACTTCATTGGTTATCCCTTTGGAAAGGGGATAAACGGGAATGATGGAAGAACAAGCGGCTTTAGCGGATTCTAGCTCGACGACTTGAATTTTAGTTGGATTGTTAATGACTAAATTTTGAGTGTAAGAATCTACCTTGACTTTACCTGTCACGATCGCGATCGCACCTGGTTGATAGAGGGTTTGTTGTTTGGTACGCCACTCATGGGATTGGTAGTAAGGATGATTGTAAAATTGCGTGCAACCAATCGATCCGCTTTTGTCTAGAATCTGCCATTTCTGTAGGGTTAGATTGGGTTTGCTCCTTGATGAAGAAATCTGGTGACTGACGAGTTTGCCAACAATCGTAACAGTCTCATCGGCTGTAACCTCGTTAATACAAGTGTGTTTGAAGGTAAGATGTTGGCGAGGATAGTAGTGCAATAAGTCAGCGATTGTCTGAATTTTCAGGGTTCTCAGTTTGTAAGCATCAATGGTTGAGATACCGGGAAGTTTTTGGACGGAAAGATCGAGCATTTGCTGTATACTAGTTCGATACGTCATGGTTTAGAGTTCAAAGTTTTGTTTAAGAGGCGATTGAGTTTGCTGCTGAAGTTGCTGCCAAGTTTTGTTCCATTTTTGGTTGGTAGCCGATAGGCTGGGAATATGAGAAAGTTGTTTCATTACGGTTTGGGTGAATTGTTGGTTAGATAAACTAACAACCACTTCATCGATTTTGTTGAGTAAGTTAATAGGGAGTTCTCGAACGGAATCGATGCTCAAATAAAGCGTGGGTTGAGGTTGCTGTCGTTCGCTTTCAACCAAAAACGCTGAGGTAGCTTCAATGGGACTGGCAGTAATGATGGCTCGATTGACTGGTTCGCCAGTTGCCAGCCAAAATACGGGCGGATCGGTTGTTTCTTTTCCTAAAGGCTGTTTGACCCAAATCGGTCGATTTTGCTCATTGAGTTTGAGTAAGCCTCGCTCATATAAGGCTTGGGTGAAGGCGTTGGGAAACCCGCATTCAGATTTAAGTTGAGTCTGTATACTTTGTAGCTCGTCGGCAACGGATGAGGCGATCGCCTCAGATTCATGGTTAGGTTCGGCGGCGATCGTTGGCGGTGAAAGATACCGATCGCCATCAATCTGGCGATATTGCTGTAATCCTGACACCGTATAAGCTTTGCCCAATTGAGAGCCGCTAAAATGATGTCTGCCTCGACGATAGACAATGCCTTTAACGCGATCGTTGGGTGTTAGGCAAACTTCAGTCTCGATACCTTGATGTTTTAGAGCATCTATTAACTCTGCCAAAGTCGAGCAGGTTTGAGCAGCTTCATCGATCGCGTTTTGCAATTGAGTTTTGGTAGGCAGTTGGGGGGGATGCGATCGTTTTCCTGTCTCGTAGTCTTCTTGTTCCTGGCGATAGCACCTGACTTGTCCTGTACTGGGAGCTTTGCGCTCAACTTCCCAACTGGCGAGAACTGGTTGCAAATCGTATTCCTGTCTGAGTTGTTGTAGAGATTTTTCAATTCGCCTCTTTAGAAAAGATGAGTTAACTGCTTTGTGGTTATTGAGAGGAATGCGATTAGCGACAACATGGAGGTGAGGGCGGAGTTTTTCATCTACGGTTACGGTATCATTGTGTTCTACGAGTACCCATTGACAGTTCTCCATTCCAATCGATTCGAGAAGCTGCACGGTAAATTTTCTTTTTTGAACATCGTTGAGTTTAGAGGCATCATCAGGGTGAGGGCTAAGGCTAAGGTGCATGACAGGTTTTTGGATGCGGCGGCTGCGGTTGGCAACCCAGTCAAATTCAGTAGCTAACGCAGTTGGATTAGTATTAGCCATATTTGAATCGATTAACCTTGCACCTTGTTTTTCAAAGACGTAATTGAGGCAGTTGAGAAATCCGGCTCGAAAGACTAATTTTCCATTCACATATACTAAAATAAAGTCAAAACAAGCAATTGCCTTCACCTTTTTGACAATCCAGTTGGACTTGTTTTCTCGACAACTGGACTACCAGATGTTATTTAGAGAAAGATATAAATTTAAGGAAAATCATTGTAGCGAGTGCTACTTAAATTAATATTTTTATAAATAAGTAAATCTTGATTTTTGGTTTAAATTGTAGAGAACCAAGACACAATTAATAGTGAAGTGTAATCAATTGGAACGATGAGACAGATTGCCAATCTTGTCGAAATTATAGCTTGGATTGGACTTTTAACAGTAGTTAATTAGATGCTGTTAGGTTATTTATTGCTAGTTTCTTTGTATAATAAACCAAATTCTTTAAGAGATTAAGCTGATAGATGTCGTCAAAATTCATTCCATTTTTTTCAGAGCAGTCTTAACAACTTCAATTGTTTGATAGAGTCGATTATTCACATGGACAAGCACATTGGTATCGACAACAATAGGTTCGCCATTTTGTTTAGTAACATGACAAGTCTTGACTAATTGATTAAAATTATTACCGATTTTATTAATTTCCCAAAGCATTTGAGCGAGGGTAGCATAAGTATCGACATCAAGTTTGGCAGGCGGTAGTTTACGTCGCAAAGCACTAGAGAGAAGAAATTCGCTCATGCTAATGTTAGCTTGTCTTGCTAATTGGGCAATTCGTTTTTTGTCTTCATGACTGATTCGGACGATCAAAACTTTATCTTTAATCTTCTTAGGTTTTTGAGTTGTTGTTTGACCAGTTTGAGTCATGAAAAGAATTAAATTGAGATTGGTAGTAAATCAGCATTTTAGAAAACTTCAATTTAAAACGCTTCACCAAGAAGAGTGGCGCTCGATTATTCCGTTGGATATCCAAGAAGAGTGATGGAGTTATCGGATTGAGCTTGCTCAAAACCGAGATTATTAATAAGGTTGGCAGGTAAGCGGAAAAACCAATGAGGTTGTATCGCGCGATCGCTAAGTTATCTGTAGGACGTTGGTTTTAGCTATTTTCTCAGAACCTAGCAACAAATCTTTACAGAGTCAAGCCAAAAATTTCATCTTGATTTCATCTCTAGTTGAAATCATTAATAGTAGAACCTATTGAAACCTCACTAAAAAATGCTAATTAAGTACAAAAAAATTAACTGTATAAAAAAGAATTTTGCTACCTAGAAATTTTTCCAAGTAAGAGAAAAAAACAATTAATTGTAGCTAGCTATTAGCGAGCAGTTGAAACAATGAAAAATAAATATTTAAGTTACAGCTTTGTTGGGTTAATGACAAGCAGTATTCTTGTAGGGCTGTTAACAATCGATCCCATCAAAGCTCAAACACAAATTTCAGAACAAGATTCACACCACCCTAAACAGTCTCAAACCCCTAATCCTACAGGCAGGGGGATGATGAATCAACAGCAAATCGATCGCCATTTTATCGAGATGATGATTCCTCACCATGAGGAAGCAGTAAAGATGGCAGATATGGCTTTAAGCCGTACTAAACGTCCTGAGATTAAACAACTGGCCCAAGCCATTAAAACAGACCAAAACCGAGAAATCGAGCAAATGAGAGGTTGGTACCAAGCTTGGTACGGCACTCAAGTCCCGGCAGTTTCTATGGCTGATATGGGGATGATGGGAATGGGTCAAGGCACGGGAATGTCGATGCACCGAGACATGAGGGGAATGCAAGCCGATTTAGAAGCGTTGAAAAATACTTCTGATTTTGACCGAGAATTTATTGCTCAGATGATTCCCCATCATCAAATGGCGGTAATGATGGCGAGGATGGTACGCGATAGTACGACTCGCCCAGAAATTCGTACTCTGGCTGAGTCGATTATCAAAACCCAAACGTCTGAAATCAGTCAGATGCGGCAATGGTATCAAGCCTGGTACGAATAATTTGCCTCTACTAGCTCGTTTGGAGGCATGTATGGCAAATATCGAGCTTCGACACCTACACTACTTTATCGCCGTGGCTCAAGAATTGAACTTTGGACGAGCCGCAAAGCGACTGCATATGGCTCAACCGCCCCTAACTCGGCAAATCCGCCATCTAGAAGAAGAGTTAGGAGTAAAACTCTTTCATCGCACGACGCGCCGGATGGTCTTAACAGAAGCAGGTCGGGTTTATTTAGCGGAGGCCCACCGCGTTCTGGCGGCAATGGAAGAAGGGATTGTTTTGGCGAAACTTGCCAGTCGGGGTGAAGTGGGGCGACTGACGATCGCATTTGAAGGGTCTTCTGCTTATGACATTGTGCCTCTGTCGGTAAAAGCTTTTAGCGATCGCTTCCCCAAAGTCAACTTGCTCGTCCGCGAGATGACCACAGGAGAGCAAGTACAGGCTTTACATAACGATCTCATCGGGATTGGCTTTGTCGTACCGCCGCTTGTTGACGCTCGCAATCTGATGGTTACGTCCATCTTGCGAGAACCGCTAGTTGTAGCACTACCCCAGAGCCATCGTCTATTTAACCAGCATGAGGTGAGTATGGAAGATTTAAAGGACGAAACCTTCGTGATTTGTCCGCGACAGCACAAGTGCGGACTATACGATCGCGTTATTTCAGCTTGTCATCGCGCTGGCTTTAGCCCGTGTCTCACTCAAGAAACTTCTGAGGTGCAAAGCATACTAGGCTTTGTGGCAGCCGAGCTTGGCGTTGCCCTATTACCTGCTTCGGTCAGGCATCTGCACAGAGTAGGAGTCGTTTATCGAGCTTTGCAGCCATCTACTGCGGAGATCGAGCTAGCGCTCGCTTGGCGACAAGAAAACCCCTCCTCTATGCTGCCAGCCTTTATTGAAATTGTGAGGAAATTAGCCGAGCAAATTGCTCATGAAAACAAGCGTCCAAGGGAAGAAGATTGTTTAGGGATATCTCATTAATTCACAAAAAGTAATTAATACTTTGCAAGTATTAATTATCAACTAAAACGGTATCAAACGAGGGGGAAATTGTTGTTTTGTAGACATTAGTTTGAGTTAGAATTTGCTTTTATAAAGGGCAAGAAAAGCAAGATAAAAATTAAAAATCATTCAGCAATAAATCTAAAATAAATCTTAAGCTTTTTTCCATGAAATGCATCAAATTCTGAAAAATCTTTTCTGAACATCACAAATTTTTTTCTTTAATTTTTTATTCGACCGAAAGGAGTTGAAATATGTTTGACAGACTATTTGGACGCGATCGCGAAAACAGAGGAGTGCAAGACAAAAAAGCTCGCGACCCCATCTGCGGAATGATGGTAGATAAAGCCACGGCACTGAAGTTAGAGATAGACGGACAGACTTACTATTTTTGCAGCCCGCACTGCCAGCAAACTTTCGAGTCGCAACAGGCACAGTGAAGATTGAAAACCAACTGGGGAGCATATTAAAGCATGGCTAGAAATCACGCACATCACGGTCATGGACATGGAACTGCCGTAGCGCCAAATCCAGGCGAGATGGCGAAAGACCCGATCTGCGGCATGGTCATTCCCAAAGCCACATCGCTCAAGACAGAACGAGGCGGACGCAGCTATTATTTTTGCAGCCAAAGTTGCCTCAATACGTTTCTAGATCCCGAACGGGAACTCAAATCGATGCGAAAGCGCGTCACTATTGCCCTGACGGGAGTACTGCTTTTGGCAATTATGCGTGCCGCAGCCTTTATCGGACTGGCAGCAGGAGTTACCCTCGTAACTTGGGTTCCTATTCCCGCCCTGCCGTGGTTTACCTGGGGCGTATGGCTATTTATCTTGACTACCCCTGTACAGTTTATCGGTGGATGGTCATTTTATGTGGGTTCGTGGAATGCCATTCGTACCCGTAGTATCAACATGGATTTCCTAATTGCTCTAGGAACTACGGTAGCTTATCTCTACAGCGTGGTAGTGATTTTCTTCCCTGATCTCCTGCCCGTTCGAGTCAATGAGCGCAGCGTTTACTTTGAGGTTTCTGCCATCATTATCGCCTTCGTGTTGCTGGGTAAATACATGGAGGAAATCATTAAAAAGAACTCCTCGGCAGCCGTTCGCAAACTCTTAGATCTCAAACCCGCCACTGCTAGAGTCATTCGGGATGACATGGAGATGGAAGTCCCAGCAGAACAGGTTATGGTTGACGAAATCGTCATTGTACGCCCAGGAGAGAAAGTGCCGACGGATGGGGTTGTTCTGGATGGTTCTTCCTCCATAGACGAGTCGATGTTGACTGGGGAGTCGATCCCCGTGGAAAAAGGAGCGGGAGCAGAGGTAATTGGCGGCACAATGAACCGGACAGGACTCTTCCGCTTTCGAGCTACTCGCGTCGGGTCAGAAACCGCACTAGCGCAAATCATTAAGTTTGTTGAAGAAGCTCAAGGCAGCAGCGCCCAAGTTCAGAGACTTGCAGATAAAGTGACAGGTTATTTTGTCCCTGCCGTGGTGATAATCGCTTTCCTTGCCTTCATCGGCTGGTGGATAGCAGGCAATTTTCCGCAAGCATTGCTGGCATTTATTGCTGTTCTCATTATTTCTTGCCCTTGCGCCTTGGGAGTCGCGACTCCTGCCGCCTTGATGGTAGGGGTGGGCAAAGGTGCGGAAAATGGCATTTTGATACGAGGCGGCGAAATTTTAGAGAGGGCAGAGAAGCTCTCTACAGTAATTTTTGACAAAACTGGAACCTTGACGCGAGGAGAACCCAGCGTTACAGACATTATCCCTTTAGCAGAACGCCCGCAAGATGAAATTCTCCGGCTAGCGGCGGCGGTAGAAGCAGGTTCGGAACATCCTTTAGGCGAAGCAATCGTGCGGGCAGCCAAACACCAAATGTTAGACCTTCCCAAAGTCAATAATTTTGAGGCGATTCCCGGACATGGAATTCGAGGAGAAATCAACCGCGATCGCGTCATGCTGGGCAACCGTCGCCTATTCCGAGAGCAAGGCTATCAAATTAGTCCAGACATAGAAGACAGGCTAACACGCCTGGAATCTGACGGGAAAACCGCGATGCTGGTTGGTTGTAACGGTTTATTGATGGGAATTGTAGCGGTAGCCGATACGCTTAAACCCGAAGCTAGAGAGGCGGTTGCTGCCCTAAGTAAAGAGAAGGTTAAGGTCGTACTGCTTACTGGAGATAATCAGCGTACCGCCGATGCGATCGCTCGCCAACTGGGAATCGACCGAGTAATTGCCGAAGTATTACCCGGCGATAAAGCCCAAGTCGTGAAAGATATCCAGAAGCGCGGAGAAGCTGTCGCGATGGTAGGAGATGGAGTCAACGATGCACCAGCCCTAGCAACGGCTGACATTGGCATTGCCATTGGTTCTGGTGCTGATGTCGCCAAAGAAACCGGAGGCATTATTTTGGTGAAAAACGACGTGCGGGACGTAGTAGCAGCGATTCGCCTGTCTCGTGCCACGATGGTCAAGATCAAACAGAACCTATTCTGGGCTTTCATTTACAACACGATCGGACTTCCCATCGCGGCTTTAGGTTTCTTGAACCCCATCATTGCTGCTGCGGCAATGGCGCTGAGTTCGCTATCGGTAATCGTTAACTCATCGCTGTTAAAAGGATTCAAGTTATCGACGAGTTGAGAGGAAAGCGATCGTTCCGATAGATGAGGAATTCAAAATGAGCCTTTCTGTAAACCAAACTACTACCAGTAGTCGTAGAGAGACGATTGATATCTACCGCAAATGGGCTAGATATTATGACCCTGCTGCGAAACTGTATGATATCGGATTTCGAGCTTGGGAGTATCGTAGGCAAGCAGTCGAATCTCTCAATCTACAAAAAGGAGATACTGTTGTCGATTTATGCTGTGGTACGGGGTTAAACTTCTCATTGCTACAAAAAGCAGTCGGTTTAGAGGGAAAAATTATTGGCGTTGATTTAACCGATGCCATGCTAGAACAGGCCCGAAAACGAGTAGAAAAGCAAGGTTGGACAAACGTTGACATAGTACAAGCCGATGCTGTTTCGTTTCAATTTCCGCCTGGTGTAGATGGAATTATCTCAACTTATGCGCTGACCTTAATTCCTGAATTCGATCGGGTTATTTTAAACGGCTGTCAAGCCTTACTACCTGGAAAGCGTTGGGTTATTTTAGACCTTAAAGTCCCCTCAAATAAGCTTGCATGGTTTGCGCCTTTACTATCTTTCCTATTCATGCGTCCATTTGGCGCAAAGTTAAGTATGGCAACTCGCCATCCTTGGGAGTCTATTGACAAGTATCTGAAGAACACTTCTTTGAGCGAGCTATATGGCGGCTTTGTTTATATAGCTGTCGGCAAGCAGTGGCAAGATAGTTGTTAATTCCTGTTAAAAAGCCGCATACACAATCCAATAAAGGCTCCAAAAGAATTAATTGAGGCGTTTGAGGTTATCCATCAGTTAACTTTTACTTTTCGCAAATCAATAAGTTTTTATGGTTCACCAACACAATCATCATCGATCGAGCAAGAGGGTAAATCCAGCCAGAATAGTCTTGTATGTCTTTCTAGGCATTGCTGCCTTCTTTCTCATTACCGAACACTTGGCACACCTAATCCCTGTCTTACCTTGGCTGTTTCTCCTGCTTTGTCCACTCATGCATTTGTTCATGCACGGTGGACATGGCGGACATGGCGATGATGGCGATAGCCAATCGAATCGATAAACAAAACAAGAATGAGGAAATGAGCAATGAAAGATATACCTGCTTATGGTCTTTGGACGTTAGTCGTCATTAATTCCCTCGTTTTCATTATTTTCGCCTTCAGCTTCACCAAGCCTAAAAGTTCTCGCGACTGGCGCGCGTTCGGTGCTTTTTCGGCTTTCATTGTCGCGCTCTTCACAGAAATGTACGGCTTTCCCTTGACCATTTACCTGCTCTCAGGCTGGCTACAAAGCCGCTATCCCCAATTGAATCTTCTGTCTCACGATGCGGGACATCTTTGGTGGACGTTGTTAGGAATGAAAGGCGACCCACATTTTAATTTTCTTCATATTCTTAGCAACCTGTTCATTTTAGGCGGATTCATTCTGCTGGCATCGGCGTGGGAGGTACTTTATAAAGCGCAGCGCAGCCACACGTTAGCCAGATCTGGCCCCTATGCTACTATTCGCCATCCCCAATATGTAGCTTTTATCGCCATTATGTTTGGTTTTCTGCTGCAATGGCCCACCATTTTAACACTGCTCATGTTTCCGATCCTGTTGACGATGTATGTCAGGCTGGCACGCCGAGAAGAGCGAGAGGTAAGAGCAGAAATGGGAGAAGAGTACGATCTCTATGCCGCTAATACGCCAGCTTTTTTCCCGCGCTGGGGTCGAACCACTCAAAAACAATCGTCGCACGAACATGAATAGGAATTTTGTAATGAAGCCAGATTTTCAGTCTCAAGAAAGCCATCCGATTGGTACAAAATCGGAACGACCGTCATCAATTGCATTCGCACTGAGGATCGCTGCGGTAATCTACATCATCGGTTTCGCATTGCTCATTCTGACACCCAAAGTAACAATCGCGTTTTTGAGTTATGTCTTTCCGCTCGACTGGGGAAGCAATCGGGTCGAACTTCTTCCTTTTTTCTTAGGTATGGGAATAACCCTTTTTATTGTCGCTGAAGTACATAACTTTTTTAAGCAAAGTTAACTGTATGAGTCAAAAAAATTCTTGAAATTCTAGGAGGATTACCATGACAGTTAGAACTCACCATCACCATAACGAACATCAACACGAGAATAGAAGTCGCGTCATGAAGTTAAATGCGCGATCGCTCTCCTTGGCTACAGCCGTAATGACAGGATTAGTTTACACAATTTGCGTTCTGTTTATCGCTGTAACACCAAAAGCTGCAATGGCTTTCTTCAGTTATATCCTTCATGCTGACTTAACTCAAATCGCTCGATTAGTTACTTTTGGAAGCTTCATTGCTGGTCTTCTCTTTTGGACTGTGGGAACAGCTTTGTACGCGGCTCTCATAGCTGGCTTCTACAACCGTCTCACCCCCAGATAATTAGTTTTTACAGATCGGCAAAACTTGGCTTAAGATTTTCGGCAGTTTTAATAGTCCCCATCTAATAAAAAAATTTCATCCTGGTTTCATTTTTTTCAATTAACCTGAAAAATCAGATAAGTTCTGGCTCACTTAATTAACACTCATTACAAACAAAGAGAAAATCATGAGCGATCTAATCGTTATTGGATTCAAAGATAAATTTACCGCAGATGAGGTTCTCCTCGACCTCAGAAAACTGGAACGGGAGTATCTGATTGACTTAGAAGATGCTGCCATTGTTATTAGGAACCAGGAAGGCAAGATTCAAGTTAAACAAACTCAAGAATTAGTGTCTTCTGGGGCATTAGGTGGAGGTTTCTGGGGATTGCTTTTGGGTTTTTTATTTTTCAATCCGCTACTGGGTTGGGCGATTGGGGCGGCGGCTGGCGCACTTTCGGGATCGCTGACCGATATCGGCATTGACGACAACTTTATTCGGGAAGTTGGCGAGACGATAGAACCAGGAACGTCTGCCATCTTTATCTTGGCGAGAAAGTCTACGCCCGATAAGGTTTTGGAAGACTTAAGCCAATTCGAGGGCAAAGTTCTGCGAACTTCGTTGTCGAAAGCAGACGAGGCAGAACTACAAGCAGCTTTAACAAAAAGCGAAGTAGGTAAAGAACTTCAATAGACAGAACAGGGTTGACGATGACCGATCCACGTTCAACGAACACGAAATGGAAACGCCGCCAGCTTCGCGATCGCCTAACTGAAAATAGCTGGTTAATTGTACCTATAGGCGTTATTGTGCTGATTGTAGCCATTGGAGTAACTTCAGGACAGAAAAAATCGTTGGAAAAATTCTCAGTCACAACGCCAGGTTCTTCGCTGCCTCCAAGACCGACGGGTACAGCACTGCCGGGTACACCGATTCCCGATTTGGGTCAGGAACACGTACCAGAAAGTCAACGAGTCAAGTACAATTCCAATCCACCTACCTCTGGCGCGCACCACGCTACTCCGGCCGCTTGGGGCATTTACCACAAGCAACCGCCCCTTGACGAACGGTTGGTACACAATTTAGAGCATGGCGGCATTATTATCAGCTACCATCCCGATCGCATTAAAGGTCAAGATTTAGAGAAAATTCAAGCGCAAGCACGGGAGTTGAGTGCGATTAACCCGCGCATTATCGTGACACCGAGAGCCAATCTCGACAGCGCGATCGCTCTGACGGCTTGGGGATATCTTCAAAAGCTAGATAGCTACAACGCGGAGAAAATTAAGGCTTTTTACGATGCCCACATTGCTCGCGCTCCTGAGTGTAGCAATGGGCAATGCCCGCTATGACGATTGGGAACTCACACAAAGATTAAGGAAGAAGTTTATGGCAGAACGAACTGGTATTTTTGGAAAATTCCTAGCGCTAGTTCAAGGAGAAGTTCCCGCCGATGCGCTTGAAGCATATCGCCGGGGAGGTCAAGCGGTTTACGATCTCCTCCAGCAAGTCGAGAACCGCCGCTTGGAGTTAAAGATTGAGGGGTTAAATCCCTGGACGGTAGATCCAGCAACCCAAGCTCAGTTTCTCTGCGCCTGGAATGCGTTTGTCCTTCAAACTCTAGGAGACCAATTTCTGGAAGCGGACTACCAAGGAAATCCAGCCACGACAGGCTACGTTCCGCCCATGACAGCCGAGCAGTCACTCGCTTTCTACAGTCAGGTGGGAAGTTGGTTGAGTCGGGCACGTCAAGCACAGAATAATCCAGCCTACCGTTTAGATGTCCGCCTTCCAGCCTACCTGCCGCCTTGGGGCGACGACAAGCCTTGCCCCACGACTCACTTGGACGGAATGGTAGCTGCTACTCGCTTGCTGCGAACCCATGCAGAAGCAGCGATCGCGGTGTTTGAATCCGAAACGATACCCCCAGACAAGCAAACCGCGATTCATCAAATTCGTCAACTTTTGGCAGCCGCAACCAGCGAGGCTGAATATGCCGAACAGCTTTGGGCACCCAACCTACCGCAAGAAGTACACGAACAAGTCGAAGAACGCGCTAAAAATGCCCTCGAATGTTACTATCATCTGGGGCAAATCCTGGCTATGCCGCAATTACTCGATCGCACTCAACCGTCAAAAACTCAGTCAACCGCGTTACCCACGCGACGACTGCTACCGGGTGACGCTGACTTCGATCCTTGGTGTTTGACCGATCCAGCCATTCGAGACAAGTGGCAATGTAGCCCTGAAGCTAGAGAGGCGATCTCTACACTGTGGGAGTCCGACCCCGATCCACAACAAACGCTGGCAATCCAGGCAGAAATTGATACTGCCCTGGCGCTAGGCGATATTGTTTATGCAACCGACCAATGGGGAACGCGGCTGGGTCACTACTACTGCTGCCCTTGGGCACCGATCTACGCGCTCAAACGCCCCGTCGCGATCGCTCGCCAGCAAATGTATCCCGGTCAGGAGTTTACTTTCGATGTTTCAGCAATGGCTGCGATTGACGGGGGAACGTTCAAGCGCCAAATTCTGGTTAAATCTTTTCAGCCTACGTCGGAATCGTGCCTTCCCCGACCTAGAACTCGCCACAGACATTCCCGCCATCGGGGCTGCTAGCCTTATTTTTTCCTTTGTCAAATTTACTCAATAACATTTATAAAGTATGCACGGACAAATCGTTAATACGCCGGATAGTTCAGAAATCCAAAAAACTCAAACCGTCCAAAAGCTGTTTCATAGGATACTTGGAACGATTCTCATGTTTGGTGGTTGCTTGCTAGTCTGTCATGCTCCCGGACTAATTCATGGGACATTAGGACATTTCTCTCCGTAACTTTGGGGCAAGCTACAGAAGAATCAAACAATCCCTTAACATTTCTAACCTAATGGCGATCGCACTGACAAACTTTTATGAGAAAACTGTACTTTAACCGCCAACTTTTTCATGAAAAGACCGAAGAGGCATCAGGTTTTATGGACTCGTCAAAACGCACTGGCATTAGGAATTTTTCTTCTGTGCTGGTCGATCTGTTGGTGGCTTGTACATCCCGATATTAACTTGTTCGCTCCAGAGGGGTTTAAGCAGAGCATCAAAAATTTTGGATTTCTCGGGTCGTTGGTTTACATTGGAGTCCTGGCTTTATCAGTGGTCGTCAGTCCAATTCCTAGCGCCCCGTTAGCGGTAGTAGCCGGAACGGTATGGGGATCGCTGCGAGCAGGAGTATATAGCGTTATTGGCGGCTTTCTAGGCAGTTTAATTGCTTATTATCTGGGACGCACGTTAGGGCGATCGGCAATTAAGGCTTTGACCGGAAAAATCGTCTATTTCTCGAAACAGCGAGGAGAAGCTTATCTTAGCTGGTTGATTTTTCTGACGCGCCTGCTGCCAGTTTTCTCATTTGACCTAATTAGCTACGGAGCCGGAATAGCTGGTCTTTCCCTACCTAAATACGCTTTAGCTACATTATTGGGGATGATTCCTTCTACCTTTTTGCTGACTTATGTGGGAGATGCTTGGAGCGTGGGAATGCCATTAGGAGTCATTATTTCTGCGATCTTTGTTGTCGTTTTGATTGGGTTGCCTTGGGCAATTCGGCGATATAACTGGCTGGGGATGAGAGATATTATTCGCATTGAGTGAATATTTGTATGCATTCACAAGGGAAAACTTGCCATGTTAATCGAAAACAAAAAGTTGTTTTTCATCGGTCAGGTAGCGGCTCGGAGCGGTATCCCCATCAAGACCATCCGCTACTACGAAGAATTGGGTTTACTAAGGCTATCTGGACGCACTCAAGGAGGCTTTCGTCAGTTCTCGGAAGAAGTGTTTTCTCGCCTGCGGTTCATCAAACAGGCTCAACTCCTTGGTCTGAGCCTTCAAGAGATAGGAGAATTACTCGAACTTTACGAACGAGGAAAACCACCCCGCACAGAGGTTAAACAGAAGCTGAAGGATGCGATCGCAAAAATTGAGCGCCAGATCGAACAATTGAAGAAGTTGCAGGTTGACCTGAAAATGTTACTTTCAGGTCAGATGGCTTGTCTAAATTAGTAGGAGTTGACCTCGAAGCTGGAGAAATGAAGTTTTGGGCGGTGCGATTAGGTTTTTTAAAATAAAGCTCAACTTGCTACAAGGCTACTTTATCCTTCTTGCCAAACTATACTACTTCACCGTCAACGGCGTAATTCATAATCCTGTTCCAGCTTCCGAATCCATCGAGGGTGAGCAAAATCAACTATTTTGTAGTTTCCATCCTCCTCGATTACAAGAACATTTGCACCAGTATTATTAGTGCGACGGTAAAAATATGGTTTTGGAATCCGGCTATTGAAAATAGTCCCATCCTCCAGCTTTACAGACAGAATATTGCCAAATTGACCGACAACTGTACCAAGTTGATAATCAGAAAACTCTAACTGCGGTTCTCCTTGATAGGTGTCATGCCCTCGAAGTTGGCTAAGGAGAGAATTAGTCCCATTTGTTGTGACGTTCTGTTGGCGATCGCTCTTTAATTGAGCGAGTACTGGAACTGCTGAGACTGTAAACAAAGACACTGACAGCAACGAACCGACGAAGACTTTCAGTTTTTTAACAAGCATAACTACCTCCCTTAAAGAGTGAAAAGCTCTCTACTTCTGTGTTTTGATAACTAAAACTTCCTTAAGGCAAAAACATTCAAGGAAATATGGGAAAAACTTTGGCGCTGTTGCATATTTTCTGTTATTAAAACAGACCTCGAATGAATTAAGACGAGTCGCTAAATCAATTAAAAATAAGTGTGAATTCGAGCAAAACCAAGCGGAATTTCTTGGTCAATTCCAACCAATTTACCAAAAAGTCTGTACTGCCAAATTCCGTCATAACCTGGTGTATAAACACCTCGCATACTCACAGCAATTTTGGTATCGGGAGGTATGGGTTGGGAGAAAGCAACGGTTGCTTTTCTACCATTAATAGAAACTTGTGCATCGAGTTCCTGTCCCGAACTATTTTTCACTTCAATTCCATTACGAATTTTTATTCCTTCTGGCATTTCAATTGAAAGTTCTGAAAGAGCATTGTTCCGAACATAATATTCAAAAAAATGAGTAGCACCTTGTACTGTAGCGCTACTAGGTCGTGCGCCACTCCGAACAGAAGTGGCTTGAGCGACTGGAGCGAAAAAAATTATAGCCAAACTTAATGACAAACCAATACTAACTAACTTTTTCATTAGTGTTCTCCTAAAAAAAGCAACTCAATTTTGCTATTATTCATTAGCTTTACAGATACAAATGAAATTGAGATGAAATTCTAAGTCATAAAATTGATACTTTAAAGGTATTAATTTAATTCAGTTTAGGTTGCAATCTGTTGACAATATTTCATCTTAATTTCATTTCTATTTGAGAAGTTAGTTAATAGTATGTGTGAGATTTTTATCAAAGATCGCGCATAACCTCACGTTTTATACGAAGTCTGGAAAATTAACTTTTTTTAAGATCTAATCAAACAGACTTCGTATTTTCTCCTACTTAAAAACTAACGTAAGACGAGGTAGATATGACAACAGCTACAATTGAGACTTCCATTCAGGATTGTTTGGATTGCTTGCGCGAATGCGAAACCTGCGCTGATGCGTGTCTGAGCGGCGAGATGTCAGCAATGATGGCAGAATGTGTCAGGTTATGCTACGATTGCGCCGATCTCTGCGCGCTTTGCGCTCGCTTCCTAATCCGAAAATCAAGTCTTCATCCTGAAGTCTGTAATGCTTGCGCCAAAGCGTGCGAACTCTGTGCGGCTGAGTGCGAGAAACACGCCAGTCATGCTGCTCATTGTCAACGCTGCGCTGAAATTTGCCGTCGTTGTGCCAAAAGCTGCCGCTCTGTAGCACAAGCAGCGTAAGAAACTGTTATTAGGGGGATATGTCCCTGTATCCCCCGCAAAACTCGTCAATTCCATTTTTAAAAAACAAAACCGAATTAATAAAAGCAAAGATAAAAACAAACGTATGAACAACTGTCCTATATGTTCGAGTAACATTCTCCGTCATGTCAGGAGTAATCGAGTGTACTGGTATTGTCCTCATTGCTATCAAGAAGTACCAGATTTCAATCAATTTTCATCTTTCAACAAAATGAACGATCGAGATTGCGGATTAAGACGCTCAACATTTTTAATAGCCGATCGCTGAGGGACTTTTTTTGCCTCTTGCTCGCCCTTTGCAGAATGTTGTTTTCAGGTCAGATGGCTTGTCTAAATTAACAGAAGTTTGACCGCGAAACCGGGATAAACACATCATCGGCTTAATCTAACTTCAACCGACGCAACAGCATAGCGTTGATAGACACAACCACCGTTGAAACGCTCATAAATACGGCTGCCAAAGCTGGAGGAAGCAAAATACCCACAGGATAGGCAATACCTGCCGCTAGGGGAATTCCGATAACGTTGTAACCTGTCGCCCAAAAAAGGTTCTGAAGCATTTTGTCGTAGGTAGCTTTTGACAGTTTTAGAGCGTAGGCGGCATCGAGAGGATTACTCTTAATCAGAACTAAATCGGCGGACTCGATTGCCACATTAGTCCCTGCGCCGATAGCAAGACCTAGATCTGACTCAAACAAAGCGGGCGCATCATTGATACCATCGCCTACAAAAGCAGTTGGTTGAGTAGCTTTTAATTTCCGCACCAGCGTCGCCTTATCTTGTGGCAGGACGCGAGCATAGTAACGGTCAATGCCAAGCTCGTTGGCGACGGTTTTAGCGACTGCCTCAGCATCTCCGGTAATCATGACTACCTGAACCTGCATTTCCTGGAATCGCTGTACGGCGATGCGTGCCTGTTCTCGTACTCGATCTGCCAGTCCGAACAGCACCAGCATTCGCTCGTCGTCTAATAGCGCGATCGCACTTTCTCCACGGGACTCAATCCTTTCCAAACTCGCTTGTAGATGGCTAGAAAATGCCAGATTTAATTCCTGCGCCCATTCTGGTCGCCCGACCCGATAGCGTTTGCCATTGACACTGCCTTCAACCCCCTTACCTGCAATTGCTTGAAACTCTTTTCCCTGCGGCAGAGAAACCTGACGGGCATCGGCTTCTTGCACTACCGCTTGCGCTAAGGGATGTTCTGACAAAGATTCCAGTGCAGCAGCGATTGAGAGAGCTTCTAGCTCATCTATGCCCTCCGTATAAATTCGCTGTACGCCAAACTGACCTTCGGTTAAAGTTCCAGTTTTGTCAAACGCGATCGCCTTGATTTTTCGGGCGCGTTCAAAAGCTTCTCTACGCCGTACTAAAATGCCATGTTTTGCTGATAAAGCAGTGGCATTGACGATTACTAACGGGATTGCCAAACCCAGCGCGTGAGGACAAGCAATAACCAACACTGTTACGGCTCTTTCGACAGCAAACACCAACCCCGAACCCACGCCCAACCAGATGACAAACGTTAGCGACCCTACTCCAATCGCAATTAAGGTCAGCCAATAGGCAATTTGGTCTGCTAGTGCCTGAAAGCGACTGCGAGAAGATTGAGCTTCTTCCACTAAGCGCATAATTTGGCTCAAGGTCGTCTGCTCTCCCGTCCGCGTTACCCTGACAGTCAAAGCGCCTTCAGCATTGACAGCCCCCGCCACTACCTCATCCCCGACTTGTTTTGTAACCGGACGCGACTCTCCGGTTAGAAACGCCTCGTTAACGCTGGAAGCTCCTTCCTCTACTTCCCCATCAATAGGAATTTGTTCGCCAGGACGAATGAGGATCGAGTCGCCTTCTTGTAACTCTCCGACGGATACATCTTCAATGCGCCCTGCTACCAAGCGATGAGCAAGATCGGGTACGAGATTTGCTAGGTGTTCCAAGGCGCGACTGGCTCCCTGCACCGATGTCATTTCAATCCAGTGACCCAGCAGCATAATATCCACTAGAGTTACCAGTTCCCAGTAAAAAGGCTCCCCTTCTAATCCCAGCGAAACTGCCAGACTGTAAACAAAAGCAACAGTGATTGCTAGCGCAATCAGGGTCATCATGCCAATTTTACTGCGGAGTTCGTGCCAAGCTCCTTTGAGAAAAACCCAACCGCCGTAGAAATAAATAATAATACTCAGGATGGGACTTACCCAAGCTGCGCCTGGAAACTGCACTGCCTGATAGCCAAACCAGTTCTGAAGAGAGGGGGCAAAATAAAGAACGGGTAGCGTCAAAGCCAAACAGATAAAAAAGCGCCGCTTAAATATCTCTGGGCTATGTCCGGCATGTTTATCGTGTCCTCCATGCTGGTCGCGGGCTGCTGCAAGCTGTTTCTGGTGGTCGTGATGTAGCTGAGATGGATGGTTTCTGTTACGGTGCTGCATAACTTAATACTCCTGAAGCAGGGATGATAGTAGATCGTTGAGTTGCAAGCTGTTGAGAGATGCTACTGGAACGCTGCTGGTGCTATGACTAGTAACTACTGTACGGTTAGCACCGAACAAGGAGCATGGTGGAGTACGTAGTTACTAACACTACCTAGAAATAACTCGCTCAAACCTGAATAGCCGCGCCGTCCGATTACAATTAAGTCAGTCTCCCAATTACGAGCCATATCACAGATAATTCGACCGGGACTGCCGGATTTTTGCATGAATTCTGCATTAACTCCAGCGGCTATTGCTTCGTCAGCACGCGCTTTCACCATTTCCAACCCCTTTTGGCAGAATTTCTCCCACATTTGTTGACAGCGTTCTGCGATTTCGCTATCCGTCTTTGGGTAGTAATAAGTATTTAATAATCCTGATGTATCGGGGCAATCTTCTTCATCAGGACATAAAACGTGTAAGATCGTAAGGCTAGCTTTGGTGGTTTTCGCTTGGGCGAGTGCTTCTTCAAAAACCCGTTTGCCAAATTTTGAGCTATCTGTTGCTACTAGAATTTTATAAAACATAGAATATCTTATTTGTTAGAAAAGAAACATTAAGGTAGATAAGCATTTGTAACGTACTGCTGTACCATGCGGTGGGTATTAAAAAATGAGGCATTCAGAGCAATGGACTGCCGCATGACATCGAGCCAGCGATCGCGTTCTCGATAAAACATTGGAACGATAACGTTTTGTAGTTTCCGATATAAATCCTCTGTATCCTGCCTGTTGAGAGCATCTGATGCAGAGATCTCTGGCTTCTGAGAGCCGATAGACCAGCCAGTGACCCCCTCAATATGCCCTTCAATCCACCAGCCATCTAAAATACTCAAACTGGGAACTCCGTTATGTGCCGCCTTCATGCCAGAGGTTCCAGAGGCTTCTAGAGGGCGTTGGGGGGTATTGAGCCAGAGATCGACTCCAGAAACGATCGCTTTGGCTTGCTCCATATCGTAATTCTCCAAAAAAATAACGGGGATCTGCTCGCGCAGTTGGCGCGAAATCTCAAAAATGTGCCGAATTAGCTCCTTACCAGGGTAATCTTTTGGATGTGCCTTTCCCGCAAAGACAAACTGCAAAGAACCGACTTGTTTGGCAATTTCTAGCAGCCAATTGATGTCTGAGAAGATTAAATCTGCTCGTTTGTAAGCCGTCGCCCTACGCGCAAATCCAACTGTCAGAATGTCAGTCGAAAGCGAAAGATGGGTTTGCTCTTTGATATGAGCAAAAAGACTCGCTTTCGCCATCAAATGAGCTTCCCAAATCTCCTTTTTGGGAATGCCGATCCCGTGCCGAAGCATAGTTGGGTCGTTACTCCAACCGGGGATATAGCGGTCATATAAAGCTCTGAAACTATCACAAGTCCACGTCCAGGAATGCACTCCATTGGTAATGTGGTGGATGGGATATCCTGGAAACATTTCTTGGGAAACTTCTTCATGCCGTTTGGCTACGCCGTTGACGTAGCGGCTCAAGTTCAATCCTAGCACTGTCATGTTTAAACTCTCCCGACCTGCCAGCATTTGCAGCACGTCATTAGGCACGATTTGACTCAAACTATGCTGCACTAAACCGTAGTCAAAGCGATCGTGTCCTGCCGGAACGGGCGTATGGGTAGTAAAAACGCATTGGTTTCTAATACTGTTAAAATCCCATTCTGCTTGCTGGGTGCTGTTTCGTCTTTCTAAAAGTTCCAAAACTAGCAAGCTTGCATGTCCTTCGTTCATATGGAATCTTTCAATTCCACTATATCCAAGAGCATCAATTATTCTCACCCCGCCTATGCCGAGCAGAATCTCCTGAGCTAGCCGATATCTCTCGTCTTCGCCGTATAAGAAATCTGTTAGGGTGCGATCGTAATCCGTGTTTTCGTCAACGTCAGCGTCCAACAAAATCAATGGAACGACATAGCCACTTAAACCAACAATGTCGTACTGCCAAGCTTGAACTCGAACTACTCTTTGCTCAATTTTTACTTGAACTGTTTCCGGTAAAAGGCGCAGAAAGCGATCGGGAGTCCATTGAACGGGTGATTCTTGCTGCCCGCCCCATTCGTTCAATTTTTGGTCAAAATAACCTTTGCGATAAAGAAGGCTGACTCCTATAATAGGAACTCGCAAATCAGCACAAGATTTTAAAGTATCGCCAGCCAGAATACCTAAGCCACCACTGTAAGTAGGCATAGTAGAACCGATTCCTACCTCCATTGAAAAATAGGCAATCCGCCGATTTTCTTTTGCTTCGTCGTAGCTAGCAGCGATTGTTGCTGCAATATATTGTTCTGGATGCTCGAAAAATTTGTTGCGACAGAATTCTGAACAAAAGTGGATTTTTTGCTCTTGATATAGAGCAATTAGTTCTCTACCTGGCTGAATCGTCATTCCACAAACTGGGTCTTTCAGTATATTATTCATCTAACCTCCTTTTTTCTGGGGCGACATAAACAAAGCCCGTATAAAGTTTGCTCAATAATGTATTTTGCAGGTACGAGCTAATAGGAACCCAGGCGTTTCGATCTTCCCTGTCTGTTGTTTTCCTTAAGAAGCGATCGAAAAGAAAAATCAGTGGCGATGGAACCTGGGAAAACTCATTTGCAGGACTTTTAAGATCCAAAACAACCCATCGTTTTCCAGGTGCTAAAGCATTGCAGCCATTCTGAGAGATTCGCTCCCATTGATAAAGCAAGGGAACAACAAAGGTTGAGATAATTCCGTCTACCTTTGTCGGATATTGAAAGGAAACAGATTTACTTTGTATGAGTTCAACATTAGACCAGCCTTCTGCTCGTACTCGCTGCCAAGCTTGGTCTACGATCGCTTTAACTCCCTCAACACCAATGATTTTGCCTTTGGAACCTACTACCTGTTGCAGTAAGGAAAAGTTCAAACCTGTACCACACCCTAGATCTATAACGGTATCTCCAGATTTTAGGTTAAGGATTTGGATGGCTTGTTTTCGATATGTTAGAGAGTTCACTGCCGTAGTGTCGTAGTGTGCAAAATGTTTGCGAAAAACACGGAAAAGCCGATCTTCCCTTTCACTTATAGCAGTATCGTTGCGTATAAACATATTCACTTTGATTTCCTCCGCGAGCTTGCTAATACTTTTATTAGTCAGCTATCTTGTCCATTTTTTTCTTTAGCTGTTTTTTGAAATCAAGAGATGGTAAGTAATCGGATTGCAATTTAAAAGTGATTTATACCTTTGTTGACAAGAATTAATACTTTTTGGGTTAAAAATTAAGATGACAATTGTTAGTTTTACATACTCTCGAACTTAGCTTTTAGCAAAGATAGAATTGAGAGTGTATATAAATTTTATAAATTGAAAAAATGAAATTGAGATGAAATTCTAACTAGTCGGATTCAATACTTTAAAAGTATTAATCTTATTTAATCTAGGTTACAATCTGCCTGCAATATTATGTATGCGATCGCTTTGTTTGCGGAATGTCGAGCAAGGTAAATCCGCTAGGTACTAAGTGTTACACCATCAAGGGTATTTCTCATGTCTATATCCCCAACTCTTGCTTTAGTTGGGCAACCCAGTCTTTAATTCGTTCCTCGGTTAAATCGGATTGATTATCTTCATCAAGAGCAAGACCGACAAATTTGCCATTGCGTAAAGCTTTAGAATCACTAAACTCGTAACCTTCTGTAGACCAGTAACCAACGGTTTCGCCACCGAGTTCTGAAATTTTTTCTTCTAACATTCCCATCGCATCTTGGAAGGTATCAGGATAACCTACCGCATCTCCTTCTCCAAAATAAGCAACTTTTTTGCCAGTGAAATTAATATTATCTAGCTCATCGTAAAAGTTTTCCCAATCGCTTTGTAATTCGCCAACATTCCAAGTAGGACAACCGATGATGATATAGTCATAGCTTTCAAAGTCGCTCGGCTCGGTCTTAGAAATGTCATACAATTCCACAACGCTTTCTCCACCGAACTCTTTTTGAATTATTTCAGCCGCCGTTTGTGTATAACCTGTTTGAGTTCCGTAAAACAAACCAATCTTTGCCATTTTTGCTCCTTTTTTATTTCAGGAAGAATACTTGAGCTTAATTTTGCGAGTTTTTCTGCTTGCGCCGCCGCATCGCGCCTACGCCAAATGCACCGAAAGTCAATACGCCCAAAACAGAAGTCGGTTCGGGAACAGAGGCAGAGACAGTTTTCACGTTGTCAATTGCTAAAGCCGAGTCAAAGATAGGATCGCCCACATTGACGACTCCAAAGCCTAAAGTGTAAGTACCAGAAGCAGGTAGTTCGGCAGAAAAAGTCTCAAACCCAGTTTCATCTGCGAATTGCGTTAAAGAAGTCATGAAACTAGAAGAAGGATCGGCAAGTTTGGATGGAGAAGATGTCAGCGTGAAGAAAGCGAAATCGTTGTTGGAACCTACGAGAGTAGATTCTAGTTCGTTGGTCATAAAATTCCAATCAAACGTTAAAACGTCCCCAGCATTTGCTGTAAATGTTTGCTTAATAGCAGAACCTTCCTCAATATTTCCAGTTTCCAGATCGTTTAAGCTTCCAGGTGTTAAGCCTAGAAAGGATTCTAAAGCTGAAGCAGAAACCGTATCAAACATGGTGGATAATGCAGCATAGTACGCGCCTTGAGAAGGTTCAGTCCCAAAATCTGCTGTCTCAATCTCAGCCATTCCTATTGTTGACCATCCGGTGAAATTGCCAGTCTCAAAACCCCCGTTATTGTTAGTAGGGTTAGACATGGGTTGGTCGTTCATATTGTCAGAGATGCCATATCTCTCGCCTAACCACTGCTGCATTTGAGCGATTTCACTGCTTTGGGAGGCAACGATGTTTTCGCAAAGACCGGACAATTCGCCGTGTCCGGCACGGTTTGTACAAGGGACTGCATCACTGAGCATTGATTTGTGATGGTCAATCATATCCCGCATGAAATGAATTTCATATTCAGCACCATTCATCATTGCCATCTCTTCGAGCATCCGCATATCGCCCGGTTTCATTTGAGGCGTATAGCTATAGCCGTACCAATCTTGTAACCAGGACTGCATGGTTTCTATCTCTTGGTTTTGGCTAGTGATGATATTTTGGCAAAGCGATCGCAAATCTGCGTTAATTGCTTTCTGCACGCACTGTTGCGCCATATCTACTGCCATTTGATGATGACCTGTCGTCTCCTGCATAAAACGGACATCAAAGCGCGAAGCCGATTCGCTTGGAGCAAGGGTAGCGGCTGAAACTGGCGTGGCGGCAACGGCAAGTCCACCAAAGGCAAATGCCAAGGGAAGATAAGCGATAGAAGTCAGGTTCGATCTTGTACGATTGTGGTGCAACATAAGTTACTTTTTCGGTTATTGTTTTGCGATTGCCACAAAGGTAGTGGAAAGACGGTGCTACCCGTATGGCGGCTAGTAGGTAATCTCTTCCGCTTTACCATAAAAAGTTACAAATGTATTTGCTTCATCCTTTTGGCGTAATTAATATTTCTAGCTATTGGAATACAGAGATTTCATCTCAATTTCATTTTTATATGGCGCACCTGTTAAATAGGCATATATATTGCCGTACCTTTCCCTAGCCAATAGGCGACGAATGGCATTACACCGAATCTTTGGTTGGCAATTTTTTACAGAATTTAATTTATACTTACACGGTATTAATAGCTAACCAAATAGGTTTTCTCGCGTTTGGTATTTTTAATTAAGATAAATATTGTTGACTTTTTAGAATTGTCCCGTCAATGTTTTTTTTTCTTTTGCAAGAGCTAATAATTATTGAGGGTAGCCTATAATTCTTGAAAATTTCATCCAAATTTCATCGTTTTTTCATATAACAAAATTAAAGGCTAAATGCGTAACGCAGTTGGCAATGAAGTGAGAACGAGCATCGCGCGATCGCAACCGGATGAAACAGCAATTATGACGAGCAAGCTTTTTTCTAAATGGACGGTTCGGATTTTGGCTGCACCAGAAACGAATTTACTTCTCTTCGCTTTTCTCATCAATTTTGTCTATGAAGTTTGGCAAGCTCCTTATTACGACTTTTACGGAATGCCATCTTTGTCAGACAAGATAAACGACCTGACTCACTGTACGTTGGGCGATGCCGCGATCGTTCTTATAAGTAGTTGGGTTGTAAGCGCTTTTGTTCGTTCTCGTTACTGGGTGCTAACCCCAACGCGGAAGCTAACGCTGCTTTTTACGAGCGTCGGTTTAGCTATCACCCTCGTCACAGAAACATATCGAGTCAATGTCTCTAAAGTTTATGGCGTTCCGGTTTTAGCCGTACTTCAGTGGATAATTCTGCCGCCTTTGGTATTAATTATGGCACGCCGTCATCTGGTGGGTTGGAGGATGGAAAGACCATGATTAATTTTTATGTCGCGCTCCTTGACTCTCCAATTGAGAAGAGAACTTAGGATCGTCCCAGATGTTAGAAAACCAAAACTTTCCAGACTTTACTAGCCAACAATTGAATGGAGGTTATTTATGACCGCAGCAACACAAGTAACAACAGATGTCCAGTGGAATCTCAAAGGTGAATGGTTCGATGTCTGTAGTTGCAAACTGCCTTGTCCCTGTACGTTTGCTCAAGAACCGACCTATGGTGACTGCTTGTTTACGCTGGTGTGGCAAGTAAACAAGGGACATTATAACGGTATCGTACTCGACGGTTTAAGTGTCGTCGCGATCGGAGAGGTTGAGGGGAATCAGTGGGTAGAAGACCTCACTCCGTCAATGAAACTGCTTTTCTACATTGATGAACGTGCTGACGAACGCCAACGCCACGCTCTCGAACAGATCTTCACGGGGAAAGCAGGCGGTTGGCCGAGTCAGTTCAGCAAGCTATTCCTCGAAGTTCGGGGGATTGAGTACGCACCGATGGAGGTGAACATTGCAGACGACCTGAGTTATTGGCGGGCTGAAGTTCCTGGGAGAGTAGTAGCAGCCGTTGAAGCCTTGACTGGCCCGACAGCCGATCCAAACCGTCGCGTGCAATTGTACAATCCGCCAGGATCTGAAACGGGCCCCGGACAAATTGCCACTTGGGGAGTGGTCAAGGAAAGTCACGCCGTTGGCTTTGATTATTCTCATCCCTTTGAAGGACAGTCGAGCAAGCATATCCCGTTTGATTGGAAGGTTCCCTCTTAATTAGGCGCAGCCAGGATTTCCCGATTCTTCTCATGTACACAATGAGCAAGCGATCGCGAAGACTCTTAGCACCATACTAAGACTGTCGGGATTAAGCAAAACCAGTCAGATTGGAGATTTTAGTCATGAACGTACCTTCAAAAACTCCGCTAGTCACACGCTCTAAGGGATGGGTGTTGGCATTAGTCATTGCTGCTGGAATTGCTACTACTGCCGCTACAGTCTATGTGTTTTCGCGCTATCGCCTCTTGCCTGCAACGCCTGCACCAACAGCTTCGCCAACCGTTCCGATTGTCAGGACTGTAACCGCCTTGGGACGCTTGGAACCCGAAGGAGAAGCGGTTCATCCAGCAACAACCGGATCTTTGGAAGGAACTCGGATTCTGAAGATTTTGGTCAAAGAGGGGGATAAAGTCAAGACCGGACAGATTCTCGCCATTCTAGACACGCGCGATCGCCGTTTAGCTGCTCTCAAAGAAGCCCAAGAACAAGTCAAAGTCGCCCAAGCCAATCTGGCACAGGTAAAAGCTGGAGCTAAAATCGGGGAAATTAACGCTCAGAAAGCAACCATTCAGCGAATGGAGGCTGAATTACAAGGCGATGTCAAAGCGCAGGAGGCAACGGTAGCTCGTTTAGAAGCTGAATTGGACAATGCCGAAACCGAATATCGACGCTACCAGCAACTTTATCAAGAGGGGGCAGTTTCCGCATCTACCCGCGATAACAAGCGCCTAGCCGTCGATACTGCCCAGAAAAAACTGGAGGAAGGTAGGGCAACGCTCAATCGAATTCGAGAATCCACGCAAGCACAACTCAACGAAGCTAAAGCCACTCTTACCCGCATCGCGGAGGTTCGTCCCACTGACGTGCAAGCGTCTCAAGCTGAGGTAGACAGAGCGCTAGCAAGCGTGGATAGAGCGAAAGCCGACCTCGAACTGGCATACGTGCGATCGCCGCGAGACGGTCGAGTGTTGAAAATCCATATCCGTCCTGGAGAAGTAGTCAGCAACCAAGGAGAGGGAATTCTCTTGGTCGGTCAAACCGACCAAATGTATGCGGTGGCAGAGGTATATGAAACCGATATTGGTAAAGTTCGCCTGGGACAGCGTGCCACGATTACCAGCGATGCCTTTACTGGAAAATTGCAGGGGACAGTAGACCAAATTGGCTGGCAAGTTGGCAAAAAAGACGTTCTCAGTACCGACCCCGCCGCCGCTACGGATGTTAGGGTTGTCGAAGTCAAAATTCGTCTCGATCCGGCTTCCAGTCAGCGAGTAGCGGGTTTAACGAACCTACAAGTGACCGTGGAGATTTCACCATGAGTCGCAAACTCTTTCTTGCATGGCGGCAACTCAGCAGGGAAAGAGCAAAACTTGTGGTTGCCCTGGCAGGGATTGCTTTTGCGGTCATTCTTATGTTTATGCAAATCGGTTTTCGAGCAGCTTTGTTTGAAAGTGCCACCCGCGTTCATCAAAGTCTCAACGCCGACCTAGTGCTGATTAATCCCCGCTCTCGCGCCTTGATTAGTATGAACAATTTCTCCAGACGGCGTTTGTATCAAGTTCTCAGTTTTGAAGGCGTAGAATCGATTAACTCCGTGTATGTGGGTTTGGGGACGTGGAAAAGTCCTGAAAGTCAACGCGATCGCGCCATCTTAGTTTTGGGAATCGACCCAGCCAAGATGAGTCTGCACATTCCAGAAATCAATCGATACCTGAACAAGCTAAAACTCGATGACGTTGCCATTCTCGACCGAGTTTCTCGCCCCGAATTTGAGCCGTTCATTACAGAAGTGGCTCAAGGCAAAGTCATTACGCCTGAAATTAACGGTCGAAAAATTAAAGTAGTGGGCTTGTTTACAGTGGGTTCGTCTTTTGGTTCCGACGCGCTGTTAATTACGAGCGAAGTCAATTTTTTGCGGATTTTCAAAACTCGCGAAGCAGGAGAAATCAATATTGGTTTAGTCAAAATTAAGCCTAATAAAAATATTGAAAAAATTGATCGGGCGATAAAAGCTGATTTGCCAAAAGATGTACAAGTACTCACTCACGATGAGTTTGTGGAATTTGAGAAAAACTATTGGCAAAAGAATACAGCCATTGGTTTTGTTTTCACGCTAGGAACCATCATGGGATTCATCGTAGGGAGCGTCATTGTCTATCAAATTCTCTATACAAATGTTTCCGATCACTTAGCTGAATACGCAACGCTCAAAGCGATGGGCTATCGAGACAGCTATCTCTTAAAGATGGTATTTCAAGAAGCACTGATCCTCGGAGTTTTAGGATATATCCCTGGATTTGCAGTAACTTTGGGTTTATATGACCTCACCAAAAAAGCCACCAGTTTACCGATGGGAATGGATATAAAACGGGGCTTAATGGTTTTAATCTTGACGATTTTAATGTGTTTTATTTCTGGCGCGATCGCGGTACGCAAACTGCAAGCAGCCGACCCTGCCGACATTTTTAAGTAAGAATTTTGACTCAGTTGATACAACACAACCCTTTATCTATGGCTTACCGAGAACCCGTAATCAAAATCCAGCATATCAATCACTACTTCGGTCAAGGTGAATTGAAAAAGCAAATTCTCTTTGACATTAACTTAGAAATCCACGCTGGAGAAATTGTCATTATGATGGGGCCGTCGGGTTCTGGCAAGACAACATTGCTAACCTTGATTGGTGGTCTGCGTTCCCTTCAAGAAGGCAGTCTCAACGTTCTCGGTCAAGAACTTTACGGAGCCACTTTAGAGCAATTAGTGCAAGTTCGTAGCCAGATTGGTTACATTTTCCAAACTCATAATTTACTCGAATTCTTAACAGCTTGGGAAAACGTGCAAACCTCTCTCGAACTGCACAAAGATATTCCAGTCGAAGAGCTTCGCCCTAGAGCGGAAGCAATGCTTAAAGCCGTTGGGTTGGAACAGCGAGCTAATTATTACCCAGACAATCTTTCTGGCGGGCAAAAACAAAAAGTCGCGATCGCCCGCGCTCTAGTCAGCCATCCCAAATTAGTTTTAGCCGACGAACCAACTGCGGCTCTTGATAGCAAATCGGGTCGAGACGTGGTGGAACTCATGCAGCATCTCGCTCAAGAACAAGGATGTCCTATTTTAGTCGTGACTCACGACAATCGCATTTTAGATATAGCCGATCGCATCGTTCGCATGGAAGACGGTCGGTTATTAGTGGATAGTACTGTTCCCACGAGTTAATCGTTTTTTTCTTGTAGCTGATTCTGCCCTTATTCTAGGTAAGGATTTCATCCCAATTTCATCCCTCCATGAAAAGCTAAATATATAAAAAAACATATTGTTTCTAGAAGTGAGATTAATAATTATGAGCTTTAATTACGATCTGTTTGTAATTGGTGCGGGTCCAGGAGGATTGGCTGCCTCTGAAAGGGCTGCTAAATACAAGGCGCGAGTGGCAATTGCCGAACAAGATCGGATTGGTGGTACTTGTGTCGTTCATGGTTGTATACCAGAAAAAATGATGTCTTATGCCGCAAGTTTTTCTCAAATTTTTAAAAATGCTGATGAGTACGGTTGGGGAAAAGTGCAAGAAAACTTCGATTGGGGTCAATTTATCGCAGCCAGAAACCGAGAAATTAACCACCTAAGTAGGTTGCATACTCAGCATTTGCAAGAAGCAGGAGTGGAACGCTTAAAAGGACACGTCCGATTCTTAGATCCTCACACTTTAGAAATAGAAGGCAACCAAATTACTGCTGACAAAATTTTGATTGCAGTGGGAGGAAAAGATACAAAGCCAGACATACCAGGTGTTGAATACGCTATTAGCCTTCGCGAAATGCTGCAACTCGAACAGCAACCAGAACACCTAGCAATTATTGGTGACAACCATATTGCTGTGAAGCTAGCAGGAATCATGAATGGTTTAATTTCAAAAGTCTCGCAAATAATAGAGGAAGATAAGATTTTGCCAGGTTGCGATGAAGAAACGCAGACAACCATTCAAGAGGAAATGACTAAACTCGGAATTAGAATCTGTTCTAATAGCTTTGTTGAGAAAATTGAACCAGCACAGAATTGTTTGAATTTAATTTTGTCAGGTAGCAGTGAGCCAGTAACGGTAGAAACTGCTGTTTTTGTCACGGGTCGCGTTCCGAATTTAGATGGTTTGGGTCTTGAAAATGCAGGGGTTGAGGTCAATAAAGATGGGATTGCCGTAGATGAATATAGCCGTACCTCTGTGGCAAACATTTTTGCCGTTGGCGATTGTACTCCTAGACCGCATTGGACTCCGGTCGCAATCGCTGCTGGTCGTGCTTTCGCAGATACAGAATTTGGCAAACATTCTCGTACAATTAATTATGAAAACATTCCTTATGTATTGGCTTCCCAACCTGAAGCTGCTACGGTTGGCTTAACTGAAGCCCAAGCCCGCGCACAATTTGGTGAATCTGTATGTTGTTATTCCAAAAAGTTTCAACCTCTTTTTAATCTCATAGGTGAGATAGACCAAAATACTTTCCTCAAATTAGTAGTTGATGGCAATTCAGATCGAGTCGTCGGCGCTCATATGGTAGGACATTATGCCGCCGAGGTGATTCAAACGATCGGTCTTGCTATGAAAGCAGGGGTTACTAAAAAACATTTCGATAACACAATTGGTATTCATCCTACGGTTAGCGAAGAGTTTTTTACCTTGCGTTGACTAAGATACAACATATTGAGCGCCAGAGCTACATTTCCTATTTTCTTTAATTTCTCTTTTCTAGATAAAGTGTCTTCGATTAATTTGGGCAAAATGGAAAATTTCATCCTAATTTCATTTGGTTTTGAGAAATTAGATCGTAGGTTCGCTTTTTACGCTTAACAAGCAAAGAAAATCTCAAAGAGGTATAAATGATACTTCTCACAATAGATACCTGTATTCAAGATTGTTTTCACTGTCTGCGTCAATGCCAAACTTTTACCGACGATTGGGAAAGTAACGATCTAGCGACAGCGATCGCGTTTGAAAAATACGATAATTTCCTGACATTCAACCAAAACCGCGCTGAAGTCCGCCGTCGTTGTCTTGAGCGTTGCCACAGGCAACTATAATCCACTTTTCTTGGTGTTTATTTACTCCAAAACTGAGAATTTTGCGCTCCAACTACAAATCTTAGAAGGATAATGCCATGTGGTTAATCGTTGGACTGATTGTATTAGTTTTCGCGTTCGTCTGGTTTAATCGCGCTCGACATCATGGAGGACATAGAGGGCATCGCGGACACGGAGGACATCACGGACATGACAGACACGGCAGAGGCGGAGGTTGTCATTGATTTGTAAGATGAATAAAAGCCTGCTTTTGCTCCTTAGTTGCCTATTTGTCGTCACGATCGGTTTTGGCATCACGCTGCCCGTCCTTCCCTTTTATGCCGATCGCCTTGATGTTACGGGCAGGGTCGATCGCCAGCTTATGGCATTTCATATCGGACTGCTAACCAGCATTTATGCGCTAGCACAGTTAATCTTTGCGCCTTTCTGGGGGCAATGGTCTGACCGAGTTGGTAGAAAACCATTAGTGTTAATCGGGATTGCGGGTTCTGCCATTACGCAGGTGTTGTTTGGGGTAGCAACTTCGCTGTGGATGCTTTATGGCGCGAGAGCAATTGGCGGCTTTTTATCATCGGCTATGTTACCTGCCGCAACAGCCTACGTTGCCGATCTCACCACCGAGCGCGATCGCAGTCGGGGAATGGCATGGTTGGGAACGGCGGTCAGTCTTGGAATAATTGCTGGTCCAGCTTTGGGCGGACTAGCTACCCGCAGGGATCTGCATTTTGCCGCAGGCTCAGGACATTTTAAAATCGACAGTTTTTCGCTGCCGTTTTTTCTAGCAGCAGCCTTGGCACTCTTCGCCTTGGCGATCGCGATCCGCTGGCTGCCAGAATCCTTGCCAATGCGATCGCGTTCTACTTCAAATCGTTCGCAAACAGTTAGCTGGCGAGGTTTAGGGAGCAAGTTACAGTGGCTTCTCGGTTTGACCGTTGCCGGACAGTTTGGACTGGCAATTTTTGAGGCTACCTTTGCCCTCTACGCTCAAGAAAAGTTGAGTTACGGGCCAACCGAAACGGGAATCGCCTTTATGGTTTGCGGATTGGTCATGGCTGTCTTTCAAGTTGTCGCAGTTAGCTATCTCTCAAAGTACGTCGGTGCCATTTTTCAGTTAGCCTTGGGCTTTAGTTTGATGGGAATTGGCATTGCCCTACTTCTAACCGTGCGGACAATGCCGCTAGTCTTGGGCGTTATTGGCTTGCTGTCTTTGGGCATGGCATTAATCGCTCCCAATCTCTCCGCTCTTATCTCAAATCGCGGCGGCGATCGCACTGGTACGGTGCTGGGAATGCAAAATGCTGCGAGCAGTCTCGGACAAGTTGGCGGCCCCTTGTTTGGCAGTCTGTTGTTTGCATGGCAGCCAAGCGTCCCTTACCTGTTTGCCGGAGCTTTTTTGCTGGGAATTGGCTTGACAATCGGTTTGAAACAGCAGAGGAGGAAGCATTAGCTACTTTTACCGTTTTAACTCATCTTAGGAGAGTCGCTATGCCCGTTGAAAAAGATGGAAATTCTAAAACTCCCAAGCTCGAACATTTCGGCAGTAGCTTGGTGACGCTATTTCTATTCTTAATTCTTTTTCACTTTTTTGTCGCACCCGCTTTTCGTACCCGAACAAATGAAGTTCTCTACAGCCAATTTCTGAAGGAGGTCAAGGATGGCAAGGTTGGCAGAGCTTTAGTCGGACAAGACCAAATTCAATACATTCTCAAGTCCGATCTCCCTAAAACGCAAACAACTCAAGCGGACAGTTCGCCCCCGCCTAAAGCTTATGTCACCAGACCTATCGCTGGAGATGCAGATTTGCCGAAGTTATTAGCAGAAAAAAATGTGGAATTCGGTGCCCCGCCGCCCGATAATAGTGGCGTTTTTACAACTCTTTTGGGATGGATCGTTCCTCCCCTCATTTTCTTGGGTATCTGGGGTTGGATGCTCAACCGCGCCCAAGCTGGAGCGGGAACAGCCCTAACAGTAGGAAAAAGTAAAGCTCGCATTTATTCTGAAGGCAATACAGGGGTAACGTTTGCCGATGTTGCCGGAATCGATGAGGCTGAAGAGGAACTGCAAGAAATCGTCGAGTTCCTGAAAAATTCCGACAAATATACCCGCGTTGGCGCAAAAATTCCTAAAGGCGTGCTTTTGGTAGGAGCGCCAGGAACGGGGAAAACCCTTTTAGCTAAGGCGGTGGCTGGAGAAGCGGGCGTTCCTTTCTTCAGTATCTCTGGTTCCGAATTTATTGAATTGTTCGTTGGCGTTGGAGCCGCGCGGGTGCGGGATATGTTTGAACAAGCGAAGAAACAAGCTCCCTGTATTGTCTTTATCGACGAACTCGATGCTTTGGGCAAATCCAGAGGCGGTGCAGGAAATTTGATTGGGGGCAATGACGAGCGAGAGCAAACCCTCAACCAGTTACTCACCGAAATGGATGGATTTGAAGCGAATACGGGAGTAATTATCCTCGCAGCAACCAACCGCCCTGAAGTGTTAGATCCGGCACTGCGCCGTCCCGGACGTTTCGATCGCCAGGTCGTCGTCGATCGCCCTGACAAGCTGGGGCGAGAAGCGATTCTTAAGGTGCATATCGAATCGGTCAAATTAGCTGCGGATGTAGACTTGGGAACTGTTGCTGCCCGCACGCCGGGGTTTGCTGGGGCAGATTTGGCCAATCTGGTCAATGAAGCAGCGCTATTGGCGGCTCGTCAAAATCGAGAAGCGGTAACGATGGCTGACTTTAACGAAGCGATCGAGCGCGTTATCGCTGGTTTGGAGAAAAAATCCCGCGTCCTTAATGAGGTGGAAAAGAAAACTGTTGCTTACCACGAAGCGGGACACGCGATCGTCGGAGCTTTAATGCCTGGGGCTGGTAAGGTACAGAAAATTTCTATCGTTCCCAGAGGGGTAGGTGCGCTTGGCTACACCCTACAGCTACCTGAAGAAGACCGCTTCTTGATGGCAGAAGATGAAATTCGCGGTCGAATTACCACGCTTCTAGCGGGAAGATCCGCCGAAGAGATTGTGTTGGGTAAGGTTTCCACGGGAGCCAGCGACGATATTCAAAAGGCAACGGATTTAGCAGAACGAACGATTACGCTCTATGGCATGAGCAAAAAGCTGGGACCGATTGCTCTTGAGAAAGTGCAGCAGCAATTTTTGGATGGCTTTTCTAACCCGCGTCGCTCAGTCAGCCCTAAAGTTACCGAGGAGATTGATGGAGAGGTTAAGCAGTTGCTCGATGGATCGCATCGGATCGCCTTAAATATTCTTGAAAGCAATCGTACCTTACTCGAAGACATGACCCAACAGCTTTTACAAAAAGAAATACTCGAAGGAGAGCAACTGCGCCGCTATTTAGAACAGGTGCGATCGCCGCAAGCATTGGCAGTTTGGTTAAACACGGGCGAACTATCAGACGTTTTGATAAGGGAAAGTTGCGATCGCGCTAACTAACTTAATATTAATGGGGAGAAATATGAATCATGTTAACTATTCTATTCGCTGCCGTCTTGGCTTTAGAAATTTCTCTAATCTTATTGCTGACATTAATGCCTCGCTTGGGTCAGTTCGGTAAAGATCTTGTCGAAGCTTGTACTAAAGCTCCTTGGCTCGATCTTGTCTTATCGGTTATGACCTGGATTCCTTGGGCGATTGGCGGACTGATAGCGGGGTGGCTGGGAATTGTGACTACTCTCGTCGCACAAATAGGCGCGATGCAATTATGGATTTTCAGTCACGAATTAGCTCATCGCGATGCGATCGGGGGTTCTCGTATTGTTAAATTCCACAATCGGACGATTGGTTGGTGGCGCAATAATCTGGCTTTGTGGGTAACGACGCTGGTTTTGCCTGCGTTTTGGTTAATCCGCTTTGCCCAATTCACGTTGTATCCGCTTCTAATTTGGTTAGTTGGATTTCCAACTTACAAGCACGATGAATGGATTAACGTCAGCCGTCAGAAGTTTCAAGGATTGGTGGGACACGATCTGATTTGGTGTCTGTATTGCGACTGGATGACTGGGGTATATTCGCTCGGTGCTGAAATGCTGAGGAATCTAGAATCATTCTGGTGTCCGATTCGTTTTTACGATGGGAAAAAATGTGAGAATTGTAAACTAGATTTTCCAGATGTTGAAGGGGGTTGGATTGCTGCCCAAGGCAATCTCGAACAAGTCGAACACCTACTAGAGTGTAAATATGGCGATCGCCAAAAATCTTGGTTTGGTCACCCCGAACGGCATTAGGCAAATGAAATAGAAGAGATATTTAACCCAAACCCGATAAAAATTTCATCCTGATTTCATATTCGCCTGCCAATCTAGATTTCTTAGGTAAGCTTATTTGGAAATCTATGCAAGGAAATTCCCTAAAAACTAGCGCGATCGCCTGTTTCACTCTCATAGGCATATCTATCCTCCCCACCGCCTGTTCTAATGCCACTTCCAACCCAACCCAAGGCTCCAATCCTTCTAATGTTACTGAAGTGACTAACGCGCAGAAGGAATCGCAGCACGGTGGCATGAACCACGAAATGTCGATGGACTTGGGGCCTGCCGATGCCGACTACGATTTGCGATATATAGATTCTATGGTTTTACACCATCAAGGGGCTGTAAACATGGCTCAAGCGGTTTTGCAACATTCTCAACGTCCCGAAATGAAAAAGCTTGCCCAGGATATTATTGCCGCTCAAGAAAAAGAAATCGCGCAGATGAAAGAGTGGCGCAAAGCATGGTATCCCAATGCTAGCGATACGCCGATTATGTGGCACGCCGAGATGAATCACTCTATGGCAATGACCGAAGAACATAAGCAAAGCATGATGATGAGTATGGACTTAGGAAAAGCCGATACGGATTTTGACCTGCGATTCATTAACGCGATGATTCCTCATCACGAAGGGGCACTTATCATGGCGCGTGATGCTTTGGGTAAATCCAAGCGACCTGAAATTCAACAATTGTCTCAAGCGATTCTAACTTCCCAACAAGAAGAAATCGACCAAATGAAACAATGGCGAAAAGACTGGTATAACCAGTAAAACCTATACTTTTTAGACAGGATGAAATGAGAGAATTCCTTTCAAGAGCGGCTCTAAATTTCATCCTGATTTCATCTTCACCTGAAAAACTATTATTTAAGTGCAGTTTTTAGCCTTAATCTTTAAGGACTTTTCCCGATGGCGAACAAGACTAACCGATTTTACTCCCTTTCGCCGCTCCGTCGCCTTTCTGGGGGGCTTCTGAGCCTATTTCTCTTAACTTCTCCCACTGCGGTTTTAGCACACGGCGGACACGGCGATGAATTTCAAGGTGGAAATGCTACTAGCGAGACTGTTAATTCCATTCCAGTCGATGCCCAAACCGCAACACGGTTGGGAATTACCGTCGAACCCGTCACGAGAAAGCGCGTTGATGTTGGACTAAAAACCACCGGACAGATTGAAACCCTGCCTAGCAAACAAGTAGAAGTTACTACGCCTGTCGAAGGAGCGAAAGTGACAGAACTTTTAGTAGAACCGGGGGACAGAGTAGAATCGGGTCAACCCGTCGCCGTCCTCTACAGTCCTCAGTTGGTAGAGTTGCGGGTTAGCTCCCAAGAAAAGCGAGCAGAAGCGGAGGCAGATTTACAGCAGGCACAGGCGGATTTAAACCTAGCTCGACAAAATTACGAAAAATTTTCCCAAATAGCCACCGATGAGATAGCGCAAGCACAAAGCCAATTATCTTTTGCCAAAGAGAAGTATGAAAAGGACAAGCAATTAGCTGAATCTGGCGCTTTGCCACGCCGAACGGCATTGGAGTCTGAAACTCAGTTTAAGGAGGCACAAGCCGATCTTACCAGAGCTTCGAGTCGTCGGGATGTAATCGATGCCGAAGCACAATTCAAACGCGCTCAGGCGGCAGTTGAAGTGGCTAAATCACGATTGAAACTAAGCGATTCGGTTTATCAAACTCGGCTGGCTCAACTAGGAACTCGTGCCAATGCTAAAGGATTGGTAACGATAACTGCGCCGATTTCTGGTAGAGTTGCTGACAGAGAAGTTACCCTCGGACAATCATTTCAAGATGCGGGCGGCAAGCTAATGACGATTGTTAACGACAGTCGCGTTTATGCTACGGCGAATATTTATGAAAAAGATTTGAATCAAATAAAAATGGGTCAACGGGTAAGTTTGAAAGCTGCTTCCGTAAGCGATCGCACTTTTACTGGACGCATCACCTCAATTGGATCGGTAGTGCAAGGCGAAACGCGAGTCGTACCCGTGAGAGCGCAAATCGAAAACTCTGGTGGAGTCCTCAAACCAGGGATGTTTGCAGAATTAGAAGTGTTGACCAGTCAAACTTCGGCGGCTATCTTAGCCATTCCCAACTCGGCTTTAGTTGAGGCAAATGGCAAGCAACTGGTTTACGTGCAAAATGGGAACGCTTTTCAGCCCGTTGAAGTCACGTTAGGTCAAACTTCTGGAGATTTAGTTGAAGTCAAAAGCGGTCTATTTGAAGGAGATAAAATTGTAACACAACGCGCACCTCAGCTTTACGCCCAATCTTTACGAGGTAGCAATAAGCCAGCAGAAGGCGAGAAAGAACAAGAAGAAACTTCACAAGCGATCGCGACTAACAATAGCAGCTTTCCAGTCCCGTGGTGGTTAGTAGGAGCAGGAGGAGGACTGATATTCGGGATTGGGGCTTTTTCAATTGGTGTTTTAGCTGGTCGTCGTACCCGTCCTAGTCTGGCAAGCCCTAGCCATTCAGATAACAACGCTATTATCTATGAAACCGAGGTTTATACAGATAATCACAAGCAAGCCAGTTTGTCTGAGTCTACCAGATTGATTGAGGAGCATCAAGAATCTAAAAAATCCCATTAAACAAATGTTAGCTAAAAGAATTTTTAGAATAGCGATCGCTATATTTCCCAAATTATGATTTTGAAATCCTTACAGAGTAAGTATCTTAGGCTAGATTGTACTTGATGACAGCTTCGCGCTTATCTCCCCCTAAAAGCGATCGCTTGGCTGCAAACAGTAATTTTTTTAGCAAAATTTATCTCTTGTTTACTAACTGTTTTTGCAAGTTTTTCGGAGTAATAAATTAATGTCCAGGAGTGAGAGTGTTTTTAAAATTGCGATCGCCCTTATAACCAGACAAATCGGCTAACTCTTGCAAAGTTTTCTCGCCTTGATACATTTTTCCCTTAATTTCCCACGTTGGAAAGCCCTGAATATTGGCTTTCATACAAAGATCGGTTTGGGAATTTCTTCCTTTAGGATGGCACTCAATATAATTCAATTGGGCGGCTGCTTCTTTACCAAATAAATGCTTTTGATTTTGACAGTGAGGACAGGTAAAAGCCCCATACATCTTTGCATCAATTTGCTTTAAATGTTGTGCTAAACTCAGTTCAGCCTCACCTGAAGAAGTGGTAATTATATAGTCGCCGACTTGAGTAGAAGCACTCGTATTATTGACATTTGCGTAAACGCCCAGCGTTCCCACTAAAACGATGACAGCAACCATAATTCCGGTAAAAAATAACTGTTTGATGTCTTCCCATTCTCGACCGATTATTGCCAAGATAAACAAGCTTAACGAGAGTACAGCAGAAGCGATACAGTAAGTACAAGCTGCCTTGATTTCATAAGCTAATAAATACATGAGATAGGCACTAAAGACCATCATTGCCGTTCCGCCCATAAACAGCAAAAGCCCCGTCCAATTTTCTAATTTGGCGCGGAATCGCTTTTGTTCTAGCGAGTTTAAAAATAAGGGAGCAACGGCAAAAACCGTCATGCTGAAATAGCCCAAAAAGCCGAACAAAGAAAGTGGCAAACCAAAAACCGTTGCCCAAGGACTGTTCAGTACTACATCGCAGCCACTGACGGGACAAATCGCTTCTCCTCCACCTAATTTGACTGCGGTAAGATAGGCAGTCACTACAGCACCAATGCTGGCAATGCCTGCCATAATCGGACGGGAATAACGGTAAATCCAGGGAGTAGTGCGTTTTCGTCTCATCATAACCTCACAGTTAACAGTAAATTTTTCAGACGAATTTATACTTTTTGTTGAGGACGTATTTAGTAAGAATTTGAATCAGTAAGAGGAATACTCTTTAAATCTCTCGAATTTGCCATTCTTGTCGAATGAAACTACAGTAAAAGGCTCTTTTTGGTTGCCTGACTCCATACCAGGTGTTCCTACAGGCATTTGCGGAACAGATATGCCAACAAGATCTGACTTGTTTTCTAAAAGACGCTTAATATCATCGGCTGGCACGTGCCCTTCGATAACATACCCGTTAATAATTGCTGTGTGACACGATGCCAGTTCTGATGGTAGATTGTATTTCTGTTTAATGGCTTTCATGTCGGCTGTTTTGACATTTCTGACTGAAAAACCATGCTTTCTCAAATGTTCGCTCCATCCTTCGCAACAACTACAAGATGGACTGCTATACACGACGGCATTAAGGTTTCCCCAATAGGGTTTAGTTTCTCTATCCCAGACGCTTTCATTGGCACTAACGGGTAAGAAAATCGATGCGATAAAAACTGATAATAGAACGATTGCACTTCCAAATTTCATTAGATCTACTCTCCAAAACCAATAGCTTTCTACTTCAAAACTCTAGTCGCATTGAAAATAGCTGCTAAAGCGACACCCACATCGGCAAAAACCGCTTCCCACATCGTTGCTAACCCAAAAGCACCCAAGACGATAAATAAGCTTTTAACAGACATGGCAAAAATGATATTTTGCCAAACAATATTGCGAGTTTTTCTGCCGACTTGAATAGCCTCTGCAACTTTTGACGGTGCATCGGTCATAATAACCACATCTGCCGTTTCGATTGCTGCATCCGAACCCAATCCCCCCATTGCCATACCCACATCTGCCCTGGCAATTACAGGTGCATCATTGATCCCATCGCCGACAAAAACAACCTTATCCTTTTTTCCCGATTGAGCGATAATTTTTTCGAGTGCCTCAACTTTGTCTTCTGGTAATAACTCCGCCATGTAGGAATTTAATCCAAGTTCGTCGGCAATTTTGGCAGCAACAATTCTGCTATCTCCGGTCAACATGACTGTATTTTCTACGCCTAATTTTTTGAGACAAGAAATTGCCAAAGCTGCATCATCTTTAATCTCATCGGCAATAGAAATATAGCCAGCATAAAGATTATCTACTGCTAAATGAACGACTGTTCCTTGCACATCGCAAGTATCGTGTTCGATATTTTCCCGATGCAGCAACTTATCATTTCCAGCAATGACTAGGCGATCTTTTACAGTCGCTTTGATACCATGACCTGCTATTTCTTGATAATCTTTTACTTGGGAATCATCAATTGGTTGTCCGTAAGATTCGCGAATCGATTGAGCGATGGGATGATTAGAATGTGATTCTACTTGAGCAGCTACTGAAATTAATTCATCTTTGGTCAGTCCATTTTTGGTCGCGATATCTGTGACTTTAAATACTCCTTTTGTTAAAGTTCCTGTTTTATCAAAAACGACTGTTTTGACTTGAGTAAGGGTGTCGAGATACATCGCACCTTTAACGAGAATGCCTCGTTTAGCAGCACCGCCAACGCCACCAAAATATCCCAAAGGAATACTAATCACTAAGCCACAAGGACAGGAAATAACTAATAAAATTAAAGCACGGTAAGCCCATTCTGCTTGAGTTGCACCTGGTATAAATAAAGGTGGAATAATCGCGACAGCAAGGGAAGCAAAGACAACAAACGGCGTGTAATAGCGAGCAAATTTGGTAATAAATTTTTGCGTTGGAGATTTTTTAGAACTAGCATTTTCTACTAAATCTAAAATTCGAGCTATTGAAGATTCACCAAATAATTTAGTCACTGTGACGAGTAAAACTCCCGTTTTATTGAGCATTCCTGCTAAAACTATTTCTCCAACCTTAACAGTACGAGGTACTGATTCACCCGTTAAAGCAGACGTATCGAGTTGAGAGTTTCCTTGAATGACTTCGCCGTCTAAAGGAATCTTTTCTCCTGGTTTAACGATGATTAAGTCGCCAAGATTAACTGATTCTGGAGAAACTTTTTTAACTTCCTCATTAACTTTTAAATTTGCATAGTCGGGACGAATTTCTAAAAGCGATTTAATCGATTTACGAGATCTGCCAACGGCAAATTCTTGGAACAATTCGCCTATTTTGAAAAACAACATAACTCCAACTGCTTCGGGAAGCTTATGAATCGCGATCGCTCCCAAAGTAGCAATAGTCATCAAAAAGTTTTCATCAAAAAATCTGCCTCGAAGAATGTTCCGTCCCGCAATAGTTAAAACATTCCATCCACTTAACAAATAAGCAGGAATAAAGACGAGATATTCAGCAATAGAGAAAGGAGTATTGTGTAGGTTTTCTTCAAAAGTAAAACCAAAAATAAACAAGACTACGACTAAAAGAACGGGAATGAGTTCTCTTTTTAACTCAAAATTGCCATCGTTGTGACTATGTTCGCGAGCGTGATTTTCATGCTCGTGTAGGGGTTGCTCGTCGTGACTACAACTACAACAGCCGGAGCGGTTAGCTTTGGTTTGTTTCATTTTACCTCTTGGGTTAGAGTAAATTTAGACATTTGAACACATATTCATACTTTACTCCAAATTGGCGAAAATAGAAGGTTCGTGCAACGAGGGGCAATCATTTTTTGAATTCCTCGCCCCGTATAGCTTTCAACCATTATCCACTTCTCTTAAATGAAAATA
>JALOOL010000092.1 GCA_025454425.1 Hydrococcus sp. Prado102 | reverse complement strand
GTAAAGTAATCAAGATGTGTAGCGATCGCAAACTCCCACTTATACAATAGCGAGAAGTAATCAGTTAAATTTGAAGAATGAAGAGAAAAAAAAGAAAAATGTTAATAGTAGTCCAGGAAAATTTTTATGGAAACTATAAAAGATACGCAACAGCAATGGCAAGATTTAGCACTTGAAAGTTTTTTAAACATAGTGAAAGCACCTGATGGAGATTTTGATGCGATCGCTCGACTTTCATCTACTCTTAATGATGCTAGCAGTCTAAAAATAATTGTAGAATTTCTTTCTCGCCATCCACAGGGAAAACAAGCATTTCTCGAACGTCCGCGCTTAGGAAATGTAGATCTACAACAACTCCATCAGTTACCCCAGGATACACTAGGTTATGTTTACGCAGATAATATGCTTAAAAATGGTTTAACTCCATTACAAGCTAACTCTATTAATAACGATTATGAATATCTTTCTGCACACATAACTGAAACTCACGATCTTTGGCATATCGTTACAGGTTGTGACACTAATATCCTTGGAGAAATTCAGTTAGAAGCATTTTATGTAGCGCAGCTTTATGCTTCTCGATTCTGGTTAGCTTTATTAGCAAAAAATTTACTCAAAGCAGTTGTTTATGATATCGAAGTAGCAGAACGATACATGAATGCAATTACTCAAGGATGGACAATGGCAAAACAAGCAAAACCTCTATTTGGTATTCGATGGAATACCTTATGGGAGAAGCCTTTAAAAGATGTTCGGTCTTCCTTAAATATTATTCTTTAAAGCTGAAGCCTAAGTTTTTTTGCCAGAGTTTAATACATTAACCAATCTTTTCAAGGAGAGGCAACATGACTGAAATTCCGATCGCTTGTACATTGGATAAAAATGCTCTCAACAAGCGTCAGGACGAACTCAATACGCTTCGACAATTAGTGCGTGAAATGCGTCAAACGCCGAATGAATTTAGCTTGCGATTTGACGGTTCGACAGAGAATTTGATGGCGATCGCTCATGTTATAGCACAAGAACGTTTATGTTGTCCTTTTCTAAAGTTTCAGTTGACTGTGGAACCAGGTTTAGGTTCGCTTTGGTTTGAAGTAACTGGGTCAAATGATTCTGCACGGTTCCTATTGACAATGTTTGGGTTCGATAATGAAGATTGTTGCAATTCATCGTGTATTCCCAGTCAATGTTAAACCGTTTAGTTATCGAACCTACACAACAACAAAACGAACAGATACATTTAACATCCCAACAGCAACATTACCTCAATCGAGTGCTGCGGTTGCGAGACGGCGATCGCTTTGTGGCAATGGACGGACGCGGAAATGCTTGGATTGCGCAATTAATCGGAACTTGGGCTAATATTGTGGAACCGCTTCACGAATCTACAGAATTACCTATCTCGATTACCTTAATGACAGCGTTACCCAAGGGAAATGGCTTTGATGAGATCGTGCGCTGCTGTACGGAATTGGGAGTAACGGCGTTTATGCCAATACTGAGCGAGCGCACTTTACTCAATCCTAGCGCTAATAAACTCGAACGCTGGCGCAAAATTGCCACAGAAGCAGCCGAACAATCGGAAAGACAAATTGTTCCTATCGTTGCAGAACCAATTAATTTTACTCAAGCACTTAAAGAAGCGATCGCGCAAGAAGCCGATTGCTATATGTGCGTTACTCGTACAGAAGCGAAACACTTATTAACCCATCTTCAGGAGAAACCTTCAAAAAATATTATCGTTGCGACGGGGCCAGAAGGTGGATGGACTCAAACAGAAGTTGACAATGCGATCGCGGCAGGTTTTCATCCAATTTCGCTAGGTTGTCGTATCCTTAGAGCTATAACCGCTCCTCTTGTGGCGGTTTCTATCGTTGCTGCCATTGTCGAGCAACAAAGCTGCTAATTATCATCGTAAACTCCTATGCTGGAAAGAGTTGCCCGCGCGATCGAGCATCAAGATTATCAAAATGCCGATCTATTACTCCAACAACTAAAAGAACAAGACCCAGATAATCCTTGGATCTCGTTCTATGTCGCTCGTTTAGAAGAAGCTAGCGGTCATTTACAGCAAGCGGAAAAAGGCTATAAAAATATTTTACGCAATACGACCCATCCTAAAGTTATCGCACAAGCTCGTCAAGGAATCGAGCGTTTAGCCCAAATCGAGCGAGAACAACGACAACAAGCACGCGATCGCGCGATGATAGAACCTGGGAGTCAAGAAATTGGCGTTCTCGTCATCGAACCCATCGAACCCGAACGCAGGCAAGATTTAGCCAAGAAATTCGCTAAAATCATGAACCTCGACCTTTATATCGCTCGTTTGCAATTGCCATCTCGTTTTTGGCGCTTGTATCGCACGGGTGCTATGGGAGATTTGCGATTTTATCGCGATGCTTTTACGGAAGCTGAAATTCCTTGTTTTTGCGTTTCTCTGGATCTCGTTAACCAGATTGAAGTTTATCGAGTGCAATATTTTCAAGCAAGCGAACCCCAAGTAACCGTTGTTTGTCAGTACAACGACGATTCAAAAACGATACGTTTCGATTGGTCGGAAGTCAGTCAACGAGTAGAAGGTTTATTGCCTATTTTTGAACAATGCGTGGATCTCGATTTTAAAGGTCGATTGATTCGCAAAACGCAAATTCAAGATTATGCAAAGTTCTGCGACTTCCATTTACCAGCTAGAAATACGATTTTAAGATTGTGCGATCGCCTTTACCAGTTTCGCGAAGGAATGATTTTTTCAGAAAAACAAAGGTCTACTGACGGACAAATCACCATGCGCGACAATTGGGAGTATTTAAGGCAATTTGTCAAGCGAAATCTAGCTAATGTTACAGTTATGTCTGATTTTAATGCTTTTGCAGGAACGGCGATGGATTTTGACGAGATTCTCAAGCGTATCGAGCCTCATATTCATCTTATGCGGCGAGAAGCGACCTTATGGGATAATGCCTTTCAGTTATATAGCGCTTTACATTTTGTCGATCGCACTGGGAATAAAGCAACGGGAAACTAATTTGCGATCGAGATATGATATATAACTTCTAAAAAAAGTGTCGCTCCTTAAGTTTATTCAGCCATCTCACCTTATCTCTTCACCTCCTCCGCGTCCTCCTCTGCGCTTCTGCGTCTGGAGCGTGAGATAAAAAAACAATTTGGTACGATCTTGCGATCGCGCATCTTATTAACATTTTCTCTACTCAATTGATAATGGCAGCTTAGATGATTAGCAGCTTATCCTAGAGTGGTAGAAGCTAGATCTGAATGTCATGGCTACAGGAATGATGATTGATGGGGAATGGCGCAACGAAAAGTATCAAATGGATACTAAAGGTGCTTTCCAACGCAACCCTACAACATTTCGCAATTGGATTACGGCGGATGGATCGAGTGGTTTTCAAGCAGAAGCTAACCGCTATCATCTGTATATTTCTTATGCTTGCCCGTGGGCGCATCGCACTTTAATATTACGACAATTAAAAGGATTAGAAGATGCGATCGGATTATCAATTGTCGATCCTTTAATGGCAGATGATGGATGGGAATTTTCTGAATTTTTAGGTTCGATGCCCGATACGGTTAATCATGCCAATTATTTGCGAGAAATTTACGCTAAAGCCGATTCAAAATATACGGGGCGCGTTACGGTTCCCGTCTTATGGGACAAACAGAAAAATACGATTGTTAGTAATGAATCTCGCGAAATTATTCGGATGTTCGATCGCGAGTTTGAAGAGATTGCTAAGAATAAAATTAACCTTTGTCCTGAAAAATTAAAAGAAGAAATCGATAAAGCGATTGAAGCAATTTATCAACCGATTAATAACGGCGTTTATCGTTCTGGATTTGCCACTTCTCAAGAAGCTTATGAAGAAGCAGTAACAGAATTATTTGAGGCGCTGGATTATTGGGAGAAAGTCTTAGCAAAACAGCGATATTTGTGCGGCGATGTATTAACTGAAGCAGACGTTTGTATGTTTACAACGCTGTTGCGATTTGATGTAGTGTATTACGTACATTTTAAATGCAATATTCGACATATTTGGGATTATCCGAATCTATGGAATTATCTTAAGGAACTTTATCAATATCCCCAAATCAAAGAAACTTGCAATTTCGAGCATATAAAACGGCATTATTATATGAGTCACCCTCATATCAATCCTAGCGGTCTAGTTCCCAAAGGGCCTCTCATTAATTTAGACGAACCTCACAATCGAGGTTAGGTTTTATATAAATTATTTTTGCGCGTTGCGATTTTTAGTCTGTAGCTGGGCATTCTAAGCTAAGTGAGCCATACTAATGTATGAGTGTTCAGCTAGCTTTCAGAACGACTAAAGATATGAATCCTCAAAATGATGATGATAGAGAAAACATAATACAACGTCGAGAACTAGAACTTCAAGAAAGAGAACGCGCGATTCGCCTAAGAGAATTAGAAGCAGAAATTTATGGGCGCGACAAAGATCGAGATACTCCATTTTATCAAACCCAAAAGAACGAACCAGCAGAAAGTTCGCTAAAGCGCGGATTTAAAAACTTTAAAAAATGGGCTAAGTTTATCGGTTTTGTTGTTGTTGGATTTGGCGTTGTTTATGTTGGTATTCAGGTAGGTATATGGCTGACTTATGCCTTGATTGTTAGTGTTATCGGATTTATTGGTTACAAAATGTTTTTAGAGAAAGATGAGTCAAATAGTAAGTAAGGAAAAAGGCAACAGGTAATAGAAAATAAGTAGATATATTTAATTATTGGTAGGTTGGGTTGACGCAAGGAAACCCAACATTTAGTAAGCCAACGTTACTCAACCCAACCTACACTTACATTCTCATACTTATATTAGGAAAAACTTATGGTATACCAAACTAAAACGGAGCGTTTTCTCGGTAATTTAGAGAAAGTAGCAAGAATTCGTCGAGAAATATGCGATCGCCTGGATGATGTTATTGAAATTTTACAGCGATCGGGTAAATTAAGTCTCGATAGCGATGTTGAAGATATTACGCTTGCTAGCCAAAATTTACGTAAAGGTGTTTTTCGCCTGTTGGTATTAGGCGATCTTAAACGAGGTAAAAGTACGTTTTTAAATGCCTTAATTGGAGAAAAATTATTACCTAGCGATGTCAATCCTTGTACGGCTATTTTAACGATTATACGCTACGGAAAAGAGAAAAGAGTTACCGTTTATTTTAAAGATGGTAAGTCTCCTGAAACAGTAGATTTTAAAGCTTTTAAGCAACAATATACTATCGATCCAGACGAAGCAAAAACTTTAGAGGAAGAAAATCGTCAAGCATTTCCCGATGTCGATTATGCGGTAGTCGAGTATCCTTTACCTTTACTAGAAAAAGGCGTTGAAATCGTCGATACACCTGGATTAAACGATACTGAAGCTCGCAACAAACTTTCGTTGAGTTATATTAATAATTGCCATGCGATTCTTTTTGTCTTTAGAGCAGTTCAACCCTGTACGTTAGAAGAAAGACGCTATCTAGAAAACTATATTAAAGATCGCAATTTAAGTATTTTCTTTTTAATTAATGCTTGGGATGAAATTCGTAAAGAACTGATCGACGATGAAAGTAGCGAAGAATTGCAAGATGCAGAGAAAAAGTTACGTCAAGTTTTTGCGACTAACTTAACTGAATATTGTCAAGTAAATGGCGAAAATCTTTACGATCGCCGCGTCTTTGAACTCTCTTCATTAGAAGCATTGCGACGACGAATTAAAAATCCAGAAGATACGCTCGAAGGAACGGGATTTCCAGAATTTATCGAAACGCTCAATCAATTTTTGCTTCAAGAAAGAGCGATCGTTCAATTTGAACAAGTCAAACATTTAGCCCGTAAATCTTACAGCCATCTTCACGAAAGTATTGCGCGTAGAATTCCTTTATTAGCGGAAGATGTTGAGGGATTGAAAGCGAAAATAAACGCAATAGAACCTGAGTTTAAGCAATTGAATGAGATACGCGATCGCTTTACTGAAGAGATAAGAATTATGCGCGATCGCAAAGCAAAAGAAGTTGCCGATTCTCTCAAGGAATATATTCTTAATCTTGGCAATACATTTGAAGTAGATTTCGTTCGCTATCAGCCGAGTTTAGGATTTCTCGACTTTCTTTTACAAGGCAGGCGAGATGAATTTAATCGCGCTTTTAAACTAGCATTTGAACGCTATATTAACGAAAAAATTGTTGCTTGGGAACGTACCGCCGAACAATCGATAGAAGAGGCGTTTTCGCGACTCGCTCAAAGTGCGTCTGAATATGGAGAAAGTTATCGTCAAATAACTAATGCAATGACGGAGAAATTAACGGGGCAAAAAGTTCATGCACCAACTAATTTAGATGGCGATAATTCCCCTGGATGGGCAAGTTGGGCGATGGGATTTTTCTCTTTAGCAACGGGAAATGTCGCTGGTGTAGTCCTTGCGGGAGCGGGATTCGATTGGAAAAATATTCTGGTTAACTGGATTGCTGTCATCGGAATTACGGCTTTTTTAGCAATTTTTACGGGAGGATTATTAGCACCTTTAGGTATTTGGGCAGTTCCTATTTTGGGAATGGGAGTTGGTGCTTTTCAAGCGGCACAATCTCGCGAGAATTTTATCAGAAAAATGAAGAAGGAATTTGTTAAATATTTGCCTCAATTGGCACAAGAACAATACCAACCAATTTATGATGCGGTCAAAGATTGTTTTGATAGTTACGATCGCGAAGTAAGCAAGCGAATTGATGGAGATATTAAATCTCGTAAAGCTGAGTTAGATGGTTTAATCGAGCAAAAAGAGTCTCAAAATATCGATCGCGAAAAGGAGGTGAAGCGTTTGCAAGATTTGGATGCAGATATGTTGTCTGAGGTGCGTAAGATTGAGGCGGTTTATGAGGATTTGTTGTCCGCTTGAGTTTTTTTTATCTCACGCAGAGGCGCGGAGGCGCGGAGAGTACGGGGAGACAAGGGAGACAAGGAGGAATTTTGTACAGACGCGATATATCGCGTCTCTACGACTTTCGACTTTAAAAAAAGTTGTATGTTGGGTTGAGCTATCGCTCAACCCAACATCTGTAAACTTTGTTGCGTTTCGTTGTAGAGAAGAGAGGAATTTTAGTGTTGAAAAAAATGGAGGTGAGGAAGCGTTTTTTTGTCATTTTTGGCGTGATGTTGGTTTTGATTTGGGGGGTGTTTTGTTTGCCAATCGCGGCGCAGAGTCGGGTTGAGAAGTTTACTAGTTTTACTCAATGGTGCGCGAATCGGGACGGTCTTTCTGAGGCGGCGAGACATACGGTTGAGGTTTTGTTGGAAGCTACGGGGACAACTGAATGCGATCGCGCTTCGCAAAAGCTGTCCTCAATTGAGGATTTTTGGGTTGTAGATAAGGGAATTGTCGATTTAACTCCTTTTTCTTGTTTAACTCAGTTGAAGGCGTTGAGGCTCATTTCTAATCAAATTGTCGATTTGTCTCCCCTATCGTCGTTGACGCGGTTGAAAAGTCTTTTGTTGATTTCTAATCAAATTGTCGATCTCTCGCCTTTGTCTTCTTTAAAACAGTTATCTATTCTCGAACTCAGCGAAAATCAGATAATAGATCTCTCTGCGTTATCTCATCTCAAAAATCTTGCTTATCTTGGATTATTTGATAATCAGATAATCGATATTGCGCCGTTATACGCTTTAACGAATTTGCAATTACTAGATCTGAAAAGCAATCAAATTGCGAATGTTACTCCGCTATCTTCTCTTGAGAAGCTTAAAAATTTGGATCTTAGCGAAAATGTTATTACTGATGTTACGCCTTTATCTTCTTTAATTGAGTTGGTTTCGCTAAAACTAAATAGTAATTTAATCGACGATCTCAAGCCGTTATCTTGGTTGAGCAATCTAAAAGCACTCGATATTAGTAATAATCCTCTTTTGCGCGATCGCGTTTGTCCGGTTAAGCCAGAAAGTATCTGTCAATTTTCCTAATATATTTTTAATTCTATGACAACTCGAATTGAAACTCAAAATTTCTTAAATAATTTAGAACGTATTGTACAAGTTCGTTCTCAGGTTGCGCGATATTTGACTCAAATTGCGACTACTTTAGAGCAAGGAGAATCGGAAGGTGAAAAAACGTCGGGGAAGTTGGCGTTAGCTAGGGATATAGAAGATATAATCGGGACTAGCAAACAACTTAAGGAAGGGGTTTTTCGCTTAATGGTTTTAGGCGACATGAAGCGCGGAAAAAGCACCTTTCTCAATGCTTTGATTGGCGAAAGATTGCTACCTAGCGATGTCAATCCTTGTACGGCGATTTTAACCGTTTTGCGCTATGGAAGTAGTAAAAAAGTCATCGTTCATTTTAACGATGGTACGCCACCAGAGGAAATCGATTTTGATACGTTTAAGAAGCGCTACACGATTAATCCTAACGAGGCAAAAAAATTGGAACGTGAGAAAAAACTTGCTTTCCCAACCATCGATTGTGCAGTAGTCGAATATCCTTTATCGCTTTTGGAAAAAGGGGTTGAGATTGTCGATACGCCTGGACTTAACGATACTGAAGCAAGGAATGAGATTTCCTTAAATTATATTAATAATTGTCATGCGATTCTTTTCGTTTTAAGTGCGACTCAACCTTGTACGTTAGGAGAACGGCGTTATTTAGAAAACTACATTAAAAATCGCGGTTTAACAGTTTTCTTTTTAATTAATGCTTGGGATCGCATTCGCGATAGTTTGCTCGATCCAGATGACATTCAAGCTGTTAGAGAAGCAGAGGAGAGAGTGAGACGAGTTTTTCAAGTTAATTTAGCTGAATACTGTCAGGTAAACGGTAGCGATTTGTATAATCAAAGAGTCTTTGAATTGCGATCGCTAATGGCGTTACGTCTGCGACTCAAAAACTTTAATACTTCTTTAGAAAGAACGGGATTTCCCGAATTTTTAGCTTCTTTAAATCAGTTTTTAACTAAAGAAAGTGCGATTAGTCAATTGCAACAAGCAAAACTATTAGCTTCTCAAACTTACAGTCACGTTCGAGAAGTTATCGATCGCAGAATTTCTCTCCTCGATCGCGATGCTCAAGAATTAAGAGAACAGATTATTTCAGTCGAACCAGAGTTTGAAAGATTGGGGGCGATTTGCGTTCAATTTATTGGAGAAATTAGAAGTCTCAGAGATGAGAAAGCGAAAGCGATCGCAGATTCTTTTCAAAATTATTTTCTCAATCTCGGTAACACGTTTAAAGAAGATTTCTTGCGCTATCAACCCGAATTAGGATTTCTCGATCTTCTTGATGGAAACAAGCGACAAGAATTTGAAGCATCACTCAAACAAGCGTTCGAGCATTATTTTAATGACAAAATAGCAGCTTGGAGTTTAGAAGTCGAAAAAGAAATGGAAACAGCTTTTTCTCAATTAGCTCAAAGTGCTAATAACTATGGGACTAATTATACAAAAGTCACCGAACAAATAACCGAAAAATTAACGGGAGATAAGCAGCAATTTCAAGAAAATACTTCTAGCGACAGTTATTCTCTAGGCTGGGCAAATTGGGCAAAAGGATTAGTTTCATTTGCGCCTAATAATTTAAGTAATTCTGCTTTTTCTCAAGCGGATTTTAATTGGAATAATCTTCTTTTTAGTATTATTGCAGTTATCGGTATCGGTGCTATTAGTACGGCAATATTTGGTATTATGCTAACCCCAATTACTTTAGTGTTAGTGACTTTTGGAGTAGGAGCATTTCAAATGGAAATAGCGCGTCAAGAAGCTCTCAATACCATTCAAAAAGAATTAGTCAAACATTTACCTAAAATCGCACAAGAACAATGGCAACCAATTTATAATGCAGTAAAAGATTGTTTTGATACTTACGAAGGCGAAGTAACAGAAAGAGTAAAAGATGATATTTATGCAAGAAAAGCCGAACTAGAAAACCTACTCAAACAAAAAGAATCCTATGAAATCGATCGCGAAAAAGAAGTTACACGTTTGCGCGCGATCGACGCTAACATTCTTGCTGCTAAAAATGATATTGAATCGGCGTATAATAACCTGCTTATTTCCCCTTAAGGTTTAATACACCCCTACAATTTTGAACTTTGAACTTTTCTCCCTTATTCACCATTAAAAAATGAGCAACAAAATTGAACCTCAAAATTTTCTCAACGAATTAGGACGAGTTATTCAATATCGCTCCGAAATATCGAATTACTTAAACAATATTGCCAACACAATACAAAAAGCAGAATCAGAAGGAGAAAAAACATCGGGTAAGCTAGCATTAGATAGCACTATAGAAGATATCAAAAAAATTGGTAAAAACTTAAAAGAAGGAGTATTCCGACTGCTAGTTTTAGGAGATATGAAGCGAGGCAAAAGCACTTTGCTTAATGCCTTGATTGGAGAAAACTTATTACCTAGCGATGTCAATCCCTGTACCGCACTGCTAACCATTTTGCGATATGGCAATGAAAAACAAGTAACCGTTTATTTTAACGATAATACTCCTCCAGAAAAGATAGATTTTAAAACGTTTAAACAACGCTATACTATCGATCCCGCCGAAGCAAAACGCTTAGAACGAGAAAAACAATTAGCTTTCCCTACTATCAGTCATGCTGTAGTAGAATATCCTTTACCGTTATTAGAAAAAGGGATTGAAATTGTTGATAGTCCTGGACTAAACGATACAGAAGCTAGAAACGAACTTTCTCTAGGGTATATTAATAATTGTCATGCCATTCTTTTTGTTTTAAGAGCATCGCAACCCTGCACCTTGGGAGAACGGCGTTATTTAGAAAACTATCTCAAAGATCGCGGTTTAACGGTTTTCTTTTTAATCAATGCTTGGGATCAGGTTAAAGAAAGCTTAATCGATCCAGATGATGTAGAAGAATTAGAAGAATCACAAGAAAAACTAAGACGAGTATTTAAAGCCAATCTATCAGAGTATTGTCAGATAGATGGATACGATATGTATGACGAAAGAGTATTTGAATTATCTTCCATTGTTGCTTTGCGTCGGCGAATTAAAGATACTAATGCTTCCTTAGAAGGCACTGGTTATCCTGAGTTTCTTGCTTCTCTCAATACATTTTTAACTAAAGAAAGAGCGATATTTGAATTGCGACAAGCACGCACGATCGCGCGACAAACGCATAGTAACGTTCGCGCAGCAGTCGAACGTCGCGTTTCTCTTTTAGATCGAGATATTAACGACTTAAAACAGAAAATTAATTCCGTCGAACCCGAATTTAAACAATTAAATGAAATTTGCGATCGCTTTACTCAAGAAATTCATACAGTTCGAGATAATAAAGCCAAAAAAATCGCCGATTCATTTCGAGATTATGTGATGAATTTAGGCGATACTTTTGAAGCCGATTTTTTGCGCTATCAACCTAATTTAAACTTTCTCGATTTTCTTTCTGCTGGTAAGCGAGAAGCATTTGAAAAAGAACTCAGACAAGCTTTCGAGCGATATATAGGCGATAAACTATCAGAATGGAGTCTGACTGCTGAAAAAGAAATGGAATCAGCTTTCGCTCAATTATCTCGCAGCGCTACTAGTTATGGTGCTTCCTATACCAAAGTTACTAACAGAATTACTGAAAAATTAACGGGACAAACTTTACCCCCAGTCATGGGTTATGCTAATGAAGATGATACCTCTCCAACTTGGGCAAAATGGGCAGTAGGAATCTTTTCATTAGCGAGGGGAAATATTGCAGGCGTAGCGTTAGCTGGTGCGGGTTTTGATTGGAAAAATATCCTCTTAAATTTCACAGCATCGGTAGGAATTGGTGGTATAATTACTGCTTTGACAGGAGTAGTTTTAGGGCCTATTGGTTTTGCGCTTTTAGGGTTAGGAATTGGACTTTTGCAAGCTGATGAAGCACGAAAACAATTAGTTAAAGCTGCTAAAAAAGAGTTACTGCGATACTTACCTCAAGTTTCACAACAACATTGGCAACCTATTCATGACGCCATCAAAGAATGTTTTGAATCTTACGAACGAGAAGTAAGCGATCGCATGAACCAAGATATTCAATCTCGTAAATCAGAATTAGACAATTTAGTCAAACAAAAAGAATCGTCGGAAATTAACAAAGAAACCGAATTGCAACGCTTGAAGAAACTTGAAACGGATGTTGAATTAGAGTCACAAAAAATTGAAACTTCCTATCAAGATTTTATGCAAGCGGTTGGTTAATATTTATTGGAAAGATACTAATCATGAATAATTTACCCCTTTGGATACCCAATATTAATGCTTGGATGAGTTCCGTCCTTGTCATTCTACTTGCGAGAGGATTAGGATATATTTTTCAGCTAGTTTATCTAGTTCTGAATTATTTTTTGCCTTTTTCATTGAGAGAAAAGCTAATAGTTTATAGTTTATTTTTACTTTCTCCTATTGTATTAATTGCTGTCGTGCATCATTGGTTGCATTTCATTTTAGATCGCTTTTTCCCCAATACTAGATCTCCAGAAATAGGAAAAGTTGAAGGATTTTTGCCCGGTTTAATGAGTTGGTGGGAAGGATTTTTTGGCTGGCAAGCACTCGCGATCGCAACGCTGATTAGTGGCAGTCTTTTCGCCTTCTTTTTACCGCCTGAGTTGAAATCTCTCGATAATTTATGGGATTGGTGGTACATTATCAAACCATTTCTAACCGTTATGACGCTGATTCAATTAATTGTTATTGCTTACCTCTATCAATTCGAGAACATTCTCCGCAATTATTTAATCTCTATTGGTTCGCGCGATCGCTAAAACATTTTTTTTCTTTTAGAGTTGTAGGTTGGGTTGAGGAACGAAACCCAACATCAATAGACCTATGGGCAAAAGTCTTAAGAATTGACGCTTAAGAATGAAAGGATTTTGGATTGAGGAATTTTATATTTATGCCCATAGGTCTAATTAACTACTTGTTCGTCATAGATTCGCGTGCAAATCACAGAATGTAGAAATATCGTTTTTTATATTAAAATTGCAAACGGCATCGAAATAGTTAGAGTATTACATCAATTGAGAGACATTAATAGATTGTTTATGTAATTTAGTCATTTACTTTCATTCTTCCTCTTTTGGAAAATTATTGTTATCGTTAAAAATATAAGCTGATTTAATCGGAAAAGGAATTTCTATTCCTTGTTTCTTATAAGCTTTATGCAATCGCTTGAGAAATTCGTGTTTAATTTTTAAATGCTCGAAGTATTCCTGTTCTTTAATTTTTAAAAATACTCTAAAATTAATACTAAAATAATCGAATTTATGATAACGAATGAAAGGTTCGTATTCAGGAACGCTCCCTGAAAAACTTTGCATTGTTTCTTTTACGACTTGAATCGTTACTGCTTCTACTACTTCTAAATCGCTATTATAACCAACTCCCACTTCGATAGGAATTAACATTTCTTTGTCTGGCAAGCTATAATTCCTAAAGCTAGAAGAGAGAATTTTAGAGTTAGGGATTACTAAAAAATTATTAGTTATTTCTTGAATTACCGTATACTTTAGCTCGACATCAGTAACGTAACCAGCTTCACCCGTTTTTAGCTCGATATAATCGCCTGGTTTAACCTTTTTTGAAGTAATAATATTAATCCCAGACATAAGATTTGATAGTGTAGATTGCAGTGCCAAACCAATTGAAACGCCACCAACACCAAATGCAGTTAAAAGAGGCGTAATAGCAACTCCAATTGATTGAAGCGCAATCAAAACCCCAAGGCTAAAAATAACGACATTAATTAAAAATTCAAATAAAGTAGTAAGCGGTGAAAATCCATCATCTCTAGTGGTATAAAGTCTCAGTAATTTAACTAATAATCTAGAAACAACTATCGTACAAGATATCAAAAAGCTTACTACTAATACTTTTTGAATAATGATAATTACGGTTCCGTTAAAAGGCAGAATAGGTAAAGAAAAATAAATTCCACCTAGAATAAACCAGAAAAATCCGATTCCTTGAAAGGAGTCTAAAAAAATATCGTCATATTTCCAATTCGTTCTTTGGGTAATTTTCTTAAGTCTTTTGATGACTTGTTTTTCAAATAGCCATCCAAGAAGAACACTCCCTAATAGAATGAGTGAGGGAATAATTAATCGATGCAGATTGACAAAAGTATTCATGCGATCGCATTTCTCTATGCTTTCGATTGTAATGACTTTTCCTAATGCCACGCCATATAAATTCTCTAGCGTTCATCTTACGCCCAACACCAACATGAAATTGGCGCGGTACTGATGGATATTATGATGTTCATAACAGATTTATTAGTTATTTTGTTAAAAAATTGGGGCTGAGCGTACCAAATACTGCATAATCTCAAAAATTACTCCCAAATGAATTGAGTTAGTGCAAGTCGGTGAGGCGATTCCATGAGTCAAGCAAGCTACAGCCTAGTTAATGAAAATAACTTATCATTGCGTCCTGCGATCGCGCTGGCATTAGCCAAAAATCGAGATCGAATGGGAGCCTGTTTGTGGGACGAATCGGGCGGACAAATCCAATATCGCGATCGCATCAAACTAATTACTCCCAAATTCTCCATTGCAGAAGAGGTTCCCTTACTTTCAGAAAACGATCTTGCCTGGTCAACAGAAGTAGAACAGCCAAAACATAACAATCGAAGCGCCAATATCAATGAAACTTTAATTAGCGATGTTGGAATTCCCAAAACATCTTTACATCAATTAGGAAATCAGAACGATAAAGCGACACTGGCGGTTGACGGACAAAACATTGCGATCGTACAGACAACGGGAGCCAATCCTGCCTTTAACTTTATTGGACTAACCCGATTGCGCAACGACCCACAATTTCGAGGCATCGATGGAAGTGGTCTGACGGTAGTCGTTATCGATACGGGGTTAGATGCCTCGCACCCAATAATTAGAGGGAACTTTACAGGTTTTGTCGATATAGCTGGTGGTGGAACTTTTACCACCGATCCCAATCGCGCTTTTGATACTGACAGCCACGGCACTCACGTTGCTGGAACCGTCGGCGGAACCGATCCTAATATTGGGGTAGCTCCCGATGTCAATCTGATTAGCCTTCAAGTCTTTCAAGGAAGCGGAGCTTCTTTTTCTAACATTGAAACTGCTTTAGAGTGGGTGGAGGAAAACCGCCAGCGATATAATATCGTAGCGATTAATATGTCGCTTGGGGGCGGCCCGTTCTACAGATCGAGAGAAGAAGCCGCAGGCGATATTCTTGCCGACGATATCGGACGACTAGAACAAGCAGGCGTTACCGTAGTTTCTGCGGCAGGTAACGCTTACGATGAAACTCCACAACTCGGCGTTTCTTCCCCTGGAATTTTGAGTAGCTTAGTCGTAGGAGCCGTTAATAAACAAGACGATACAATTAGCTTTTTCAGCCAGCGTCTCGATGCTCCCAACATGATTTTCGCCCCTGGTGGCAGTATTACCAGTTCTGTTCCAGGAGGGGGATTAGAAGATAAAAACGGAACCAGTATGGCATCGCCTCATATTGCTGGTTGCGTTGCGCTGATGCAAGAAGCTGCACTACAGTTTGGCGGACGCTTATTATCGACATCTGAAGTCGTCCAAATTATGCGATCGACGGCTGACACGATTAATGATGGCGATGATGAAAACGATGCCGTTCCCAATACGGGTTTAAACTTCCCTCGCGTTAATATCTACAAAGCCGTTACTGAAATTAAGCGAAGATTTAATCGAAATGCGCCGCCACCGCCACCACCGCCAGGAGGAGGCGACGGTAATGCAGGAGATGCCAACGGAACGATCGCGGGAGCTATTATCGGCCCGACGCTCGATGGTTCGCCAGTTGGGGCACTGCGCGGCTCGATTGGAATCGACGGGCGATCGACTAGAATTGGAGCCAAAGATGTCGATATTTACAGATTTAGAGTAACTGCGGCAGGAACCGTTACGATTAGCTTGGGTTCCGATGCAGCTAACCCCAGAAATTTTGATAGCGTCCTCCGAATCTTCAATAGCAATGGCGCTCAGATAGCTTTTAACGACGATATCAATGACAATAATAAGTTTTCGCGTCTTTCGATTAACTTACAGCCAGGAACTTACTATGCTGGAGTTAGCGGATATTCAAATAGCCGTTACAATCCCAGGGTAGCTGGAAGCGGAGTAGCAGGAGCGACGGGTAACTATTCTCTCCAATTTGGCTTTGGTAATGCCGATCCCAACGGAACGATTAGCGGTGCAGTAGCAGTTAATTTAAGTTCCAGACGCGATCCGGCTTTTAATGGTTTTATCGGAGCAGATTACGGCAGGCGCGTTGGCGTATCGGATGTGGATATTTATAAAATTGTCGCTCCCGATAACGGCGTTCTTTTTGTCGATATCGATACGCCGTTTAGCACTGGCTATGTGGATAGTTATATACGAGTTTTTGAAGCTAATGGTACGCAAGCTTTCTTTGAGGATACTGGCGCGAAAATTGTCAGCGACGACAATTTCTCTTATACGCTCGATAGCAATGGCAATGCTGTTTTTACAGAGTTTTTGTCTTTTGACGATGAGGCGATCGATTCTCTAGGTAATTTCGTCGGACACAGAACCGATAGCTTTATTGGAGGAACAGTCGAACGCGGAGATGTTTATTACATTGGGGTTTCTGATTACAACAATCAAAATTACGATGCTAGAACATTAGGCGGTCGTCCCGCAGAAGGCGCTAGCGGCGGCGACTACAAAATCTCTTTCAACTTTATCAATAACGATATTAACGGCAGCATCGCTCAAGCATTGGCTAGCAATCCTATTTCTCTTTCATCGCCGCAAACCGTTATTAATGGCAATCGAATCGGTGCTGATTTTAGACCGAATGGCAATCTCGTACAAGTAGGCGATCGCGATGTTGATTTTAGAAAAATCCGTACTCTAAATGCGGGAATTCTCGAAATAGATGTCGATTCTTTCCAAAATCCAGCTATTTCCCTTGCCAACAAAGTTGACTCGGTTGTATTTATCTTTGACGCGCAAGGCAGACAGCTAGCCGTCGATGACAATACTAACTCGCGCGATGGCAAAATTCAATATAAAGTGCAAGCCAATCGAGATTATTATGTCGCGATCGCGGGAAAAGGAAACGATAATTTCGATCCTTTCCAACTAGGAAGCGGTTCTTCCGGCGATATCGGACAATATACTTTCAAAAGTCGGCTTTTGCCACTTTCACAAGCCGCATCGCTCTCCGATAATGGTTCTCGCAATGGAGCGGTACGAAGAGTTGGCATTGGTTCGCGTTTAGCTGGCGAGATCGGTAAAGATAATGCCTTCAGCGTAGGTTCTAACGATGTAGATATCTATCGCTTTACGCCTAATTTGACTGGGTGGATTAATATTCGTACCTTCACCAATCAAGAATTTAGTGGCGATACTTACCTGCGCTTTTTTGCGGCTAATGGTAGGGAAATTGCCGTTAATAACAATATCAATCGAAGGACGCGCAGCAGTTTAGTACAGGTCTACGTTACGGCAGGCACTCAATATTTGATTGGGGTGAACGGAGCAGGTAGAGGCGCGCGCAACTACAATCCGATTACGGGAACCGGAGCAGCACCAGCACCAATTAACAGTTTGGGAAGCTATACGCTCTCGATTAACGCACGAATTAATCGCAGAAATGGAACGTCAAGAAACGATATCCTTGTAGGAACGTCCGGCATCGATTTGTTTAATGGTGGGGCGGGTAACGATCGCATCGCGGGTTTAGCTGGCAGCGATGTTCTAATTGGAGGGTTGGGAAGCGATATCCTAAACGGCGGACTGGCTGCCGATAACCTCAATGGCGGTTTGGGCAACGATATCTACTATGTAGATAATGCGCGCGATCGCGTCGTGGAAACCTCTAGAAATCCCAGAGAAATCGACACGGTAGTTTCCACCGTTAACTACGTGTTAGGAACCAATCTAGAGCGATTAA
>JALOOL010000091.1 GCA_025454425.1 Hydrococcus sp. Prado102 | reverse complement strand
TCTTCTTCGCGATGGGGAGAGGAACCGTTGCTAGACTTAATTTGTAAAGGCAGGGGATGGGAATTCATGATTAAAGGCGCAGGATTAGGTTTAGTGTAAAAGCGATCGCAATGAAAATGTTCGAGCAGGGGATCGGATTTTTGTTGCAATATTAAGTCAGCTAATAAAGAAGCGGTGACTGGAGCAAGTAAAATCCCGTTTCGATAGTGACCGACTGCCAAGATTAAATTGTCACACGAACTCGTTCCTAAAATTGGCAATTCATCCGGCGTTCCCGGACGAAAACCCCACCAAAATTCTTCAATCGCCCAATTTTCTATGGCAGGATAAAGGCGAATCGCGCGATCGAGTAAGCTTTGAATGCCTTTGGGCGTATTATTGGGAGTCCAACCCACTTCTTCTACTGTCGCACCAATAATTAAGCGTCCGTCTTGGCGGGGAACTAGATAGGTTTGTGCGCCAAATAATATTCGTTCTAAGGGTAAAGGTTGATGGGGTTCTCTCGGCATCCTCACCGAAAGCATTTGCCCCTTGACAGGATGCACGGGATATGGCAGTAATTGATTTCCCCAAGAACCCGTCGCTAAGACGTAGGTTTGCGCTTGCAATTCTCCTTGCGAGGTAAAAACGCCGCTAACTCGTCCTTGCTTCTGTTGTATGGCACGAACGGCAATTCCTTCTCGTAAATCGACACCGAGGCTTTGGGCGGCTTGTACGAGGGCGTTAACGAGAATGCGGTTATCGACTTGCCCGTCTTCGGGATACCACCATCCGCCAATAACATCCGCTCCCAGTCCAGGTTGATACAAATGAATTGCTTCTCGATCTAACCAATTTGCATTTGGTAAATGGTCGCTGTTTGGTAGCGCGCCATGAGGAGGTAGCACGCCATGCGCCCCTACAGGTTCGTATACGGGCGCAAGGATACCACAAGGTAAATAACCCGTTTCTAACCCCGTTAAATCTTCGATTTTGCGAATCCATTCGGGATACAGCCAGCGCGATCTCAGACACAACTCCAGCATGGGAGCAGAGGTAAGATTTTCTGCATGAGGAGCTAGCATTCCGGCTGCTGCATGGGAAGTTGCTTGTCCAAAATCGCGACTGAGAACGGTCACTTTTGCACCGCGAAGTTTGAGGTCGATCGCGATCGCCAATCCAATAATTCCGCCACCAATAATAATTATGTCACTGGTCATTGGTTTTTTGTCCTTTGTTTGCTTAGCCCTCAGCCAAAAAAGTATCTATACAGACAATGCTTCAATTCTAACGATACTGCCTGCGATCGCGTCTATCTGCAATCTGTATTCGTGAAATAGTGCCATTCCAATCAAAGGTTCGGTTTCCGATTCTGCAACATCAATTTCACGATACTGCCCGTCCCAAATAATAGTTACAGCATATAAATCAAAAAGCGTTTCGCTGCCATCGCCCAACGTCACAATCTCTGAAGCATTCCAAGGCAAATTCAAACCGACAATTACTGCGGATGGCAAAGTGAGAAAACCATTGAATCCTGTATCGATAACAGCATTAATAAATTGCTTTTGTCTATTTGCATTCCCGATAACAAGTGGAAGAGTTGCTTCGCACCGTGAATTTACAACTCCCTGAATCATTGATTGTTGGCTAGACTCCTTGCCCCAAAATGATAAACAGCGCGGTGTCCAATTCGGATAACCCAGGGTTGAGCATCTGGATATCGCTCAAATAATCGGTTGGTTGCAGATAAAACATTTTCAGCAACTTCAAAAGCTCCGGTTTCAATGTCGATTGCTACAATCTTCCCCTCGTTCCCTGCTTCAACTTGTTGCCGAATTTGGGATTTGTAAAGTTCTTGTCCGCGTCGAGCTAATTCTTCTTTACTGTAACGACGTTGCCGAACTGCCATAGCTTTGTCTTGCTCAACCTATCCCTTAAATTATAACGTGGGTCGGTAATGCAGCTAAATCAAGGCATACGTTAGGCTGAGTTATATCTAAAACCAGCACGTCGCAGCATTTGTTTGAGTTCTCAATTTTTTTTGCATAATTCCTAGAAAATCAGCTAAGAGCAAGAATTTCTAAGGCAAATATTTCTGTACGACATCCCACCCTGTAAGCGTCACGAAGATGAAGCCGCCAAATAAAATAATATTAGTCCCGATGTGGAGCGATCGCGCCCACGGACGTTGAGGACTGATTTGTGTGGCGCTAATAGCTGAGATTGATACTAAAGCAACTACGAATAAACCTGCAACTAAATGAGACGAATGTCCCAAACTGCCATAATGTCCCAGCGTCCCGATTAATCCGATCGCCAGTAATAATAAAACCAGATGAACTAAAATCGCCCCCATCGTCCAATGAAACGGTCTTAACCAAGCAGGACGAGAATGTCTAGAGATTCGGCGATTCCACATCCAGATCCCAGTAATCGCCAACAAAAGATAAGCCAATAAAGACAATCCCATCGACCAAGCGGCAATTTTCCACAACCAAAGAAACGAAGGTAAATTCAAACTTTAGTATCCCAACTCTGTTAACAAGAAAATCGCAAAAAAAAGATTGCTTGAACTAAGCAATCTTATAATGCTAACAATTTGGCGATTAACTGGCGGAAACTAAAATGCTTTTTAAAGAAGTGATATTTTTTTGGTTTCTATTATCAGTTGTATCAATAGTTTGATTCTTATCGCGATTGGCAGAATCCGACATCCCATCGTCATCGATGTCGTCATCTCTGCCATCGTTAATGCTAAGGCGATCGCAAGGAATTGTATCCGAGAGAATCGCACTCGCCATCATTCCAGTGTGAATTTCTAACAAGGCTTCGGGTAAAGCTTCAAAAACTAAGCGCTGTCCTGGAAAAACAACTCGCTCGAAATACCACTTTGCAATATTAGTTATGCGGGCAATTTGAATTTGGTTGGTGGCGTTTACATAGCAACAAAGGATACTATTCCTATGTTCGTTGGGTATGGGATCGAGGATTTGAGCCATAGCAATAGGGTCAATTTTATTATTTTGGTTCGTTGTTGTTCTTCCTAAGCTAACACCCTCCGATCCCGATTAGTTGTAATGATTATTACAATCAATACTTCTCAAAAGATGGATCTTGTTGTTGTAAAGGTATTTGACCTAATTTAATAATTTTTTAAGATAGATTGCACTTTGCTATTATCTTGATAATTCAGGCTTCCTATCGCTAGCTGGGGGTTATCCTCAGACAATCATTGATTTTTTCGATAATTGGTATTCTTTTTGACTGAAACTCCTCTTATCCGCCATACTCAGCAGTTAGCAACGTTTTATCGCTGATAGTTAAGTTATATTAAAATAATTATAGATAACAATTCACTTATTAAGTTTTATTAAACTCCTCTATACAAGCGCTCAAAACTATGAATCAGCGAATTCTGTACGTTCGTCTTCCTTGCAATCCAATTTTTCCAATTGGCGTTGTTTATTTAGCCGATCGCGTTCATAAAGTGTTTGAGGGGATCGAGCAAAAAATCTTCGATCTCGGAACCGTACCGCCACTGGATTACAAAGCAGCACTCGATCGCTGTATCGATGAATTCAAACCTACCCTGCTTGTCTTTTCTTGGCGCGACATCCAAATTTATGCACCTGTCGGGGGCAGAGGTGGCAACCCATTACAATACACCTTTGAGTTCTTTTATTCGCTCAATCCCTTAGTTAAGCTGCGCAGCGCGTTAGGATTGACGCGCATTGCATCGAGTTACTACGGCGAACTCTGGCGCAATCTAGGCTTGATTAAACGGGGATTAAAGCGGGCGAAAAAGTATAATGAGGATGCCCGTTTAGTGGTTGGTGGCGGCGCGGTTAGCGTGTTTTACGAACAACTACAGACGCAGCTACCCAAAGGAACTATTGTTTCGGTAGGAGAAGGAGAAAGCTTACTAGAAAAATTATTGCAGGGAAGGGATTTCTCGGACGAACGCTGCTACATTGTCGGCGAAGAAAAACCCAGAGAAAGATTGATTCACGAAAACCCAACTCCCTTTGAAAAAACCGCTTGCGATTACGATTACATCGAAAAAATCTGGTCGGAATTTAATTATTACCTGCAAGAAAATGACTTCTACATCGGCGTACAAACCAAACGCGGCTGTCCTCACAACTGTTGTTACTGCATTTATACTGTTGTAGAAGGAAAACAAGTACGCATCAACCCCGCCGATGAAGTGGTTAAAGAAATGCGCCAACTTTACGATCGCGGTATTCGTAATTTCTGGTTTACCGACGCGCAATTCATTCCCGCGCGAAAATTTATCGACGACGCGATCGAATTACTTCAGAAGATCCTCGATTCTGGGATGACAGATATTCATTGGGCGGCATATATCCGCGCCGACAATCTCACTCCCCAATTATGCGATCTGATGGTAAAAACGGGAATGAACTATTTTGAAATCGGCATTACCAGCGGTTCGCAAGAATTAGTACGCAAGATGCGCATGGGTTACAACCTGCGGACTGTCTTGCAAAATTGCCGAGATTTAAAAGCGGCGGGATTTAACGATCTCGTTTCGGTGAATTATTCTTTTAACGTTATCGATGAAACTTTTGATACGATTCGCCAAACGATCGCATATCATCGCGAATTAGAACGTATTTTTGGGGTAGATAAAGTCGAACCCGCCATCTTCTTTATCGGGTTGCAACCGCATACCCATCTAGAAGAATTTGCCTTCAAAAATGACATTCTCAAACCGGGTTACGATCCTATGAACATCACGCCTTGGACGGTTCGCAAGATGTTATGGAATCCAGAACCGTTGGGTTCATTCTTTGGCGAAGTTTGCTTGCAAGCTTGGCAGCGAAATCCTAACGATTTTGGGCGAGAAGTCATGAAAATACTTGAAGAAAGGTTGGGTTGTGCCGATTTAGAAGAGGCATTAACTGCACCCGTAGATAACCAGAAGAAAGAGTTAGTAGGCGTTTAATTATTAATTGTAGGGGCGAATAGACATTCGCCCTTCCTTCGTCTATTTGCCTCCCCGCAAAAACCAACCAAATAACGAACCAAACGTTCCGGTAATTACAACCAAGGCAATTTGCCGCCAATTCTTCAACTCTCCAACTTTCTCTGCAAGGTCGGAGATTTTGTTAATAGAAGGTTTCCATTCTTCTAAGCGACCTTCAATCTTTGCTTGGGCAATTCTTATTTCTTTGATTTCCGCGTCCATAGCATCGAATCTTTTATTGACCTGTCCAAATCGTTCGCCTATTTCCGCGTCCATAGCATCGAATCTTTTGGAGACTTGTCCAAATTGTTCGCCAATAAAAGATTTTAACTCTTGTAAATCTGGATCGGTTTTTGCCATTATTTAAGCTTGTCTACCTCTTCAAGACTTCTTCTCTCAGCATCAAATTTTACTCATATTGAAGATTGTAACCAAATCTTACTCCCCAATTGCCAGTCACTAATCCCCAGTCCCCATTAAAGTTGTTGACATTGAGGACAATAATGAGTCGAACGACCGCTTAATTTGATTCGCGCGATCGCATTTCCACAAACGCGACAAGGTTCCCCGTTACGTCCGTAAACCCACGCGACACCGCCATAGTTCCCATTAATCCCCGTGACATCTCGAAAATCGCTGAAGGTTGTGCCGCCTTTGTCAATAGCTGTTTGCAAAACTTCAATAATTGCTGTTCTTAAGCTTTTGATTTGCGCTAGGGTTAGATCGGCTGCGATCGCAGTCGGTCGTATGCCACTCTTGAATAACGCCTCGTCAGCGTAAATATTACCAATACCTGCAATGACTTCTTGGTCGAGTAAGAAGGTTTTGATGGGACGGCGACTTTTTTTAAGCTTTTGTTGTAGATAGCTTGCCGTAAATTCGCTCGAAAAAGGTTCTACTCCTAATTTTTTTAATCCAGTAATAATCGTTTCTGGGGCGACTTGTGGCGGAACCCACCAAACTTTTCCAAAGGTGCGAGTATCGACGAAACGCAATTCGCGATCGCCTTCCATAAATACACGAATTCGTGTATGCTTTTGCACGGGAAGACTATCTTCAACCCACAACAGTTGACCCGTCATGCGCAAGTGAACGCCTAACCAACCCGCACTTTTAGTAGAAGCATCGGTTAACTGTCCTAACAAATACTTACCGAGTCTGTGCCAACAAGCAATGGTCGTTCCTTGAATATTGCGATCGAATTCTGATACACAAAAAGGGTAGGCAAGCGTACTTTTGAGTAACACTTCCCCACCCCGAATAACTTGTCCTTGGGTTAATCGATTGAGTCCCCGACAGACGGTTTCTACTTCAGGTAGTTCTGGCACTAAATTAAGTCAATTAAATGATGCTTTGACCCCCTTAATACAACAGTGACCAGTTATCAGTTATCAGTTACCAAGGTACTTTACTGGTCACTGGTCACTGGTCACTGATAACTGTAAAAGGGGGATTTTAAAAATCGGTTACTTTTTAGCAGCCGCTTTAACGAGTTCGAGTTCGTGTTCGGCGAAGTTATTGGTGTTTACTCCACCAGCATTGCCGCTAAATCCGGTGTAATTAACCTTATCAAAGCGAACGATGTAAGGATAGATAATGCCACTTTTTTCGACGCTGGCGACGGTTCCTACATCTCCAAACCAAAAGGATTCTTTGCGAAGAATTCTAACTTTTGCTCCACGTTCGATTGCCATAAGTTTTTTTCCTTGATATATCGGTATCGAATCTAAGATTGCTAGTGCCTTATCCAATAAAGGATAAGTACCTAGATTTTATGTTTCTTTTATAAAAGCGTACTACTGTATCTGAACTCCTAGATAGCTCAAAATTTTAAGTTTTATTGCAATTCTTGCCACCGCAAGCTTACAAAATAAGCAGAACGTCCCCAGACATCTTTAGTCATCGAGATTTCAGCCAACTCAAGATTAAAAGGAATGGCAGTCGTTAAATACTTTTGCGCTAACATTCCTAAATCGGGTGCTAATTGGGTAGCGACGACGGTAGATAGACCCAATCCGATAATTTGTTCGATAGGGCCTCTTGGTAAAATTAAATGCGCTCCCAAAGCAAATCCTGCGGTTAAAAACATATTGACGGATAGATTTGTCCCGCAGCGAGGATGTATGGCTAGATTCCATTCTCCTGCTTTGAGTTTTCGCAAAGCCGTGCGGACAGACCTTTGCAAATCTAAGCTATCTACTTGACCGTATAAATAGAATCCTTGGTCGGTAGATAATCCCCCCAACAAGTCATTATCTTGTGGATAGGAATTTTCTATTGGTTGAGGAGTGGTAGGGCGATCTTTTTGGCTCAACATCCAAACTGTAGCGTGTTCGAGAGCATGAACTTGACGTAACATTAGAAGTTCTTTCAATCCAGGAATAAACCCCAGTTGTTTGAGTAATTCGCTATCCCAGGTTGCTTGTGGCTCAAAAATATCGAATTCCCAAGCAATATCCATATTTGTAGAGGCATTCGTCATAGTAATTCATCGATCCGTAGCGCGTGTAGATATTCCTCAAATAGACAGTTTTCGAGAGTATGGCTATTTTATAGTTCTACTTTAGCGAAGATTGAAGTTTAATAGAGAAAGTTTACAATCGATTAAAAGCTATTAGAATCTGAGTTTTTGTTGCTGTTTTTCGGATTGGGTTTGTTTTCTGAAGGAGAAACTAATATAGGAGAATCGTTTTCTTCCCGATTCTGTTGTAGTTGTAGCGATCGCCTTTGTAATCTGTTAAAATTTTGCGTTAATCTAGCCAATCGATCTTCTAATTCAGCAATTCGCATTTTATTTTGCCAATCTTCTTGTTGTTGAACTCCCAAAAGTTCGGTGCGAATTTGTTCTTGTTCTTGTCTCAAAGCTTGAATTTCATCTCTTAATTGAAATTCTAATTCTTGTAACTTTGATGGTTTGTTAGCTAACAAGCTTAGTAGCGAATCATTAAAAGCCAAAAAGACACCCAAACTTGCAAAAACCAATCCTAATCCAACTCCTACAATCGCTCGGTTTCTTTGACGCTGCTCGCTCGCCCGATCTAAAGTAGCTAATAAGTTAAGACTTTCTTCGTGGTCGGGTTTAATCGCGAAGCATTGGCGAATGGTATCTCGAATATTCTGTTCGTCTTCTTGACGATGATATTTATACCAGCGTCCTAAATAAGCAGTTGCCAAACTGGTAAGGATTTCTAAATTGGAAGGGTTAAAAACTAATGCTTCTTGAAGTTCTGCGATCGCATCGTCCCAATGCTTGAGCGATAAATAACTTTTTGCTCGGATTAAATGGTCTTGCGACTGCTTCTGTGCTGCCTCGATCTCTTCATTACTAATTCCTAATTCTACCGCAAGTTTTTCTAATTCTTCTGAAGTGGGAATTCGTCGAACCGATTGACTGAGTTCTGTAACTCGTTGAATATAAATCTCGACAGCATGATTAGATACAGATGTCATAAGCCCTGCTTAAAATAGGTTAAATCTTCCCTACTTTATAGATAACATTTAAATCTTCAACTTGCCGAGATAATGAAAATCCTTTAACAGTTACTAATTCAATTTTTTTGGTCTATAAACGTTAAATTTCCTCAAATAAATTACGTTTAGAAAAAGAAGCACTTAAAAATCTCCTTATCGCTTTTGCTCTCGTCAACCAAGCGATGCGAACTCCCGTCTTTTGATTGGCGAGAATTCGCTCTGCTAGCCACGGCGTTACTGTTTCCACTCGGTCGGCGAGAATATTTAGCACCTTTTTAGAACGTTCCCACAGTTCGACTTGTTGTTCGTTGTATTGTCCGGTTAGTAAATCTGTGACGACAATTCCCGGACTAATTGCACCGACTATAATAGGCGTGCCTTGCGTTTCTTGAACTAGGGACTCAGTGAGAAATCGGATACCGTACTTAGTCGTGCCATAAAGCGTTAAATTCTCGACCTTAGTGCCACTGCTTCCCGAACCTTCCAGATTGTAAACTGCGCCAAATCCTTGCGCAAGCATTCCTGAAATGGCAACTTTTGCGCCGTACATCGTCCCAATTAAATTTGTCTCGACAACAGCCGCTAGCGTTTCTGGGGTTTTCTCCCATAACGGAAAACGGGGGTGTGTCAGTGCGGCATTGTTAATCCAAATATCAACTTGACTAAAATCGGCTTTAGCTTTGTCCCACAACGCCTGTACTTGCTCGAAGTTTCTCACATCGGCAACATAGCCGCGAATTTTTTGAGATGAATATTTGTCGGATAGCTTTTCTATTGACGTTTCGAGGCTTTTGGCATTGCGTCCGCAGATAGTGACGTTACAATCGCGAGCAAGAAAAGCATCAGCTAAGCCATAACCTATGCCGCGAGTACCGCCTGTGATAACAATTGATTTCATGAAAACTCGATCGGTATTTTCGCCTAATCAAAACCAATTGTAACGAGGTTTATCTTGCCTTTATAAGAAAATTGCTTTTGTAAAGTTCTGTAACTTCTCTGCAAATCAGCGATCGCCTAGTGTAGGAACAGACCGCCGTCAAATTCAACTCACTCATAACAATCTCTTGGGATTTGGCGATCGCTTTAATATAGGATACATCAACACGGATGGCAGCAACACGCTCGACGAGTTCAGCTACACCATCCCCGTTAACGCTAGCATCGTTATGGGATGTTAGCGACGAATCGACTACCTTGTTAATGAGCTATTTCTATCAAGAATTAGCTAGTAATAATCTACCGAAAGCCGAGGTTCTTCGCCGCGCTCAATTAAAAATTTTACAGAATGAGAAGTTTTCTCATCCCTATTATTGGTCGGCATTTATTCTGGTAGTAAATTGGTTATAAATGTTTCGTCAAATAGGGGTCTTGACATTTTTCAGTATTTTTATATTATGCTCTGTTAAATAGTTTTTTTACTAACTAATCAAAAATGAGTACCGAATCTAATCAATCTAACTCAATTCAATTAATAGTACATTCCGGTCATGCTAAATGTGGCTCTTCGTCTATTCAAAAATTTATATATTCTAATATTCAGTATTTAAAAAAACTTAATACTTATATTCCCGATAAAAACTTTAGATTTTTGTTTGATACTAAAGAATCTTTATTACAATGGGAAGACCCTCTTCATTATTTTGGAGATTTAATATTTGATGGAACTCGCGATGTCCAGGAATTTGAAACTAGATTAAAAGAAATAATCGAAAAAGCTCATCAAAATAACTGTAAAAAAATCATAATTTCCTCAGAAAATTTGGGTTCTCTAAATGCAAAATCCAGAAAAGTTCATGAGGCTTTAGCTTCGCATTTTAAGGATATAACTATAATTTATTATATTAGAACTCAAGATAATTGGATTGTTTCTAGTTGGCAACAATGGACGCATAAAGAAGGAGAAAATTTTCAAGATTATTTACATCGTTCATTGAATAGTAATTCTCCTGATTTTTTAAAAATAGCCGAATTTTTAGAAGAGATTTATGGAAAAAAGAGTTTAATGGTTGTTCCTCTTCATAAAAAAGCTTTAATCAACCAAAATCTAATCGATGACTTTTGCGAACGCGCACAAATCCAACTTTCAGAAACAATTAATACTAAAATTGATGCAAATAAAGGGTTGAATTTATATCTGTGCGATGTTTTAGCGAGAATTCCTAATGTTTATGAATCTCGACACGATTTATATGTCAAAAACCTATTTAACCGATATGTAAGTTCAAAAAATTTATTATATAAAAATGATAAAGATTTTCTAGATTATGAAACACGAGTTCAAATTTTGAAACATTTTGAACGAGATAACCGACTTTTACAGCAGAAATATTTTGATTATGTATCTTACGACGATATTTTTAATATAGATAACAATAGTACTGACGATTCTCAACAAAAATTAGAAGATGAAATCGAAAACTTAAAAGATGTTATTGCTATTCAAATGGAAATGATTTTAACTTTACTCAGAAGACGTGATGAAGAGATAAGAAATTCTAGAATAACTTATAAACTTCAAAAATTTAAAAAACAATTTTATCAAAAATTCCAAACAATATTTAAGCAATAAGCGAGCAAACCAATTACAAATTTGCACAAGTTCCGCGTCGATACGAAGAAGAAGCACTCAATCGATAACACAACGCCTAATCTGAAGATCGGGAGCGAGAAGGCTAAAGCGTAAAATATCGATCCTGTCTCGCATTAATCCGATTCGTATCTTCCTTCTCGAACGTAGGACGCTTTAGTCCTCATCCAGGGCTGGCAACATTTCTTCAATGTGCCACAATATGCTTTTATGTGCGATAAACCAACTGCGAGTTTCTGGAATTAATTGTTCCCAAATCTCAGCGATCGCGACATAAGGAGATGAATAACGATATTTTGCTCCTAAAACTTTAAGATTTTCCACCACATTAGGGGAAATCCCGAAAGCATCCCAATTAACCTGAATAAGTCTTCCTGTTAGTCCGCCAGCAGGGTCGTCAACTAGTTGAGCAACTCTGATTAAATCGGCAAAGTGTTTTGGTCGCAATCCAGTTATTTTTTGGATTTCAATAGATTTATCTGTGTCTTGAGACATAATTTTTAGTGCCTCTTTACAATTGTGTAAGGGCGAATGGCCATTCGCCCCTACCAGATGTCTGTCATCAACATTTTTGTCTCTAGAATTAATTAGCTTCTAGAGGAGTGTGGGTATAACAATTCTTAGGACAAACTCTAGAACAAGCTTGACAACCGATACAATTTTCTGGAGTAACGATCGCCATTACTTTCTTTTCAACTTCATCTTCATCTTCGTCGTCAACAAATTCTCCTTCGTCATTCATTGCCCGCAGCATCAAAACGTCGCGACCGCAAGCTTTAAAGCACCTCGCGCAACCGATACATTTATGTTGGTCGATCTCTTGGACAAAATTCGGCGTCCAGGTTTTTTGTCCGAATGTTAAGCCGGTTAGTGTTGCCATGATTTTAGTGTTCTCCTACTCAATTCGATTGAGGAAGCGTTTGCTAGAATTACTAGTATTAATACTTAAAAAAGTGGGGAGTACAGATGAAAGTTAGCGCTCGTAACCTTATCAAAGGAAAAGTTAAAAAGGTCGAGATCGGAGCAGTTAATACAGAAGTGACAATAGAAATTGCTCCTGGGGTTGAATTGACTTCTATTATTACCAAACCTTCTGCTGAAAATTTAGGACTTAAAGAAGGTAGCGATGCTTACGCTTTAATTAAGTCATCTGATGTCATGATTGCAGTCGATTAGATTCATCAGATAATACGAACGTAAAGCGATCGCTGCATCTTATCGTCCAGTTGCAAGGATCTATTGCCAACTTCAATCGTAAAAGAGGGCGATCGCTGCTTTAATTTAAAGGAAACTCCAGGGGAAAGTCCCATACTTCTGAGTTTTCCTGCGGTGCGATCGTCAGTATTTTGGATACTGATAATTGTGCCTCTCTCTCCAACTCTCAGCAAAGAAAGAGAGGAACCAGTAAGGGTCATTTTTTGTGCGAACATTACACGCCACCTTAAACTAAATAAGCTTCTTGATGGGTGCGAATCGTGCAATCAGAACGAGGATAGGCAACGCAAAGCAACACAAAGCCTTTGTCCATTTGTTCGTCATCGAGGAAATTTTGGTCGGATTGGTCTATCGTTCCTTCGACAACTTTACCGACGCAGCTAGAACAAGAACCTGCTTTGCAGGAGAAAGGTAAATCTAATTCTGCCTCTTCTGCTGCATCCAAAATGTAAGTATTCTCGTCAACGGTAAGTATTGTATCGAGGTTGCGTTTTTTGTTTTGGAGTTTAACTTGATAAGTAGCCATTGTTCTTTTGGGGGTAATTGGTGAATGGGGAATGGGGAATGGGGAATAGGGAATAGGGAATAGACAATAGGGAATAAGACTTATGTATACTTAACTCCCTTGTCTTATACTTTCGACTTTCGACCTTCGACTTTCGACTTTTAAAAGACGTTAGCTGCAAGGGACAGCAGCGGGAGTGCAATCGCCAGCTTGGAAAGATTGTCCGCAACCGCAAGTATCGGTAGCATTTGGATTGCTGAATTTGAAACCGCTTTCCATTAATCCTTCAACAAAATCGACAACAACACCATTTAATAAAGGCGCACTTTGAGGGTCGATGTAAACTTTGACTTTGCCTTGCTGTTCGACGAGATCGCCTGGTTGTGGGGCTTTGGTAATATCTAACGTATATTGATAGCCACTGCATCCACCATCGCTTACGCCAATGCGAATGCCTGCTTCATTTGTAACCTCCGCAGAACCTTGTAGGAAGGCACGAAGTCTGAATTCTGCTTTTTCTGTTAGAGTAACGGTCATGGTATTCTCCTTAAATAGCGATCGGTGATTTTTTTAGGGGAAAGGGGAAAGGGAAGAGAGCATATTTAATACTTACTTCCGACTTTCGACTTTCGACTTTCGACTTTCGACTTTCGACTTTCGACTTTCGACTTCCGACTTTCGACTTTCGACTTTCGACTTTCGACTTCCATAAAGACGTTAGCTGCAAGTCGGACAATTAGGATCGCGATAGGTGTTGTGTTTGGCGAATTCTAGACGACCTAAATCCATCGTCAATAATTTGGATAGCAATGGGCGATCGCAACCTGTAATGAGTTTGATGGCTTCTAATGCAGCAAGACAAGCTAGAGTGCCAGGAACCGCACCGAGAACGCCAAATCCTCGACGATCCCATTCGGGTTTTTCTGGAAACAGGCAAGACAAACAACCCGTTACGCCAGGAACGATGGTAGTTAGATATGCTTCCATCCCGTTCATCGCTGCTTCCACCATTGGTTTGTTCCAGCGAACGCAAGTTTCATTGAGTAAGTCGCGTTCGGCGAAATTGTGGGCGCAATCGATCGCGATATCTGCACTTTTAACCAAATAATCGGCATTTTCTGGCGTGACGTATTCGCAGATAGCTTCGACGCGAACATCTGGATTAATCGCCTCTAATGTTTCTTGCGCCTTAAAGACTCTCGGTTTGCCAACCCAATCATCAGTCATCAAGATTTGACGATTCATGTCATCTAAGCGCAGTTCGCCGCCGCGCAACAACACTAAGCGTCCAATTCCTGCAACTGCTAGATAAAGGGCTACAGTGCCGCCCAATCCGCCTACGCCAGTGACCAGGACTGTTGTAGACTTAAGTTTGCGCTGTGCTTCCTCGCCAAAATTGGGAAGCATAATTTGACGGCTGTAACGTTCTAACTCTTTAGAAGTTAAACCAAAAACCGATTCGATGCGATCGTCTAGGGTTAAAACAGGTGCTTGCTGCGGAACCATCAATTTTTATCCTCAACTAATTTTGATGTCGCCCAGTTTGACAACGCCTTTGGGTTGGTCGTGAAATACTTTAAACAGTTTGGTTTCCAAGGGCGATGAGGTTAGAAATACTTGATAAGCTTGAACTAGCGCTTCTTTATAGCGATCGAGTTTTTCTGATTCGTTAAGGTCTGGAAAATTGGTGTCAATTTCCTTCATATTTTTGGCAAACTGCTTCAATATATGCAAGCGATTGACATTGACGACATTGGCATCGTAAGGAAGTTGGAAAAACTGAAAATAATCTTCCGCATCCGTAATTTTTTTGAATTCAGCCAGATTTAGGGTCATTTTCCGCTCTCCAAGGTTTTTAACTGTTTTTTCAATTCATCGATTTGATGAAAGATATCGTAGGTTTGCTGGGCAACTTCCATCAGTTTTTCGTAATCGGTGGGCAAACCTTCTGCTAAATCGTGCAAGTCCATTTTCATTTGACCCGCTTTAGAATTAAGTCGTCTGATTTGCGTTTTTAATTCTTCAGGATTACCGTTAGTAAAGGTTGCTTCAGTTGCTTGAACCATATTTCGTCCTTCGGAAGACTAGGTGGACAAGAGAGACAAGGAGACAAGGGAGAAATACGTTATTTCTCCACAACTGTTGTCCTTCGGGAGATAAAGCCTAAACTTTTGCTACATCAGGAAAACGCTTGATGTAATCAACGCCTTGTTGGGTTAATTTATCCCCTTCGGCGGCTAATTTTTCTAAAGAATCGTAGCCAAAACGTTGAGCGTCGCGTAAAGTTTTAGACACAGCAATTAAGCGACCGCAAAAAACAAGCGCCCAACCAAAACCTTCATGAGAAAGATCGATAACGACTTGTGCTAGTTGTCCCGTTTCTTCTTCGATGCGAGCCGCGATCGCGCGGTAAAATGCTAAAATTCTTCCTTTGGTAATCGGATCGATATCTCCCTCTACAGAAATTTCTCGTTTTTGCTGTTTGCTAACAACAAAAGGTTTGAGAATTAATTCATCGGCCCAGTTACGTAATGTTCCATAAGAGTCGTTAGCGCGAATCTGTTGAACCAACGCTTTTAAAAAAGCACTGTCTGCTACTTTAATATCGCTGGTTGGAGTAACGGTGTTGGTTGTAGTCATGGTGTTAAGTTTCTATTTACGATTAACGAAAAATTATTGACAAATAACAATGAATGTGTTTCTAAACAGTTAATTCTTCCTCCTCTTCTTCTTCCAAATCGTCAAAGCTGCTGTTGCGTTGTTGAAGCGCTTTTCGCAACCACGGTGGAGGATTGCCGTTAAGGGTTTTAACGAGTTCATTTAACGTATCCTCGACCGCATCTGCTTCAGTTTTCGATCGCAATGGGGTAATACCTTGTTTAATCAGACGAGATGCTGCACTACTTCCGATCGCAGAAACATATACAATAGTGCAATCTTTTAATGCCTCAACTTTAGGCGTTAATTTATCTTCATTGCCATCTTCATCGAGATTGCCACCAAAGGTAATCGTGTTTAAAAACTCATAACCTTCTGGGGACACTTCATAAACATCAATGGATTTTGCCGAACCAAAATGAGCGTTAATATGCGTTCGATTGGTGGTAGTGAAAGCAATTTTCATCGTGTTTCTCCATCATTAGAAAAAATTTCTTTAGCCACAGGAGTTACGCACTTGCCCCCTAAATCTGGGGGACTTTAATTTCGGTTCCCCCCATGATTGGAGGGCTAGGGGGGCGAAATTTGTCCAACAGCGTAAGTCTCGAACGACTAAGTTTTTGCATGGGAAAATGGCAATTTTTCACAATTCATCATTCATCATTCATCATTCATAATTTTTATGACCGTGCGCTGTTTCTTCTTCGCGTTCCAAAAATATATTGCCAAGATCGAATAACATTTGAATCGCGCCCTTGTAGCCAACTTTGCAAGAAAATCCGTTACCCAGGCGATCGTAAATCGGCATCCCTTGACGATACAAAGGAATTCCCAGACGGTCAGCCACCGATTTACCTTGAGAGTTAGTAATTAATAAATCCGAACCTGTTGCTAATGTTTCTAACTCTTCCAAATCGCCGATAACCACTTTCTCGACAGGCATTTGTTGCAGTAGTGGGGATTTAGTAGTGGTTACAGCGGCGTGAACTTCTGCACCCATCGACTGCAAGAAACAAGTAATCGACCACAGCAAATCGGGTTCTAAACCCAAAGAAACGCGCTTGCGACCGAAGTAAAAATGCGTATCCAACATTGCATCTAACAATTGATTGCGTTGGCGACGATATTTTTCTGGTACGGGATGGCCGCTAATATCTTCTAATGCTTGCAAGAAGTTATCGATCGCGTCTAAACTGCTCAAATGTGGGAATATTTCATAAGGGATCTCAAACTTTTGTTGCAGGATTTCGGCAGCGCCGCGCATACTTTCGCCAAGTGCTAAAGTAAAGACAGAATTGCCAATTTCGCGCAGTTCTTTGGCAGTCGTACCGCTAGTCGTGACAGCTTCGTAAGAATCGTCTAAATGACCGTCCAAAGAAGCGGATAAATCGGGAACCGCGATCGCTTCTAACCCAAAAGCTTCAACAATTTCTTTGATTTCTTCTACATCCCCTGGCGTGAAAGCAGAACTCACTAAAATCGTGACTCGATTGGGAATAATCCTACCTGGTTCGGGAAGTTCCCTAACGATACTTTCAACCGCAGCAGCATAACCATCTTGCAATGCACCTTTATAATCGGGCGTAGAAACAAAAACAATCGGCAGCTTATCTAACTCTGGGTGGCGCTTGCGGATATTTTTAAGAATCCCTTCCATGTCATCGCCCCTAGTTTCGGTCAATCCAGTGGTACAAAGACCGATGATTTCGGGTTTGGACTTTTCTACTAAAGTCAAGATCGCTTGTTCGACATTATCCTCTCCACCTAAAACTGTAGAAACCTCAGTCATTGCAGTGGTAGAGAGTGGAATCGCCTCGCGAAAGTGTCGTACCAACAAAACTTTGGCAAAAGCAGTGCAACCCTGAGAACCGTGAAATAAGGGCATCATCCCTTTCAATCCCAAAAAGGCTAACGCTGCGCCGAGGGGTTGACTTTGTTTGAGTGGATTAATTGCAACCGATTTTTTCTGCTTAGTAATTGTAGCCATGATTAAAAAGTTCAAAGTTCAAAGTTCAAAGTTCAAAGTTCAAAATTATGAACCTGAAGGAATTTATGTTCGATTACGTAGGGGCGCATGGCGTGCGCCCTGCATGGCGTGCGTCCTAATGATTTGAGGCTTTAACGTATGAATGCGTTGTGGAATTAGGGATATACGATTCGGGGTGCAGTAGGGGCGAATGGCCATTCGCCCCTACCGATCTATCCCAAGGGGCTGGTTTGCGAACTTGCGCCCAAATCGGACTGTGCAATGCTTCATCGATTTCCCGTGCCATTTCAATCATGCCTACATAACCAGCGTAGGGATGATGGCGTTCTTGGTTGATATCGAGGAATGGAATTTTTGCTTTGAGGGCAGTGTATTGATTGCGTCCCCCAGCAATGAGCATATCTGCTTTGGTTTTCTCGATTACATCGAGTAATTCTTTCGCATTCCCCTTTTCTAACATAACTCCATCTTGACCGAGCAGTTCTTTAATGCGAGCTTTATCTTCTTCTGTACTTTTCTTGGTACTGGTCGCCATTACTTCCATGCCTAAGTCTTTAGCGGCGGAAATAATCGACCAACTTTTGACACCGCCTGTATACAAAACGACTCGCTTACCCTTGAGTCTGGCGCGATAGGGTTCGAGTTCGCGAT
>JALOOL010000402.1 GCA_025454425.1 Hydrococcus sp. Prado102 | reverse complement strand
TCTTTATCTCTTCTAAGGGCAATTCCTGTTCGAGTTTTGTTTCTTCTTTAAGAGATTTTTCTGGTGCTTCTTCTTGAGGAGATTCCTGTCGAACTAAGGTTGATTCCTCCTTTACTTTTTGTTCCAAAGGATTAGATGCAACCGCTCGTTCTACGGTTAACCATACTGGATGCGAAATGACAAGAAACACGCTTAGGATAATAGCAATTATCCTATTGCTTTTTCTCAACCAGTTTGGTTGTTTATTGTTATCCTGGATTTTTTCTTTTAGTAAATTCTTATTTTCAAGAAAAATATCTTGTTGGTTTTGCCGTTTCATCGCCTACTCTCGTTTTATTATATTTCCCCGTAAAGATTTGAATAGGGATGACAACAGAAAAGCGATCGCCGTTCGATCGAATTGGGTTGAATTGTGCGATCGCTCCGATTAACTGTGTCATGAAATCAGTATATTCAAGCGATCGAGACAAACTTGGGACAAAATTATTGCAAGTAGGGTTTTTAAACATAAATTTGCTAAAAACTGTTTGAATTATCGTCACACAACGATGATGAGAACTAGTTTCTGGTGACTAACTCTCTTGAAGAACTAGATAGGTAAGAATCCCGTTCTCCTCTATTTAAATTGCAGATAATTTGCTGCCAATCGTAGCGATCGCAACCTTCTGGTTTACTAACGCTTAAAGAAACTTGAATTTGGTCAGAACGACTCTCTAAATGAGTAACTACAGCCTTTACTCCTAAATAGCCAAGCCACTGAGCAATTATCTCAATCAGAGTTTTTCGAGTGACTCCAGAATTAGCCAAAAAGCGAATTTGAGCATGAACCAACGGACGGACGATTTGCGAAAGCATAAGGCATTAACTCAAGAAATGGAAGTCAGATTTAAGATTAATTAAAAAAAGTGACAAATTCAGATCTTTAAAATTTTGTCCCGATTTTGTCCCAAGAGCCGTCTTATTATTTTTGTGTTATAAATTTTGCTCTCATTCAAAAAAATGGATAAGTCTACCGAATTCGATAGCAACGCTCCCAGCGTTGAAAACAATGCTGAACTATCTAATTTAATCTGTCTAGCATCCTCCAACAGCAGACGAAGCAAACGGCTTAATCGTCGATTGAATCAAGCCTACTGGATGGGGAGCCGATTTAAGGCGCTAGCCGATATTTTTGAAAAGAAAGCCGCCTAAAACACTCAATTAGGTTATTTGTATCGTTCAACTCAACGAATCGGCTAAAAATTGCTCAAACTCGCGCAGCATCACGCTCGATCCAACCTGCCAACCTCGCTCGATGTATTGCGAAATGAGTTTTTGAACGTCCAAGTTTGGAAAATGACAACTCGTTTGACATTCTTGATACTGTTGTCCGTCGAATTGATAAATTAAGAGATTATTTCGACGGTAAATCCAAAGTTCAGGAGTAGCGATCGCTTGATAATCTTCTGCTTTAGTAATCGAAGTGAGATCGACTTCTATGACTAGATCGGGAGGGGGATCGCTGTTAAGATCGAGTCTTTCTTTTCCCAAAATGCGATCGCGATTTTCAATGTAAAAACAATAATCCGGTTCTACTCCTTGTAGGTTCGCCCGTTTTAAAGTAATTGGTGTGTATGCTTCCCAGTCTTTTCCTCGCGATCGAAGTAATGCCTTCACCAAATCTGCCAACATATCTGCATTTTTACCATGCTCTGGCAGTGGCGACATAATTCTGATTTCCCCAGTTGTGCCGTTATATCGAATCCTTAACCCTGCTTTGTCTTGGCGGCGTACCAATAAATTCTCGTAATCTTGCCAAGTTCTAAATCGCAGAATTAATTCATCCCCAGGAAACAGATCGAGCGTGTCTTGAGTAATGGTAGGTAGCGTCATTAACAATTCAGAGTTAGTGCTTTTATTATACTTCTTTGACCAAATGCGCAATCTATCGCTCTTCTTTTTGTGACAATTATTTTTTACAATCGGGCATTAAAAAAAGCTAAAAGATAAATCTTAAAAATTGAATTATGAATTATGAAAGATTCTGCGCCAGCCTCTAAATCTATTCTCTGCGTTGGTAATGGTTGGTTTCCTAATATGCCTGGAGGACTCGATCGCTACGTTTACGAACTAACTCATCATCTAGTTGCAGCAGGCGATCGCGTTGAATTGTGCGGAGTTGGTCTGCCCCAAACATCATCTAATCCTCCTTTACAATTAGTCAATCTAGCCGAACCCAATTATCCTCTTTGGCAAAGACTTTTCTTAGCTCAAACTAACTTTTTAAAAAGACAAATTCCGAAACCCGACGCAATTAATTTACATTTTTCTCTTTACAGCTTACCTTTATTACCAAAATTTTCAACTGATATACCCATTACTTTTACTTTTCATGGCCCTTGGGCAATGGAAAGCGAAGGAACTAATAAACTAAATACATCAATAAAAGATTGGGTAGAAAAAAAAGTTTATCGTCGTTGCGATCGCTTTATCGTTCTAAGCGAAGCTTTTGGAATGATTTTACACAAATATTATCAAGTTCCTTGGGACAAAATATACATTGTTCCTGGCGGAGTCGATTGCGATCGCTTTCATCCTAATTTATCGCGTTTTGCCGCTCGCGAATTACTCCAGTGGAAACAAAATCGTCTCATTCTATTTACTCCTCGCCGCCTCGTTCGACGCATGGGAATCGATGTTTTATTAAATGCACTAGCTAAGATTAAAACGAGAATTCCTGACGTTTTGCTATTAATTGCAGGTCAAGGCGATTTAAAAGACGAATTAGAACGACAAGCGACTGAATTAAAGCTAAATAATCACGTTAATTTTCTTGGTTTTTTACCCGATGAATTATTGCCCATTGCTTATCAAGCTGCCGATTTAACGGTTATTCCCAGTCAATCTTTAGAGGGTTTTGGATTGGTTGTTTTAGAATCTTTAGCCTGTGGAACGCCAGTTTTATGTACGCCAGTGGGAGGGATGCCGGAGATTTTAGGTCAATTTTCTCCCCAATTAATTACCAAGTCGGCGGATGAAAGCGCGATCGCAACTCATTTAGAAGCTTTACTAACCAAGAAAATTTTAATGCCTTCTCGTGCTGATTGTCGAAATTATGTATCCAGCAAGTATAACTGGACGACAATCGCACAAAAAGTTCGAGAAATCTTGTTGAAGTAAAAAAAGGTTTTAAATTGTTCCGAGTTTGTCCCATTTGGTTGAGTAATCTTGATATAGGGAAGCAGATGAGTAAACGCGATCGCGTTTTTTCTTACTTTTAAAGCTATTTAATTAGCCACAATATCAATCTTCATTTTGAGGAGGTATTTTTATGCAACCAATGCACAAACGACCAGAATTTTTAGTTTTTTTACAATCCACTCTAGCGTTTTTGGGATTTTTATTAATAATTTCATTAATTGAAGGAAGGATAGAATCAAAAACTGTTTATGAAGTGGATCTCAATCGGCAAATTCCCGTTAGTTACTAAACGCGATCGCCTTAAGAAATTGATTATAAACTTCGAGCAATTCAAATAATCCTAATAAAAAGTTGTGATGTGCTGCTTTATTGAGCGATCGCCCTGAAATGTTGAATGAATTTCATGGGAGATCGTTTTTTCCTACGTACTTCAGAATTTTTTCGCCATCTTTATATTAAAGGAATTATCCATGAAAATTTTATTTTTAGATCAAAGCGGTCAAATTGGTGGAGCCGAACTATGCTTAGTCGATATTGCTAAACCATTTCGAGACAATTGTTTAATTTGCTTATTTGCCGATGGCCCTTTTAGAAAATTATTAGAACAACAAAAAATTCCAGTGCGAGTGCTTGCTAATCGGTCGATACGTGTTCGCAAACAAAGTAACCTCATGCAAGGAATAGGTAGTATTGGTGTTTTCACGCCAATAGTTGCGAAAGTAGCCGAGATTGCTTGGGAATACGATCTGATTTATGCGAATACGCAAAAGGCTTTAGTCATTGGCGCGATCGCATCTTTAGTAGCTCGTCGTCCATTGGTTTATCATTTACATGACATTTTATCTGCCGAACATTTTAGCGCTGCCAATCGTCGTCTTGCCGTCACTTTAGCAAATCGTTTTGCTTCTTTAGTCATCGCCAATTCTAAAGCAACTCAAGCAGCTTTTATCGAAGCAGGAGGACAATTCGACCTTACAGAAGTCGTCTATAACGGTTTTGACCCTGCCATTTATCAAATCCAGACGAATTCGCTGAAAACAAAGCAAAATATCGGATTAGAAGGGCAGTTTGTCGTCGGTCATTTTAGCCGTCTATCTCCGTGGAAAGGGCAACATATTTTGCTTGAAGCACTAACTCGCTGTCCCGATAAAGTAACCGCTATTTTTGTAGGCGATGCGCTTTTTGGCGAAAAGCGTTACGTCGAACAACTTCATCAAAAAGTAGTGGAACTGGGACTTTCAAAGCGAGTTCAGTTTTTTGGCTTTCGGGGTGAGGTAGCGCCGTTAATGGCAGTATGCGATTTAATTGCGCATACATCCACCGCTCCCGAACCTTTTGGAAGAGTCATTGTTGAAGCCATGCTCTGCGGGCGACCTGTAGTTGCATCAGCGGCGGGAGGCGCAATTGAATTAATCGAGACGGGAAAAACCGGATGGCTGGTCGAGCCTGGAAATGTTGAAGAATTAGCCGATGCGATCGCGATTTGCTATCAACATCCAATGTTGGCACAAATCATCGCTCAACACGCACAGAAACAAGCTAGAGAGCGTTTTCACATATCTGTGATGGAACAAAAAATTGCTCGTCTATTGAATTTAGTTATCGATTTTCACTAAAAATGTAATTGTCCCAAGATTGTCACAATAACGTCCCAAGTTTGTTACGCGAGCTTGATTTACTAATAACAACAAGCAAAAAGCCTTCAACTTCAAGCTCATGAACAACATTCATCCTAACGTCCGCGCCACCTTCAATCCCCACGAAACCAGCCCCGACATCCACTGGAGTGCTTACATTCATCCGCTAGCGGAGGACAGCCGATTTGGGTCGGCGATGAAGTTAATATACAAGATTGTGTCGTTCTCCATGCGCTTGAAACCGAAGTCGAAGGAAAACTAGTTCCCGAAGCCGTGGTCGAAGTAGACGGACAATATTATGGAGTACACATTGCCAATCGCGTCTCTTTAGCCCATCAATGTCAAGTCCACGGCCCAGCGAGCATCGGAGAAGAAAGCTTTATCGGAATGCAAGCATTAGTTTTTAAAGCCACAGTAGGAAAAAACTGCGTTGTCGAACCCAAAGCCTTAGTCATGGGAGTGTCTGTTAGCGATGGGCGATAT
>JALOOL010000401.1 GCA_025454425.1 Hydrococcus sp. Prado102 | reverse complement strand
GTTTTTTAGATTTAAGTAGAGAAAAGGACAAGGGGGACAAGGGGGACAAGGAGGAAAAAGCCGATGTTTTCGTTGTGATAACACGCTAATTTCTCATGATTGTTAAAAAAATACCCTTGATAGCTCCCCTACTCCCCCACTTTTCCACTCCCTATTGCCTGTTGCCTATATTCTCCCTGTTCAATTTTATTCTGTTCTATTATTTAAAACAAATGACAAGTCAATTGCGCGATCGCATCGGTCAAGTATTTATTATTGCTTATAAAGAGTCAACCGAACTTCTAGAGGAAGCCTTTAAAAAAGAAGGCTTACCGTGCGAAGTTCTCAGACAAAAACATCAACCCGAATATAAAAATTACTCTTCAAGTTATCTTTGCCTCCTCAACCACAAACAAGCTTGGGAAAAAGCAACAAAACTTGAAAAACCAACTCTAATTGTCGAGGCAGATTTCGTTCCTGTAATTGGAATGGGAAAACTCCCTATCCCCTTTAATCCAGAAGATCGCGATATCGGAGTAGCTTGGTTGTATACTTGCGCCCCTCAAATTTATAGTGTCTCGGAAGAAGGTTACGCGCAAGGATTTTCTACTTCTATGGTGGCTTATTTAATCACTTCTTTAAGCGCCCAATATCTGATCGAATTAGCTGAAGAAATTCAAGAAAAAATTGGGGCAACTAATTACTCAACATGGGATTCTAATGTCGATTCTTTTCTACGCGCTAGAAAACTCAAAAATTACGTTCCCTTTCGTAACTATGGCGAACATGGAGGAATCCCCAATCCAGAACATAGTAAAAACGGTTTGAGTGCAACTCATCGCGCCGATATTCTCTATGGGAAGCTTGCCTTTATGCCGCTATATGCAGCCGATCGCGATCGCGGTCAAAATTATCTCTCTGTAAGGCTTCAGGCGCGTTTTAAAGGGCTTGCTCGCCTAGTAATGGGAAAGTACCTGCGCGTACCAGTTCTCAAAGGTTCTAGCGTCCCTTATCGGCTTCTGGGGTTTGCCGTTCGCAGACAGCTATCAATTAAACTATGAGGTACGGACATTGCACTGATGAGAGAGTGTAAGAACCGTACCGAATTTGGTTGACGATTTTGTTAGTCTATATTAAGAGTAAATCTTATTAAAAAGTTATTATTCTTAACTCTCAAACCGTTAAATTATTCAACCCAGCAACCGAAGAGGAGATATTTATTAATGGCTTCGACTGACTTCAAAGACTACTATGCGATTTTAGGGGTCAGCAAAGGCGCAAGTGCCGATGAAATTAAAAAATCCTTCCGTAAGTTAGCAGTAAAATATCATCCCGATCGCAATCCTGGGGATAAAAAAGCTGAAGATAAGTTTAAAGAAATTAGCGAAGCTTACGAAGTCTTATCAGATACCGACAAACGCAAAAAATACGACCAATTCGGTCAGTACTGGAGACAAGCAGACCAAGCGGGAAGTTGGTCGCCAGGAGGCGCTAACGTCGATTTTGGCGGCTTTGACTTCAGTCAATTTGCTAATTTTGATGAATTTATCAACGAATTACTCGGTCGCGTATCGAGTCCTGGAGGAACCCAAAGTCGGACTTACACCTACCGAACCCCAACCGGAGGAGGAACGAGTGGATATAGCGATTTTGGGGGCTTTGGTAACTTTGGCGGGTTTGGAGGACAACAAACGCCAACGCCAACCGCCGATACAGAAGCAAGTATTCGCCTTACATTTTCTGAAGCCTTTCGCGGCGTTCAGAAACGCCTCAGTGTAGGGAACGAAACGATGGACGTTCGCATTCCACCAGGGGCAAAACCAGGCAGTCGCATCAGAATCAAAGGGAAAGGTCAAGGAAGTCCTTACTCGCAGCAGCGAGGCGATTTGTATTTAAAGGTAGAATTAGCACCCCATCCCTTCTTTCAATTTGAGGGGGATAATTTGGCGTGTGAAGTACCGATTACGCCAGATGAAGCGGTGTTAGGCGCGTCAATTGAAGTTCCTACTCCAGATGGAATGGTTACAGTCAAAATCCCTGCTGGCATTCGTTCGGGTCAATCTCTGAGACTGCGAGGTAAAGGCTGGATTCAATCCAAGGACGGACGCAGCGATTTATTAGTTAAAATTGCGATCGACACGCCAAAAAATTTAAGCGTTAGCGAACGCGAACTTTACGAAAAAATCCGTTCTATCCGTACTTACAATCCTCGCCAAAACTTGCAAAACATGAGTATATAACAATATGCTCATTTAGGATAAAGTAGCGTGGGATCGACCTACGCTATTTTTTAATTGCGAATTGACTAAACGATTTTGGATTCAAGGAAAAATCTAAAAGAAGGTTTTAAGCATCTCGGTTTATGGAGAAAAATAATAAATAATTTTTATATCTCTAGCCTCAAATTTATCTCTTATATGATAATCCAAAATCGTAAATCCAAAATCCAAAATTGGTTGATATGACCCTAAGACAATTTTTGACTCGTTCTTTCTTTTTGCCACTAATAATTTTATCTCTTTGCTCTACTTTAATTTTTGCTGCTTGTAATAATCAACAGCAGCAAACTACACAACAACCAACTACTGAGACTAACAATGATGTTTTAAGGTTGTTATTTTGGCAAGCACCAACCATTCTCAATCCTCATTTATCGACTGGTTACAAAGATTCGGAAGCCAGTCGCATCACCTTAGAACCTTTAGCAAGCTACGACAAAAATAACCAACTAATTCCTTTTTTAGCCGCAGAAATTCCGACAATTGAAAACGGAGGAATCGCTAAAGATGGAAGATCGGTTACTTGGAAATTAAGAAAAGATATTAAATGGTCTGATGGCACTCCATTTACAGCAGCAGATGCGATCTTTACCTATGAATATATTAGCAATCCTAAAGTAGGTACGACGAGTTCTGGTACTTATCAAGTTGTCAAAAATGTCGAAGCAATTGATGACTATACGATTAAAGTAAATTTTAAAGATGTTAATCCAGATTGGTCTGGAGTTTTGGTTGGGACAGAAGGAATGATTCTTCCTCGCCATATCTATGAAAAATATAATGGAGAAAATGCTCGACAAGCCCCTGCAAATTTAATGCCAGTGGGAACGGGGCCTTATAAAGTCGTACAATTTAAACCTGGAGATGTTGTTGTTTACGAACCCAATCCTAACTTCAGAGAAGTCGATAAATTAGCCTTTAAACGGATTGAATTAAAAGGCGGTGGCGATGCAACTTCAGCCGCAAGAGCAGTCCTGCAAACAGGCGATGCAGATTATGCTTATAATCTTCAAGTAGAATCATCTGTTTTAAAAGGATTAGAAGCTTCAGGAAAAGGTAAACTCGTTTCAGAATTTGGCTCTTTAGTCGAACGAATTATTGTCAATCAATCCGATCCTAATAAAGCTACGCCAGATGGAGAGCGATCGAGTTTAAAAAATCCCCATCCTTTTTTTAGCGATCCAAAAGTTCGTCAGGCTTTTTCTTTGGCTATCGATCGCGATACAATTTCACAACAACTTTATGGCATTACAGGTAAACCCACTGCTAATGTTTTAGTATTACCAGAACAATATAATTCTACTAATACTAAATATGAATTTAATTTAGAAAAGGCTAAAGCCTTGTTAGACGAAGCGGGTTGGCAAGATACTAACAACAATGGAACTCGCGATAAAAATGGAACGGAGATGAAAATTATCTTTCAAACTTCCGTCAATCCTCTACGTCAAAAAACTCAAGAAATTGTCAAACAAGGATTGCAATCAATTGGCGTCGCCGTAGAATTAAAAAGTGTCGATGCAAGTATTTTCTTTTCTAGCGATCCAACTAATAACGATACTTTAGAAAAGTTTTATGCAGATTTGCAGATGTATACTTCAGGAAATAACAGCCCCGATCCGGTAGCTTATATGAAGTATTTTACCTGCAATCAAATTCCTCAAAAAGCTAATAACTGGACTGGCGATAATAATTCTCGTTTTTGTAGTAAAGAATACGACCAATTTTGGCAAGATTCTACTAAAGAGTTAGATGCTACGAAACGACAAAATTTGTTTATTCAAATGAACGATCTGTTAGTGAATAATACAATAATTATTCCACTCGTTCATCGCTCTGATGTTGTGGCTTTTAACAATAATTTAGTGGGTTACGATCTAACCCCTTGGGATAGAAATACTTGGAATATTCAAGATTGGAAGCGAAGTTAGAGAGCATTTTATAGCCTAAAGCGATCGCAAAATCTAACGAGTTTTATGAGTGTCGGGTTATGCCAGAAGGCAGGCTAGCGCCAACGTTACCTCAAACGCCAGTTACTCTACTTGGGGTATTTCCAAGTAGAATAACTAAACTCCCAACCCTACATCTTATACTTGAAATGCTGACACGGGAAGGCTTTTAGCCCGATAGGGCACGATTTAACATAAATTTTGGCTCTATAATTGCTGTTTATTGCTACTTTAACAACATTAATGTTGTTAAAGTAGTATATAACTTATATTGAGCCAGATAAATATTGTTAAATTTGTTGATTTTTTAAGATAAGACTGGACAGCATCATGAAACAGAATCTTCCTGACAGTTCTCCAATAAATCCTCTCTGGAAATTATTCACGCTCAACCAATTGCAGGCATTTGAGACAACAGTGCGACACGGTAGCTTCACCCATGCAGCCAAACAACTATATCTTTCGCAACCCACCGTATCTTCGCACATCAAGCATCTTTCTAATGCGATCGGAATGCCCTTATTTGAACAAGTAGGAAAGCAGATGTACTTGACACCAGCAGGTCAGGAAGTTTTTGATGCCTGCCAGACAATCTTTGAGCGACTAAAGCAGTTAGAGACGAACTTGGCTGAGTTTAGGGGGACGGAACAGGGACACTTGCGCCTAGCTGCGGCAACCACCGCGAAGTACTTTATCCCTAAGCTACTAAATCCTTTTTGCCAACGCTACTCCAGTATCGGCATTTCTCTTGAGATTACTAACCATCAAGAAGTAGTAGAGCGACTCAATAAAAACCTCGACGATCTTTATATCCTCAGTCGCTTGCCAGAGCAGGACAAGATTGAGGCAGAGTCGTTTCTGTGTAATCCGCTCGTTTTAGTTGCTCCTAAACACCATTATTTAGCACGCCAAAGCCATCTTCCCCTAACGTCTTTAGAAAAACAACCCTTTATCATGAGA
>JALOOL010000090.1 GCA_025454425.1 Hydrococcus sp. Prado102 | reverse complement strand
TCGCGGGGTAAGTGGAGATCAATGCGTCTGTTGGTACGATCGCTGGTTACAAACGGGCGATCGTAGTTTTTTAGTGGCAATTTTGCGCTATAACGATGTTGATTGTCGTGCTACTTTTCATCTGAAAAATTGGTTAGTTGAGTTTTTGGTAGAAAGTTAAATCGTTTTAATTTTAAGTTTAAAGTTCTGCAAACTTTTCTAACAAAGTTTCAGTTTGTAGTCTATTTACTCGTTTGGTTTTAGAGAGGGATGCTAAGGTGTAGGCAAAAGCATCAAGAATTTAAAATGCTTTTTTAAACTTAGCGACCGAGAGGCGATCGATATGATTCTCCCAATCTTTCCTATCTTATGGTTGCTCGCAGCAATAGGCAGTATTTTTTGGTATCAACGCACGACTAATGATATTTTTTATGCACTAGGAATAGCCAGCGCTATTATTGCATTAATTTGGGGTTTAATAATTGCTCATTGGTCATTTCTTTTAGTTGCCTTAATTTTTCTGCTAAAAATGCGATCGCCATCGATTAACACAATTCAAATTAAAGTTGATAAATAAACAAAATTTATTAAAACCAATTTGATAAGAACGCATAATCAGTAGTAGAGACGCGAAATTTCGCGTCTCTACTACTGAATTTATCGTCCAAATCCTCTCCACCATTCCTTAGATTTTGTCTCGACAAAATCGATCTTGCTGCGGATGTTATCGAGGTTCCATCCTGTCAATTTTGCTAAGGTTTGTGCTTCTTTTTCTTGTCGTTCTTTGACTGAATTATAATAATTTTGTGCTTCTGTACAACTCACTTCTTCTTTGAAGGGATGGCGAATGATATATCGTCCTTGAAATGATTGACGATTGACAGTTTCTTGAAATTGTAAATCCTCTGGAAATTTATCGCGAGTGTAGCGAATATGAAGGCGAGTAATAAAGATATTGGATAGTCGAGATGAATCTAACCAAAATACGCCTGCTTGTCTTAATTCGTCAATATTTAAAGGTTGTGCCGAACAAGGATCGCAATTTCCCATATCCCAAGCATATTCTAAAAATGCTACTTTTTTTCCTGTCTTTTCATAGGCTGTTTTGAACATCGATTGATAGAAATTATTAAAGTCTTTCTGGACAAATTCAGGAATTTCTACATCTGAAGGAACTTTAACAGTACGATAATTGGTTAATTCGGCTTGTCCTTGAGGAGAAAGTAAATAAACAATCAAATCTTGCTCGTTTTTCGCATTCGCCATTCCCAGACGAATCGGCAATCTAAATTTAGGAGATTCATAAGCCATCATTAAAGGACGAAGCGATTTAAACCCTGTATTGGCATACTCTTGTAAATTGACTTTAGCCACAAAAAATTTCATTCCCTCTCGAATATATGGCTGTAATAATTGACTCGCACCTTGAGGGATTTTATAGCCATTTCGATTGAGCCAAGTTTCTAATCCATCTGATTCTCTAGCACTCAAAATTAGAATGTCATATTCGCCAACAGTAAACTGTTTTTCTACGGTTATTCCTAATACTCTATCCTGTTGACTTACAGCAGAAGCTGGGAGTGGCGCGCCCCTAGTTTGACGCATCATTTCTTCTGGTTTTATTGTAAATCCACAAGGATTTTCATCAAAATATTCTACTAATCGAGGTGCGCTAAATGCGTCTAATCGTTCGAGAATTTTTGGGTTGCCAACTTGTACTTGACCTTGTTCTAAAATAACCGGAACGGGAACAACTACGGCAAAATCTTTAAGGTCGCCTTGATAGTCATTTGCCATCGTTAAAACCGTGCGATCGCCATTTCGAGCAATAATAACTTGAGAAGCTTTATTATAAAGAGTTTTATCAGCCTTGGCGACATAAAAACCACAAAATGCCCAGGCAGGTTTTGCCAAGAAAATAATAGTAATAAAACATAGAATTAGTGCGATCGCATAACGAAATACTTTCATATTATGATATTGAAGTTGTCGATATTTTATTAAATTTTAGATAATTGTTCATTGCATTTTGTTGCCAAGAAAATCTTGATGCCGACCAGATTGTATCTAAAACAATAGTTAAAGGAGACAAGATAAACAACGACCAAAAAACAGCAGTAGTAAGATAAAACGTATGCTGAAGGATAAACGTAAGAATAGCTAAACCAATTGACCAAATTATACGACTGGTGGTTGCATTGGGAATCGATCGCGGATCGGTAATCATAAAAAAAGCAAACAGCAACAAACTACCGTTCATTAACTGATGCTGTAAGACATCCCAACTCCATCCCACCCACAAATTACGAAGAATTTCTAACCCAACATATGCGCCTAAAAATGTTACTGAAGTATCCCAGCGTCCTACTCGTTTGACAATGATTCCTCCTGCTCCTACAAATAAAAGTAAATACCACCAATCTGTCCCCCATTGTCCGGGAGAAATCCAGGCATCATGAGTCAGAGTTAAGGCGGAAATAATGCCAAAATTGGCTGGGTTGAAAAAATGCTTTCCTTGAGTGCGAAAAAGAAACTTACTAGCAATTGCCAAACATCCCGCAACTGCCATCGTTGCAGCGTGATTTCCTCGCAATAGCAAACACAATCCCAAACTTGTAATTACGGCACTGCGCCACGAAGGAATCGATATTAAAGAAGGCAGAAGTTGTAAGGCAGAGGGCATTTTGAAGGCAGAGGGCAGAGGGCAGAAGGTAGAAGGAGGGAAAAGTAATGAAGGGCAGAAGGGTTGGGCTGTCTCTGCAATTCCCGATCTTCTTTCTTCACTCCTTCCACTCTTCTTTCTCCTTCTGCCCTCTGCCTTACAACTTCTACCTTCTTCAATAAAGTTCGCTAGGAAAGATAAAACGGTCTGAGTCAGCAGACAACTTACGAACAGTACGCAGATTAAATCTAACCTTAACGTCCAATCTCGCGTCAAAATGCCTAGAAATAAAAAACTTGCCAGAAAAAGGATTTGATAGTCGCGTGCATCTTTGAGAGGCATAGTTATGCGATCGCCTAGCTTTTGCTCTAGTATGCCTGTTTTCTTCTTCATATGTTAATAACGTTACATTTTCTGTAACGAGAAATAAGGCTTATTCCTCTAGGGAGTTCTCATTATTCAATTTGGGGAGTAACTTTAATCTTTATGCAAAACAACTCTGGCGATTTTCCCGTTACTTTATAAAGATTTATCTTGACAAACTTAGTCTCGATCCGCTAAGTTATAATATAGTCATAACGACTTCGACTTACAAAGCAATAAAACTCTCATACAACTTGGAGAGATCTATCCTATGGTAAAAATAGTAGGGATAAGCGGCAGTTTGCGCCCCGACTCCTATAGCGCTCAAGCGCTTGAAATAGCTGCAACGCGAGTCCGCGCATTAGATACAGAAGTAGAAACGCTCGATTTAAGAAATATGTCTCTCCCTTTCTGCAATGGAGGAGAGGAATATCCAGACTACCCAGACGTAAAAAAACTGCAAAAAACCGTCAAAGAAGCAGATGGACTTATTTTAGTTACGCCAGAATATCATGGTAGCGTGAGTGGCGTTCTCAAAAATGCCTTGGATTTGATGAGTTTTGATGAATTATCCGACAAAGTAACCGGAGCAATCAGTATTTTAGGAGGACAATCCAACAGTAACGCCCTCAACGATTTGCGCACGATTATGAGATGGGTTCATGCGTGGGTTATCCCAGAACAAATCGCGATCGGACAAGCTTGGAAAGCATTTGATAAAGAAGGCAAACTGTTAGATGAAAAACTATCTCAGCGATTTGACTCCTTTGCTCAAAGTTTAGTCGATAACACGCGCAAATTGCGAGGATAATATCAGTTATCAGTGACCAGTGACCGTAGGGGCGCATGGCGTGCGCCCTCACACTTATCAATTATTTAACCCTATTTAAAATCGCCAAAAATTTCCAAATAAGCCAACGCCACCGCAGACATTTGCCCCTTTGCGATCGGCTTCCTCAATATAATTGAGATCTTCGATCTGAGTAACTCGCTTGTGTGAGAGTCCCTGACTGGATTTAATAATTGAAGCGATTGGACTTTCTTGAGATGACTTGCCTTGCAAACAGTTATCTTTGAGCAATCGGTTATAAGTACGATAAGGGATGTAGTGAAGGGGATTATACCCAGCGAAGCGCAAAATAAGAACGCAAGCCCAAGAATATTTTCCAGCCAGGATCGCTTCAACGATTTGCTCGAACTGTTCAGTGGTCATGGCTTTGGTCTGTTTTGATTGGCTGTAAGTAAATTGCTGACTCATTGCAGTATTTTCCCTTCTACTTAGTTAAGGTTAGAGATTAATTCCATCTTTTTGAATCTGTCGGATTGGATCTAACAAAAGATCTGCAATTCGACGGCGACGAATGATAATATCGGCGGTTGCTGTTTGACCTGCCCTAAATTGGATTTTTCCTTGTTTGTCAATTACATAATTTTTATCTAGTTGAACTTCTACGCGAAAAACTTGACCTAATTTTTCGTCGGATTTGGTATCTGCCGAAAGATTGGCTACTTTGCCAGGAACAACCCCAAAATCTTGATAGGGATAGGCATCTAACTTAACGTGGACGGGCATTCCACTTTTGACAAAACCTGCCTTGCTGTTAGGCAAGACGGCTGAGAGAACCAAGGGAACGCCATGAGGAGCGATTTCTGCAACCGTTTGTCCGGCTTGCAAAACTTCGCCTGAGTTTTGAAGGTTGAGAGAAAGAATAATGCCATCTACGGGAGCTTTGAGATAGTTATTTCTGACTCGCGTTTTGGCAGCAAGCAGCGATGTTTGCGTGTCGGCGATTTTGGCTTTGGTCTGAGCGAGATCGAGTTCGAGTTGCTCGATTCTCTGCTGTGCTTCTAGTTGAATTCTGCGAGCATCTGCTTGTTTTTGGCTCATCTGCGCCTGTAGTTGCTCGGCTTCTTTGTAAGCTGATGTCAATTCGCCTTGGTTTTGAGTAATATTATTGGCTAAATCGCGCAACGACTGCTCGGATTGAAATAGCTGTTCGTTGACGTTAGTAATATCTTGCATCTGCGTTTGGGTAATGCGCTGCTGGGTTTCTCTCAATGACTGCTCGGCTTGAAAGACATAATCTTGAGAAACCGCACCTTCATCGAGCAAGGGATTGAGCCGTTTTAGCCGTTTTTGATGTGCCTGTAACTCGCTATGAAGTTGGTCGAGACGCTCCTCGGCTGTACTAGCTAGAGGTGCTAGGCGAGCTTTTCTGGCTCGATAGGCGACTGCTTCGGATCGCTGTTGCATTAGTAATTGACGAGTGGTAGCGGCTTTTTCTCTAGCTAGCGCGATCGCGGATCTCTGCGCCAATTGTTCTGCCATAGAACTAGTCGCGCTGGTTTGGGCTTCCATTTGAATGCGTTCGAGCAAAATTTGTTTTTGAGCGATCTCGCCTTGATAGGCAGTTAGCATTTGCTCTAGTCGTTCGACCTCTTTTTGAGCGAGTTCTGTATCGAGTTCGACGAGGATTTGTCCGGCTTTAACTGCCTGTCCTTCTCTAACTTCGACGCGATTGACTTTGCCTACTTCAGTCGGTTGAATTTTGTAAGTTTGTCCTTCTGGAACCAACTTACCAGTCGCTTGACCGACTTCTTCTATGGTTCCAAACCAAGCCCAAGCGCCGAAGACCGCACAAAATGCCATTCCTCCTACAATTAGCTTTATGGGGAAGGAAGCAGGCGGCTGGTTGAGTAGCGTATCGACTGAAGGCGACCAACGAGTCGTACTGGGATTGGCGATCGCGCTTTGGCTATAACTGCCAGAGGTAGAAGACCTGGGAAGTTGAGAAACTGGATCGAGCGTTCCTGCAACACCTCCCTGGATTGAGGTAGATTCTTCCTGAGACGGTTCGTGAGTCTCAGAAATCGGTACGGGAGGAAGGCTAGCGCTATGGTTGCTCGTTCCCTCAGTATTTGACTGATTCGCTCTTGGCGATTTAAACGGCGGTTGCATAATTCTTCCTATCTTTTACTCGGTCATCGATCTCGCCTTCTTGCCCAGCACCCAAGGTCTTACTACTCTCCGGTTATTCGGCATGGCAAGCTTTAACAGTTATCAGTTCTCACCATACGCCATCAAAACTGATAAGTGTTGTGTTCGCTAAATTTAATTTGCTTGGGATTGAGAGTGGAAAACCCACGATTTGATATTTTTATTTGAACTAGAACGATTGCCCTTGGGCCAAGGCTTTGCCGCTCGCGATGTTTCTTTTTTGACTTGTCCGATTTATATATAGCGTTTCTCAAATCGATGAGGTATTTTGGCAACAGACACTATTGCAACGGGAAATATGAGAAAAACATACGTAACTTCACCTGAATGAGAATTGCTATTAAAAAGTTTTCCCAATTATTATTATTTTTAATAATTAAGAAGTATTAAAGTTTTTTTGATAGTTTATTATTGTCTCAATTTTATCGTTTTTCTCGATCGCAAGATGCCATTTTGGCAGATTTTTTTGACTTGACCACCCCAGTCGATTGTGTAATTTAAACATTTTAATAACCTCTGCTTTTAATTTCGCATCGATTGAAATAGCTTCAGTTGATAGATAGAAAAGTTTAAACTGCATTTTTATTCTAGAAAAAATTAGGCTTTTAAGCTTGTATTAATGCCGCCAAATTAGAGGTTGAGTTGTTGCTGGGCGAGATGATAATACAATCCTTCCTGTTTCATTAAATCTTCATGAATTCCTTGCTCGACAATCGAACCTCTTTCTAGCACTAATATGCAATCTGCATTGCGCACGGTAGAAAGACGGTGGGCGATGATAAAGGTCGTGCGATCGCGACTCAGACGAGTAAGATTTTGTTGAAAGCGTCTTTCTGACTCGGTATCGAGAGAACTAGTCGCTTCGTCGAGGATGAGAATTCTGGGATGCCCTAAAAGTGCGCGAGCGATCGCCACGCGCTGTCGCTGTCCGCCAGATAAGTTTGCGCCGCGTTCCCCAACTTTGGTGTTGTAACCCAAGGGCATTGATTGAATAAAAGTATGAGCTTCTGCCAATTTGGCAACATCAATGACTTCTTCTAAGGTATGCTCCGGTCGATAAAGCGTGATATTGTCTACAATCGTTCCGGAGAAGAGGAAGCATTCTTGCGGGACGACACCGAGTTGCGATCGCAACGATTGGGGTGAGACGTGACTGATGTCGTGTCCGTCGATCCAGATATGACCGCTATTGGGATGATAAAGTCCTTGTAGGAGTTTAACTAAAGTGCTTTTGCCCGAACCGCTGCGCCCGACAATCGCGATCGTTTGTCCCGGCTTCACCTTGAAGGAAATATTTTGTAAGGTGTTGCGATCCTCATCGATATTGTAGCGGAAGGTGACATTTTCAAAATGTACCTCGCCTCGCATTGATGGCAAAACCAGTAATGGCTTATCCGGCGATTCTTCGGGCGTAGTACCAAACACATCGTTGAGTCGTTCGACAGAGATAATAACCTCTTGCAACTCGTCCCAAATCCCCGATAGGGCGAGAATTGGATTGAGAACTTTGCCGATAAGCATATTAAAGGCAACAAACTGACCGATAGTGAGTTGTCCGTTAATGACTAGCATCGCGCCATACCAAAGCAAAGCAGTGCTGCCTAATGAGTTAATTAAACTGCTAGCCGTTTGCAAGTTAATGCCTAATTTTTGAGCGCGAAATTGAGCGTTTAAAAAGCCTGTAAAATGCTCTTCCCAACGCCAGCGTAACTCCCGTTCCGAAGCCGTAGTTTTAACGGTATTGATTCCCGTAATCGTCTCCACCAAAGAAGAATTTTGTTCGGCGGCTTTATTGAATACTTCTCGCGACACCTGACGTAGCAAGGGAGTTGCACCCAAGGTTAATAGCGCGATGGGAGGAATGATGGCAATTACTAACACGGTAAGCTGCCAGTTGTAGTAGAGCATCAATCCTAAATAAATAAATCCCATCAAGAAATCCAACCACGCCAGTACGACTTGAGAGATAATAAAGCGCTGAATTTTCTGGTTTTCTTGTACCCGCGTGATGATATCCCCTACGTGGCGGTCTTCAAAAAACTTGAGCGGCAGCATCAGCGCGTGACGGATAAAGCCGCTAATCATCGTCAAATCGAGGCGATTGGAGAGATAGCTGAGCAAATACTGACGAATGCCTGAAAGGATAATTCCCCAGACTCCAAACAGTAACACGCCGATCGCAAAAACGTGTAGAGAACTGAGACTGCGGTTAACCACCACGCGATCGAGGATGATTTGGGTAAATAGCGGGGTTACTATCCCGAATAATTGAATGAGTAAAGACGTGAAAATAATTTGGATCGCGATCGCCTTATAGGGTAACAATAATCCAAAAAAGTTTCCCAGCGAAGGTTTCTCATTTTTTAAGGCTTTGAGGCGATCGGTAGGATCTAGCAGCAATGCGTATCCCGTCCATCCTGCTACAAACTCTTGACGAGTTAACAAGCGTTTACCCCTAGCTGGGTCGGCGACCAAAAGCTTATTCTCTGCAAATTTGTAGACGACGACGTAATGATCGCCTTGCCAGTGAGCAATCCAGGGATTTTTTTGTTCGATGAGGTTATTGAGACTCGCTCGCACGGGTCGCGCGTGAAATCCCAAACTTTCAGCGATTTTTCCCAAGTTTTTGAGCGATGCACCCGAACGTCCTACGCCCGTCAAATTACGTAGGGTATTGATGCTCAAACGCTTGCCCCAATACTGAAAAATCATCGCTAAGGAAGTCGGGCCGCAATCGGCGGCGCTTTGTTGCTCGATGAAAGGATATTGGCTCCAACGACCCAAGCGACGCATCCAAGGGATAGGAAATTGAATTTTAGGCTTTTCTGAAGGATCGGGAAGAGGAGGGGAAGGGGGAGTGTGGGAATTGTGATGTAGGGGCGCATGGCTTGCGCCCTGGGAAGCTTGATGTAGGGGCACATGGCTTGCGCCCTGGGAAGTTGCAGGTTTTGCTTCTAGAAAAGCGATCGCGGTTTCCCAATCTTGACGGGGTAGATGGTAAACCCATAAATCTGTTTGTGCGACTGCATTTTCTGAGGTAGCGTTTGGGTATCCCCAAGAATTGCCTGGAACTAAAGTCGAATTGTTAACCCGACCGTCGATCAGCCAGAAATGACCTGCATCGCTGGGAGTAACTCGTGCAAGGGATTCGCCAGCAGCAATCTTTTTTTTGCTTAGATAAGGGAAGAGATTTTGCAATCGGTGACTAGAGCAGGATCGCCATTCGCTTAAGGTTTTGAAAAAGATGAGTGCCTGACGCTTATTTGCTTCGTCGAACCAGTTATCTTTAAGTTCGCTCAGTCGTTCGAGAAACAATCGCAGTTGTTGGGTTGAAATGCGAGCGACATAAGTTGAATCGGTTGCCGCGATCGCATTGTAAGGTAAGCTTGTTTGAGTAAATAATGCGTCGCCTCCAAAGGTTTCTCCTTCTGACAACAACTGAGTAGGTACGTCTCGCTGTTTTTCGGCATCGAAACTCAGCAGCCTAATTTTTCCCTGACAAATTAGATAAAACGACTCGTCATTTTGTTCGTTGGGAACAGTATTTTCCGGGCGATTTGATACGCTGAACACTAAATCGCCTAATTGAAACTGTTCGTGCGTAAAATTACGACTTAAGTCTGAGAGTAATTCCGTCGTCTGGCGATCGGCTTTGCCGCTGCCTAGAGGGTAATCGGCACTAGAGAACTGCAAAAGGAATGGCAAGACGAGTGAAGCTCCTTCTAAATGGGTAGATGCTTCTGTTGCTCGTGTTGGTGAATACCGATTCATAGTCAAATCCCTTTAAACGAACTTGAGATCCGTCGATTTAAAGATTTTTTCATTGCTCCTTCCAACTCCTCACGTTTTTTCCAAGGTCAACTAGAATTTCTCAAAAGTTGTTGATAAGAGATAGGAAAATCTAGAATTTTGCCACTCTAGTCTTTACTTGGGAGAGCTTTTTACTTTTTATGCAACGAAACTATTTTTTTTTATTATTTTTTGATTGATTTGACGGTTTTTTTGTCAAATTTAATTTGTTTAAGCGAATCGAGCTAATTTAGATTTTGCTATTTAAATTAGCCAAAAGGTTTGATTTAATTAGGTTAGGGGAGAAAATAGTCGTGTAACTTTCTGCAAAAAAATGGAGTTGATTAATTTAAATTGCATAAACTCCATCGATTTTTATTTTGGTTTATATTTTGATTACTAGTGACTGGCATTTTACTTCTCCAACTTAGTTTAGACAACCGAAGTTTAGGATCTTAAGTTAGCAAGTTCTCTTATCTCGCAAGAAAACTTGTAGTTATGAGTAACGTTATATTTGAGCATTACAAAAGCAACAGCCAAATTTACAGATAAAATTCACAAAATTTCATACTTAGCGACCTGAAATTAATGGGTAACGCGATCGCTTCTCGATCGCTGCTGCGCCTATGTATAATGTACGAATAACGAAGTCTTCTAAGACTAACTGAAGTTTTTGCTACTGTTGCTCTTTCTGCCATCGCACTTTAGCTCATCGAATCATGTTGAGTTAAGCTGATTTTGCCTATACACATAAAAATGATGCAACTTGAAACGCTTAAATAACTATTTACCGAAAAACTGGCAAACTTGTCTTTTTCTAACAATTTTGCTCTGGTTAGCTAATATGCCTGGAGCAATGGCGCAGTTGCTAGATACAGCACAATTAGACGCCATAAAGCAAGAGTTCCAAGTTGTTGCGAATACCTTGTGGGTAATCTTTACCGCTTGCCTGGTCTTCTTCATGAATGCTGGGTTTGCCATGCTAGAATCTGGATTTTGCCGTCAAAAAAATACTGTTAATATTTTGACCAAAAACTTAATTGTTTTTGCCCTATCGACTATTGCCTTTTGGTCTATAGGATTTGGGTTGATGTTTGGCGATGGCAATCCCATGTTTGGAACGAGTGGATTTTTCTTAGGCGGTGCAGATAATAGTCCGAGTACGGGAGTTGCTTATCAAGGTACTTATAATTCTCTTGCTTCGGCGGCAATCCCACTGCAAGCCAAATTTTTCTTTCAATTAGTCTTTGCAGGAACCGCAGCAACTATCGTTTCTGGGGCAGTTGCCGAACGAGTTAAATTCGTCGCTTTTTTCTTGTTTAGCTTATTTCTAGCTGGCATTTGCTACCCAATTAGCGGACATTGGATTTGGGGCGGAGGTTGGTTGCAGAAATTAGGCTTTTGGGATTTTGCGGGTTCTACCGTCGTTCACTCGGTAGGCGGCTGGGCTTCTCTAGTCGGTGCGGTTTTGTTGGGGCCGCGTATCGGTAAATATAAAAATGGCGAATCGTTAGCATTACCAGGTCACAATCTGACAACGGCAACGCTGGGGTGTTTTATCCTTTGGTTGGGCTGGTTTGGCTTTAATCCAGGTTCTACTTTAAAGGCAGATCCCACCATCATTACTCATATTCTCCTGGCAACGAATATGGCAGCAGCGATGGGCGGAATTGCTGCAACTTTAACTTCGTGGTGGTATTTCGGCAAGCCAGATTTATCGGTGATAATCAATGGAATTCTATCGGGTTTGGTCGGGATTACTGCTTCTTGTCGATTTGTGACTATTGGTTGGGCTGGTTTTATCGGTTTGGTGGCTGGCGTAGTAGTAGTTTTTGCAGTGGACTTTTTTGACAAATTAGAAATTGACGACCCCGTAGGCGCAATTTCCGTGCATCTAGTCGGCGGAATTTGGGGAACCCTTGCTGTTGCTCTTTTTTCGCTGGGGCCGAATGTTAATCTGAATGCTAATTTTATTCTTTATCAAGAAGGGCCAGCCAGAGGCTTGCTAGTAGGAGGCGGTTTTGCTGGTCTTAGACAACTGTTCGTACAATTATTAGGCATTGCTGCTGTAAGTTTAGTAACAACGATTTTGAGTTGGCTAGCTTGGTCGTGGATAGCAGCAGTCGTGGGTTTAAGGGTTTCGTTCGATGCAGAAGTTAAAGGATTAGATATTAGCGAACACGGACTCCGCGCCTATAACGATTTTTATATCGAGCAAGATGCAATCCAAAAATCGCTGCTTCGTTCCTTACCAAATAAGCGAATGCCTCCGTCTCGTATGCGTTAGAAGGGCGCACGCCATGCGATGGGAGAGGGCGCACGCCATGCGCCCCTACTTAAAAATCAGCGCGATCGCGAATAACTGCTACCATTTTTTCAATAACGGTTGCTACCGCAATTTCGCCTAATTCCCCAGAAGCGCGGGTACGAATATTCAAGGAATTGGATTCTACTTCTTTCGCGCCGACGACTGCCATGACGGGGATTTTTTGTTTTTCGGCATTGCGAATCATTTTAGCTAGGCGTTCGCCGCTAGTATCGGCTTCGGCGCGAATTCCTTGCGATCGCATTTTTGTCGCTACTTCCTTAGCATATTCTAATTGTGGGTCGCTCACGGGTAAAATGCGGACTTGTTCGGGTGCTAACCACAAAGGAAAATCTCCCGCATATTCTTCAATTAAAATACCAATGAGCCGTTCGAGGGAACCAAAAGGCGCGCGGTGAATCATGACCGGACGCTTGCGAGAACCATCTTCCGCCACGTATTCTAAATCGAATCGTTCGGGTAAATTGTAATCGACCTGAACCGTTCCTAATTGCCACTCGCGTTCTAAGGCATCATTGACGATAAAATCGAGTTTTGGCCCGTAAAAAGCCGCTTCTCCAATTCCTTCAAAATGAGACATCCCCAAGGTTTCAACCGCTCGACGAATCGCATTTTCTGCTTTATTCCAAGCGTTATCGGAACCAATATACTTATCGCTATCTGGGTCGCGGAAACTCAATCGCGCTTTGAAATTCTTGTCTAGTTTCAACGCTTTAATCGTAGACAAAATCAAATCGACTACTTTGAGAAATTCCTCGTCGAGTTGTTCTGGGGTAACAAATAGGTGAGCGTCATCTTGGGTAAAGCCGCGTACTCTGGTGAGTCCTCCCAATTCTCCCGATTGTTCGTAACGATAAACCGTGCCAAATTCTGCCAAGCGCATTGGCAATTCTCGATACGAACGCAAATCGCTTTTATAAATTTGAACGTGGAAGGGACAATTCATGGCTTTGAGGACAAAGCCTTGCTCGTGTGCTGCGGCTTCCTCGTCTTCTGCCATCATGGGAAACAGGTCATCTTTGTATTTTTGCCAGTGTCCAGAGGTTTTGAATAAATCTACCCTACCGATGTGGGGAGTAACGACGGGTAAATAGCCGCGACTAATCTGTTCCTGCTTGAGGAAGTCTTCCAAAATACTCCGCAAAACCGTTCCTTTGGGAGTCCACAGGGGCAAACCAGGGCCTACGAGGTCGGAAAAGACGAATAAACCCAGTTCCTTGCCTAATTTGCGGTGATCGCGCCGCATGGCTTCTTCTTTGCGACGTTTGTATTCTTCAAGCTGTTCTGAGGTTTCCCAAGCGGTTCCATAAATGCGCTGCAATTGTGCTTTGCTCGAATCTCCGCGCCAATATGCTCCTGCAACGCTTTCGAGTTCGATCGCTTTAGGATTAATTTGTGAGGTACTCTCAAGGTGTGGCCCCGCACAAAGATCCCACCATTGGTCGCCCAGGTGATAAATAGTAATGGGTTCTTGGATACCTTCAAGAATTTCTAATTTGTAGGGTTCGTTAATCTCTTTAATGCGGCGTTCGGCTTCTTCTCGCGAGACTTCTTCGCGAATCACTGGTAAGTTTCGGTTAACGATTTTGATCATCTCTTTTTTAATCGCCTTGAGATCCTTTTCTGCAAAAGGTTCCGCGAGATCGAAGTCGTAGTAAAACCCTGTTTCCGTCCAAGGGCCGATAGTTACCTGCGCTTTGGGAAATAGCTTCTGCACCGCCATCGCCATGATATGAGAAGCAGTATGGCGAATTTTTTGGAGGGATTCGGATTCGCTGGTGCGAGGAAGCTTGATAGGTTCTTTGTGTTCTTCTAAAGCGACATCGGCTATAGGCTTTGGAGCGTTAACCATACAAGTAAATCTTTATTGTGCTTTGCGTTTATCGATTGGTCGTACTATCTTCTATGATACTTGAGCGTATTTAAATATTATGAGTGCGATCGCGCATAACCAACTTTATCTGAATGTCGGGGTGAAGACCCCCGTTACATGAATATTAGCGGGGGACGGCGCTTTTTATGGCGAGGAAACCTCGCCATTCGCACTTCATGAAACCCCGACCAACAAATAATTGCGCAGCGACGGAGTGCAAAACCTTGGCGGAGGCAAACTCCCTGGCGCACTCTTCACGATTGACATTTTGTGCTATTGACACTAAACTAAAAACAGCATTTGAGGTCGATATAAATGTTTGTTTTAGAGTATAAAATCCGAGCCAAAGAACATCAGCTACGAGCCATGGATTCAGCCATTAGAACGGCTCAATTTGTTCGTAACAAAGCTCTAAGGTACTGGATAGATACTCCCAAACAAAACAAATACGACCTGAATAAGTATAGTGCAGTTCTAGCGCGTGAATTTAAGTTTGTTGACAAGCTTAATTCAACAGCCAGACAGTCTTCTGCTGAAAGAGCTTGGTCTGCTATTGCAAGATTTTTTGAAAATTGTAAAAAGAAGATAGCAGGTCATATTGGCTTTCCTCGGTTTCAAAAAAACAATCGTTCAGTAGAATATAAGCGTAGCGGTTGGCAACTAGACACCCAAACTAAAAAACACATCACCTTTACTGATAAAAACGGGATTGGTAGAGTTAAGTTAGTTGGTTCCAGAGATATTTATTTCTACAATCATGAAGATATAAAACGAGTTAGGATAGTCCGTCGTGCCGATGGCTATTACTGCCAGTTTTGTATCTCTATTGATGTATTTGAGGATTTAGAACCAACTGGAAAAGCTATTGGCTTAGATGTTGGGCTGAAATATTTCTATGTTGACTCACAGGGTCAAATAGAAGAAAACCCAAAATTCTACCTAAAGAGCGAAAAACGCCTCAAGAAACTTCAGCGTCGGGTTTCAGATAAATTTGAAAAGGGGCAACCTCCTGCCAATAACTATAAGAAAGCGAAAGCCAGTTTAGCCAAATATCACTTGAAGATAAGTAGACAACGTGTTGAACATGCAAAGAGACTTGCGCGTTGCGTATGCACATCTAACGATGTAGTCGCCTACGAAGACTTACAAGTAAGAAACATGGTAAAAAACCATAAACTAGCTAAGTCTATTAACGATAGCGGTTGGTATCAGTTCAGAAAGTGGATAGAGTATTTTGGCGTTAAGTTTGGCAAGATAACGATTGCCGTACCGCCGCAATATACGAGTATTAACTGCTCCTCTTGTGGGGAGAAAGTAGCTAAAACTCTATCGACTAGAACGCATATTTGTCCTCAGTGTGGCTATATAGATTGTCGGGACAAAAATGCCGCTATCAACATTCTTAAAAAAGGATTGAGTACGGTGGGTCACACCGGAACTTGGTTGCAAGACAACCAAAACGCTTGGGGAGAGGTTTCCTCTAATTTAGCTGGTGAAAACCTGTTAGGGCAAGTTTCCTCTGTGAACCAAGAATCCCCCGCTAACTTTACGGTGTAGCGGCGGGAGTGTCAATAAGCAATATTAAACAACCTAAAGCTCTGTCGCCTGAGAAATTTTATCTGCATCATTTATTGCAGCCTGAATTTCTTCTAAATTAGCTTCTATTAACAGCGGATTACTCTTGGCTTCGTAGAACCTACAAGCAGCATATCCCAAGGTATAAACTGCAAGGGCATTACTACTAGCGCTAATCACTCCACCAGCGACAGGAACATTTCTCACAAAACCTAAGCCAGCTTTTAAGATTTGACTCCCACCAAGCGATAAACCGAAAATTGCCAAAATCTCTTCTTTTCTTGCTGGTTCATTTAAATCCATTCCATAGGCACAAGCAATTTGATAAATCATTTCTACTTGTAATAAAGTAGTTGCAACTAAATCGACGGCAAACATAGCGATCGCAATATCGGGCAAAATACTACTAGCTAGTTCCGTTCCTCCTGCATAAGTTGCTTTCTCAGTAATGAGGCGACGAGCAATCTTGCTAGCTGTTTCATCAGGATATTTCTGCTGTAGCTGTTTGACGTAAGTTTCTGCTCGAACAATGTCTACTTTGTCAATATTTTCAATTAGCCAATTTTGAAAATTGTCAGTTAGATTTTGTAGGTGAGGATTGTTACTGACACTTTCAGCCAAAGAGCCTACTGCATTTGTAACTTGTGTGAAAGTATTATTTACAGAAGCAGGAGTAAAAGTTTCACTAACCTTGGAGGTTTTTTCAATAATAGATTTACCTGCTTTATTCATTGTGCTGCTAATAGAGACTCCAAATACCGATGCTTTTTTAGTAACAGAATTCCATAAAGAGGGAGCGATCGCACTCGAATTAGTTTGTTGAACGATGGCAACTCGTTCGTCTAGCTCCAATTCTTGATACCACTCTGGAAAATTTTCTCCTATTTGCAGACCAGAAATAGCTATTTTTTTGAGTGAATTGTCTTTAATTAATAATTTATTCGTAATAAATTCAACACATTTTTCTTGGGGCGGAACTGTGTTGGCAATTAAGAGGATTTGAAGACAATTATCTTTGAGCTTAGTTTTTACAACAGTAATACCTTCTAATATTAAATGACTGTTGAGGAAAGTAGCGATCGCATCTACAGAAATTGATTGAGAGATTTCCAAAAAATTCAATTGACTCATTGCTAGCTAGTCTAAAAACTAAAGGCGGTTACTACTGTAAGCATTCCCAAAAAACACTGAGCGATCGCGATGCTGACAATTGTCTTTAATAGATTGGCATTCAATAGTTATTCTTTTTTTTACGCTGCGATAAATTTTTTTACGGATGCGTCGCGATCGAGCAGCGTTCCATCTAGATCGAAAAGAACTGATTTCACCATATCACCATATAGTTGCATCGCTAACAAAGCTATCTGATTCTCAGAAGGTTTAAAGTATAGCGCGGCCAATTACATAAACTTACTACTAACTCGCTGCATAAAAAAAACAACTCAAAGCTACTAACGAACAGAAGGCTAGATTTAGACCTTCTCCCCGCACTGAACGAGAAAGTATTTACTATGTCAGATATTAAACATCGCTTTTTAATGCGAATAAATACCCAAAAGATTATAGGAGTAAGTGTTATTGCAACTTTAGCATTTTCAGGTATCGTTTTTGGACTCGATCGCGTCGTTGAAACTACTAAAGACGAGCATAAAAAAGTTGAAGTCTCAGCAAACTGGCAAAACGTCAAAATTCAATTTCTGAGTCAACAATCTAGCGGAATATGGTCGGTTGCATTTAGTCCAGAAGAGAATATCTTAGCCACTGCCAATCATAACAAAACGATTAATTTGTGGAACTGGCAAACTGGAAAACTCATTCGCACACTTAAAGGTCATTCTCAACCCGTTTTATCGGTTGTTTATAGTCCTGACGGAGAATTTCTTGCTAGTAGTGGTTCGGATAGCGTCATTAAGCTATGGGATTGGCGCACTGGAAAACTCATTCGTACCTTAGAAGGACATACCAAACCTGTTAGATCTTTCGCTTTTAGTTCCGACGGACAGACACTGGTAAGTAGTAGTTGGGATAAAACAATTAAGATTTGGAATTGGCAAACTGGAGAACTCATACGCACTATAAAAGGTCATTCAGCAGGAGTTTTTGCCGTCGCTATTAGTCCCAACAATCAAACGATTGCTAGCGTTAGCAAAGATAAAACTATCAAGTTATGGAACACTCAAACAGGCGAACTCATTCGCACCCTAGAAGGTCATATGGATTCGGTGAGAAATGTTGCTTTTAGTCCTAATGGTCGGCAAATTGCTACTGCTAGTAACGATCGCACGGTTAAATTGTGGAATCCAGAAACTGGTGAACTTATACACACTTTTGAAGGACATACCGATCTCGTTAATTCTGTTGCTTTTAGTGCTGATGGAAAAAACTTGGTTAGTGCCAGTCAGGATCGTAGTATTAAATTATGGAATGCGAATACAGGACAGCTATTAAATACGTTTTGGGAACATTCTGCAACTGTTAATGCTGTTGCTTTCCATCCCAAAAAGCTAATTTTGGTAAGTGGAAGTTGGGATAAGACAGCTAAAGTCTGGCAGCCTGTTTTTGA
>JALOOL010000400.1 GCA_025454425.1 Hydrococcus sp. Prado102 | reverse complement strand
ATTTCTTAATTTTTTAATACTTCTTTAGACTTCATTTCTATCTAACCTTTCCTATCGATAAAGATGCAATAGACTTGTTTCAGCGCATCCAAGATCGATAATATTAAATTGAGCGGTAAACTTTAAACGCGATCGGTCAAGAACTTACAATAGGCGTAGGTTGGGTTGAGGTACGAAACCCAACATCAATAGACTATTTCCTGCTCGATCGATCTGTCAAGACATTAATTACTTAAAGCCAAAAACAGAAGTTGGTTTAAATTTAGATCTTGTATCAGTCGCAGCAACTAGCATTTGAGCGATCGCAAAACCAAACAAAGTTTATTGAGAATAAAAAAAATATCCGCCTACTAGGAAACCTAGAGACGGATCGATTTAGTTTTCAAATTTAATTACTTAGCGTTAACACTTTGTAATTGTTTGGCTGAGTGTTGTGAGGAATGAATTTTAACTTCGCCCTTATCGTTCGCATCTGCGATCGCAACATCTCCATCATTCACTTCGCCAGAGAGAATAGATTCGGCTAAACTATCCTCTAACAATCTCATAATGGCACGGCGTAACGGTCTAGCACCATAGCTAGGATCGTATCCCTCGCGAACGACCAATGCTTTAAACGCTTCAGTCACTTCTAAGGTAATATCCCGTTGTTCCTTCAGGTGAGTTGCGATTTCTTTGAGGAGAAGATCGGCAATTTGTTGAATTTCCGGTTGCGTCAACTGACGGAAGATAATAATGTCGTCGAGACGGTTGAGGAATTCGGGACGGAAGTATAGCTTGAGATCCTCGTTAACCAAGCTGCGAATGCGGTTGTATTGCGCTTCGGCGAGGTCTTGGGTCGCCTCGAAACCAAATCCGGTTCCACCCTTTTCGATCGCCTTAGACCCGACGTTTGAGGTCATAATAATCAAGGTGTTTTTAAAATCTATCGTGCGACCTTTAGAATCGGTCAAGCGACCGTCATCCAACAATTGCAGCAGCATATTAAAAACATCGGGGTGTGCTTTTTCGATCTCGTCGAAGAGAATCACCGTGTAAGGTTGGCGGCGGACTGCTTCGGTCAGTTGTCCTCCTTCTTCATAACCGATGAATCCAGGCGGCGAACCGATTAGCTTCGATACGGTATGAGATTCCATGAATTCCGACATATCGAGTCGAATCATCTTATCGGGGGAACCGAAAAGATACGTTGCTAGCGCTTTGGTCAGTTCGGTCTTGCCAACTCCTGTCGGGCCTGCGAAAATAAAACTCGCGATCGGTCGGTTGGGATCTTTCATCCCGACTCTGGAACGACGAATCGCTCTCGAAACGGCTTTGATAGCCTCTTCTTGACCGATTAAGCGTTCGTGCAATCTTGCTTCTAAACGCAACAAGGATTCGGATTCGGATTCGGCAATTTTGTTAACGGGAATACCCGTCCAAGAACCGACAATCGTGGCGATTTCCTCTTCATCGACAACAGGAACTAATGCTTGAGGATGAATGGGGATTTCTTCTCCTCCCTTTTTCGACGAATGTCTCAGGTGTACGCGCGAACCTGCTTCGTCGATTAAATCGATCGCCTTATCGGGAAGGAAACGATCGCTAATGTATCGATCTGAAAGTTTAGCCGCGCTTTCTAGGGCGCGATCGCTAAATTTAACTTTGTGGTAGTCTTCGTAAGTCTTCCGCAATCCTTGCAGGATTTCGATAGTTTCTTCCACGGAAGGTTCGCCTACCATGACGGGTTGAAAACGACGCTCTAGAGCGGCGTCTCGCTCGATATACTGACGATATTCATTTAAGGTAGTAGTGCCCAAACATTGCAATTCGCCTCGCGCGAGAGCGGGTTTAAGCATATTTGCAGCATCCATCGCCCCACCCATTGCGCCAGCGCCGACAAGGTTGTGGATTTCGTCGATAACGAGGATGATATTTCCCGATTGACGAACTTCCTCGACGATCGCTTTGAGGCGTTCTTCAAACTCTCCTCTAAAGCGGGTTCCGGCAATTAACAACCCCATGTCGAGGCTAATTACTTGCTTGTCTTTGAGGATTTCGGGAACGTCGCCGCTTACGATACGTTGGGCGAGTCCTTCGGCGATCGCAGTTTTTCCAACTCCTGGTTCGCCTACTAAAACGGGGTTATTTTTGGTGCGACGACCTAGAATTTGAATGGTGCGTTCGACTTCTTTGGAACGTCCGATAACGGGGTCGATTTGTTCGGAAGCTGCGCGTTTGGTGAGATCGATTCCGAACTCTTCTAGCGTCGGTTTCCGGTTCGATTGACCGCTAAATCCAAAGGGGTTATTTTGTTGTGCGCCAACTGTTGCTGTTGCTGCTGCTTGTTCTCCAGCTTTTTGAATGAGTATGACTCGCAGGTTGGCTAAGTCAATGCCTTGTTGTACTAATATTTTTGCTGCAACTGTTTCTGGTGAAGACGCGATCGCCAGTAAAATATGTTCTGTACCAATCGATTTACCGCCTAACTGACGAGCTTCTTGAAGCGCTTGTTCAAAAAGACGCTTGAGTGCTGGGGTAAAAGGAATATTGGCGGGACTATATCCAGGGCCTTTACCCGTCAATTCTTCTACATTTCGTCGCGTCTTTTGAAGGGTAACACCTAGATCTGTTAGAACCGTTGCAGCGATCGCGGTTCCTTCGCCGATCAATCCCAATAGAATATGCTCGCTTCCTACTAAATTATGTCCGGTGCGACGAGCCTCTTCTTGGGCGAAGATGATGGCTTTGATTGCTTTTTCGTTGAAGTACTCAAACACGATCCGAAACTCCGGTTTCTTAAGATTTCTTCATCTTTTTTTACTTTACTGTTCTTCCCATTGAAGAGTGCAGTGGGAAAAGCCGTAATTTCAAAGGGGGGTTGGGGTGGTGCGGAAAAGTCGGAAGTCGAAAGTCGGAAGTGAGGAGATAAGGAAGATACGAGAGTGTGGGAATGTAGGGGCGCAAGGCTTGCGTCCTAGAAAGTGTAGGGAGACAAGAGGGATATATAAATATTTTAAACAAAAATCTTTAGAAAGTCAGGTTTTGTTGTTATCCTAATTAATAAAGTTATTTCTTTAGAAAATTGTTTAAGTAGCTTGTGAAAGAGCATAAATATATTTGATTCTTTCTACCTTCAAACTTATGTTCTTTTACGGGCTACGCTAACGACTTTCGACTTTCGACTTTTGATATATGACTCAAACTTTCCAAAACTCAACCAGTACAGATCGTTATATATTTGCCGCACAGTTAGCGGATGTCAAAGAAAAAAGTAGTCTGCTGGTATATCTAGAGAAACAAGCGATCGCGCTTTTTTACTCGGATGAGAAGGTATACGCTCTCGATAATCGCTGTCCTCACATGGGTTTCCCACTCCACGGCAGCACTTGTAAAGATGGGATTGTTACCTGTCCCTGGCATTATGCTCGTTTTGACCTCCAAAGCGGCGGGACTTTCGATTCTTGGGCGGATGATGTACGTGCGTTTCCCGTGGAGATTCGAGAGGGCGAAATATGGATCGATATGACTCCCCAAGTCGATTCCTACACTCACCAACGCCAGCGATTGCAAGACGGATTAGAACAACAAATTTCCCTTGTCATTGCTAAGTCAGTCATTGCTTTGCTCGATATGGGGATTGCGCCTAGCGAACCTTTTGCGACAGGGTTAGAATTTGGCGTGCTATACAACAAAGCAGGATGGGATACAGGTTTATCTATTCATACCTGTTTGATGAATTTACTTCCTTATTTGGATGCAGAAGATAGACCTCGCGCTCTCTATCAAGGACTCTCAGCGATTGCCCGCGACAGTGGAAGCGCGCCGCCTCACTTTGTGTTGCATCCATTACCCAATGCAGATATTGACTTAAAGACTCTCAAAAGTTGGTTTCGTCAATTTATCGAGCGACGGGACAGCGAAGCGGCAGAGAGATGCTTGGTGAGTGCAATTCGTGCTGGAAGTGACTCAAATGCGATCGCAGATATGCTTTTTGCCGCAGCTACCGACCATCGTTACATCGATGTAGGTCATAGCCTCGATTTTATCAATAAGGCGCTAGAAGCGTTAGATGCGGTCGGTTGGCAAGGGGCAGAATCCGTCCTCGCCAGTCTGGTTTCTGGTTTGACGAATGCGACTCGCATGGAAGAGTCTAATTCTTGGCGCTATCCCGTAGATTTGGTAGCGATTCTAGAATCAGCTTTCGAGAAGTTACCAAAAGCTTTAGCAATGGGACAATCTCGACGCGGTACTTGGTCGGGGAGAGAACGGTTAATTCCTATTTTATTGGGCGAAGATGCAAGCGCTATTTCGGATTCTCTTTTGAGTGCATTGCAAGAAGGTTGTACGGAAGATGAGTTAGGGAGCGTTGTTACTTATGCTGCTGCGCTGCGGGTGGCTCGTTTCAACACTAACAACGACCACAGCGATTGGAATAGTGCCCACCATCCTTTTACATTTGCTAATGCCGTTCATCAGGGATTGCGACGAGTACCTTCAGTAGAATTATTGCGAGGGGTATTTGATGCGGCGATGAGCGTGTATCTCAATCGTTTTCTCAATGTCCCGCCCGCAAGACTTCCAAATCCTTCTGAAAAAGTTGAAAATCCCGAAGAAATCCTCAAACAACTTCCAGAATTGCTCGATCGCCAACAACAAGTAGATCGCGCGGGTCATTTAGTCGCACAATATTTATATAGCGGTGGAAAACCAGAACGATTGATGGCAATGTTAGGCAAGTTAATGTTGCGGGAGAATCGAGATTTCCATGTAATTCAAGAAATGGAAGCTGCATTTCGGCAATATTCTTTGTTGGGTAATACAACAGATGGCACTCTCATTTTAGTCGCTGCGGCTCGTTATCTAGCTGCTCATGCGCCTACCATGCGATCGCAAGAGCAAACTTATCAAATGGCGTATCGATTACATCGAGGCGATCGTCTTTTTGAAGAATCTGAATAAATATAGCTCGTACCAAATTGCTTTTTAAAATCTCACGCAGAGGCACAGAGGCGCAGAGGAGGAAAAGAGAAAAAGTGAGGTTATAGTTCATTTTTGTCAAGATTTTCTTGAACTTTTTGTTGAATTTGATGCGTTATTGTACTAATCGTGTTCTTGCGATCGCGTTGATAATCGGCAAAGCGATCTTTAAGATTTATCGGAGAACCAATCTTTATGCGCGTTTTTCGCAATCCTTTTGGCGATGGGCGAT
>JALOOL010000089.1 GCA_025454425.1 Hydrococcus sp. Prado102 | reverse complement strand
GGGGATGATATTCTCTCAGGTGGCTTGGGTAGAGATGTTTTGATAGGTGGAGTAGGACGCGATCGCTTTGTTTATCATTCTCGATCTCAAAGGAGCGATTACCCTCCGGGTAGCGGCAAAGCCGATCGCATCACCGATTTTGTTCCCGTCGCCGATACAATTGTTATCTCTGCAAGGGGATTTGGCGGCGGACTCAGACGTGGAGTACTTAGTGCGTCGCAATTTAGAGTAGGCGCAGTGGCAAGAGATGCCAATGACCGTTTCATCTATAATCGTGCTACGGGAGTGCTTTGGTTTGATGCTGATGGGATTGGGGCAGGTGCGCGAATTCCCCTTGCTGCTCTCGATACTGGTTTAGCGATGACTAATGCCGATATTTTTGTTATAGCGTAGAAGTGTGAAGGGGGTTAAAATTGCGTTGCCTTAAAACGCGCTTGCATAGTTCATCCAACTACTGATAACCCTTCCACAATTAATGAAGGCGTATAACAGGAACCATTCCACTGAAGATCTCCCCCCAAGGTGACGAGTTGCTTCAAAGCGTTATAAACATTACCCGCAACCATTGTATCTTTTACCCGTCCGACAATTTTTCCTTTCTCGACGCGATAGCCCAAATCTACATTAACCGAGAAATCGCCAGAAATATCGGCTCCGCCACCCAACATTTGGTCTACTACTAAACCCTCATCCAATTGTGCGATTAATTCTTCTAGGGAACCGTTACCAGGTTCGACAATTAGGTTAACTAAATCTGGCGTGGGATAGCGACCTAAACCCGGTCGAAAACCATTTCCGGTGTTTTGAGCGTTTAATTCTCTGGCTGTCGTGCGATCGCTATAGAATTGCTTTATCCGTCCTTGGGAAATTAAAGATAAAGGTTGAGTTGGGGTTCCTTCATCGTCGAAAGGACAGCTATAGGGTTCCTTATCGGGTTGTTGAGAAAGGTTTAGGGTTTCGGAGACGACAAGTTCGCCGAGTTTATTACTCCAAGGCGAAGCGCCTTCCAAAACCGATTTTCCATTCAGCGCTGCTGCTACGGTTCCCCACAACATCGTTGCTGCATTCGCCGTCAATAAGATAGGAATGCGTCCCGTTGGCGATGTAGCATTAGACTCAGCCCATTTTAGACGCTGTATTATCTGTTCGATAATGGTATCGGGATCGATCGCACCTCTGGTATATTCTCCGTCGTAAACGCCTAAAAAATCTTCTCCTCTAATCCATTCCACGCCGAGATAATAACTGACAGAAGTATCGCTATATTCGCAATGCAGTCCTTGGGAGTTTACTAAAATAGTTGTTTCCTGTTCGCTTTCAAATTCTGCACTGCAAATGATATCTGGATAAACATCTCGAAGTCGCGCGATCGCATCTTTCCCAACTTCGACAAATTTCTCTACCGAAATGGCTTCTCCTACATTAGGATAAATTGCCGTTCGCGATGGTGACAATTCTATCGTCTCTGGCGGATTGAGGCGAGACAGCGCGATCGCGCGTTCTACCAAAACGTCTGAGTCTACTTCGCCATAAGCGACAGCCAACCCCGGACATCCCTCTCGCCACAATCTTAATGCCGTTCCCTCCGATTGAGAACTTTCTAATTGTTTGAGTCGATTGGCTTCAAAAAAAACGGGTCGAGAAAGCGCGCGAGATTGATAAACTTCGGCGTGGCTTGCTCCTGCTTTGAGCGCTAAATCTATCAGTTGTTGCGGGTCGTTAGTCATCGTTCGTTCAATAAGCGATCCATAACCCATGATAAGTTCTCTTATCGATTAATTCGCCTCGAAATTGAAACGCCGCCGACTTTAGCGATGCGATCTTTTACTGGAACGACTCGCGCTGATATCCCTTGCTTTGCTAGTTCGCTCAAACGTTGTTCGGCTTGCGATCGCGCCCCAAATGTCCCCGCTTGAATGACTGTTTCGCCCCGCCGAATAAAGGCTGACGGTTCTACTATTCTCACGCGAGATAAAAGCCACTGACCCGCTCCGATGACTTCTACTCGATATAATCCCGATGGGGAAGTTGTACGATTTGTCAAGGAATTGCTTTGACTATGAGTAGAGGGTGCTTGGAATACATATTCGCGTATTATTCGTTTGCTAGCTACAGGTGGAGTGTTAGTTACGGGTTGGCTGACGGACGATTCGGAGTTTGGCGCTTCTCGAATGGGTGGCGGCGGGGGTAAGCGGTGCAATACGGGTGGCATTTGGGCACTCGTTACACTAGGATTAAACATACCTAAACCGCTTTCTAGTCCCAATAAGACAATTAATCCGCGTTTTTGAATTTTCATAGCTACATTTCTCACACCTAATTACTACTTTTTACAAGTAATTTTGAAGATTATATAAAGATAACTACAAAAGAGCGAAAATGAGCTAGAAAAAGAAAATTTTTAAAGATTTTTATCTCACGCAGAGGCGCAGAGAGGTTGTTGCAAGAAGTGTCTGTTTTCTGTTCTCTGAGATTGGATATTTACCCTACCATTAATACCAGTCCTTTGAGGTATAAGCCTTCTGGGTGATAGATACTGACGGGATGATCGGCACTTTGTGCGAGTTGATGTAGCAAGCGAATGGGTTTGCTAGATTCGATCGCCGCTGCTGTTACCGCACCTTTAAAATGGTCAACGCCTACTACTTGCGAACAAGAAAAGGTAAATAAGATTCCACCCGATCGCAATTTAGTTAATGCTAGTTGATTCAATCTCTTATACGCCATAACTGCTTGATGTCGGGCAGAAAGATTTTTGGCAAATGCTGGCGGATCGAGGATAATAACATCATAATCGTCGCACCCTTTAAGAAAATCGAAGATATCTTCAACGTAAGTTTGATGGGGGATCTCGGCTGGGTTATTTAAGGCGACGTTTTGAGTCGTCCATGCGATCGCTTTAGCGGAACTATCTACCGAACAAACATAACTAGCGCCTGCTTTGAGTGCATAGACAGAAAAGCCACCCGAATAGCAAAATGTATTTAAGACTCGCTTGCCTGTAACATATTTAGATAGTAGGAAGCGATTCTCGCGCTGATCGATAAAAAAGCCTGTTTTTTGTCCTTCTTCCCAGTCTACAAAGAATCGATGACCGTATTCAAGAACTTCGCCATCCGATCTCGATCCCAACAAATACTGATTCTCCGAATAAATTTGCGTTTTGGAAAGTACTGAAGCACTTTTGTCATAAACTGCTTTTAAATCTTGTCCGTAAACTTGTTGCAAGCATTCGACAATGAGTTGTCTGTGTTGATACATTCCCATTGAATAAGCTTGCAATACGGCAGTTCCGTTATACCAATCAACGATTAATCCTGGTAGTCCGTCTCCTTCTGCATTAATTAAGCGATAGCAATTGGTCGCGCTAGCTGCTAAACCGATTTGCTTTCTCATCGAATAAGCATTCTGGAATTTTTCTAAAAATAGTTTACTAATGTCTAATACTTTCTCAAAAGCAAGAATTTTTACAGCAATATTTCCGGTGTTGTAGTGTCCGGTTGCTAAATATTCGCCACTGTTGCTATAGATTTCAACAATTTCGCCTTCTTTTAAATCGGGATCTTTCCTTTTAATAGCACCTGAAAAGATCCAAGGATGAAATCGCTTAACGGCATCTATTTTATTGTTGTGCAGAAAGATTTTTGAAAAATTTGGCATGGGTTGGTAAGATTTGGCAGGCTTTTCACTTTAACATAGGCGATAAGCGTTTTAGAATCGCAAGCGAGTAATTAATTGTAAATTCTCACTTTTTGGGCGCAGAGAAATACACGAAATTTTTGAGCAAAGATAAGTTCGCAGAGAATGAGTTTCTAATTAACGCAATAAGTATTTCAGTCCATTTTAATGGAGTTTATTTATGAGCCGGGGAATTAATTCCCCGGCGACTCGTGCGAAGAGTGCAAGATTTAAATTTAAACCAACTTCAGTTATTAGCCAAGTAATTAATTCCTTGGCGAACTAAGTTGAAAAAGCTAAAACTTTTAAACAGCAACTTGGGTTAATTACTCAATTTCGATTGAGGTTGGACTAGAAGTTGCCGTACTAGTCGATTTTAAAGGTTTGCGATAGTCTGCATATAGACGATCGCGCCAAGAGAAAAAGGGTTCGTAATCGCTTCGATCTGCTAATCCTGGAATTCCTCTGCCTTTGAGGTCTTCGGAAATCTCTAGATAATTTCCGGCTGGAAACTTTAAAATCATACTCATTCCTGCTACTGCTAAATCTGCTAAAGTCGGGCGATCGCCAACTAAATAAGGACGATCTTGTAAAATCAGACACAGAGCTTCTAGATCTTGCTTGAGTCCTTTTTGTGCTTCTTTAACTGCTTCTGCACCAAAACCTACTCCCGTTCCCATCAAATCTAAGAACTCAGAAGGAACTGATTTGACAACGGATTTAAAGATGTCAGGAACAGTTTTTGGTAGAATTGACGTGCGAAAATTTTGATTTTGATTTAACGCTCCAATTAATGCTTTGCGACCTTTAAGACCGATCGATTCATCTGCCCATTCTTCGATTAAAAGGCATTGTCCTTTTTGGAGGGGATCTGTAGGAAGAAGAGGGTTTTCAGGATATTTTCGCTCTAGATAAAAAGCAATTTCCGTCGAATCGGCGATGACTGTATTGCCATCTTTGAGAATGGGAACTTGTCGCTGACCTGAGAGCCGAAAGACTTCTAATTGACCGATTCCAGGAGTTACTTCAATCTTTTTGTATTCTAATCCTTTATAGTCGAGGATTAAACGTACTTTTTCCGAAAATTGGGATAATTCAAATTGATATAACTCCAGCACTGGGTTTCCTCTTGCTTTGCGATCGTTATTATTATTTAATTTAACTTGATGTTGGCAGAACCTCCCCCTACTTTAGTAAGATGACACGAGCCTCTAATCCCACAATCCTTGACTGGTCAGACTTACTACAACAGCTACTAGAAGGACAATCTCTCTCCCAAACCGAAGCCTCGCAACTGATGCAAGGTTGGCTGGTGCAAGAAATCCCTGAAGTTTTATCGGGAGCTATCTTAGCTGCTATCCAAGCTAAAGGCGTATCCGCCGAAGAATTGGCAGGAATGGCGCAAGTATTGCAAGCGCAATCTGTACGCCAAACTCCCATTCAACACGCGCAACCCGTTATCGATACTTGTGGAACCGGAGGAGATGGCGCATCTACTTTTAATATATCGACTGCCGTTGCCTTCGTTGCGGCGGCAGCGGGGATAAAAGTTGCCAAGCACGGCAATCGTTCGGCATCGAGTACAGTGGGTTCGGCCGATGTTTTAGAATATTTAGGAGTGAATTTATCTGCACCCTCAGAAAAAGTAGAAGCTGCACTTGCTGAAGTAGGAATTACCTTCTTATTTGCTCCTGGTTGGCATCCTGCGATGAAAAACGTGGCTTCCTTGCGACGGACGCTGAAAGTGCGGACGGTGTTTAATTTGTTGGGGCCGTTAGTCAATCCTTTGCGTCCTACCGGACAAGTTATCGGCGTTTACGACTCTAAATTTCTAGAACCGATGGCTAAGGCGTTAGATTATATGGGAACGCCTAAAGCAATTATTCTACACGGTCGGGAAAAGTTGGATGAAGCAGGATTGGGGGATGTGACGGATTTAGCATTATTGAGCGATCGCAAAGTAGAATTGAGTCAATTGCAACCAGGAGTATTAGGCTTGACTCCAGCTAGTATTGAAGCTTTAAAAGGCGGAAATGTAGAAGAAAATGCCGAGATTTTGCGAAACGTTCTCCAAGGAAAAGGGACGCAAGCACAGCAAGAAGCAGTCGCATTAAATGCGTCGTTGGCGCTGCAAGTTGGCGAAGCAGTCTTTTTTGAAGACCGTCGCCAAGGGGTAGAAAAGGCAAAGGAAATTCTTAAAAGTGGTGCTGCTTGGTCGAAGTTAGAAGAGTTGGTTGGATTTTTAAAAAGTTAATTTTTTATTGAACGAAGGCAGAGGGACGGGGCATACAAGGTGGCGAGGTTTCCTCGCCACACAGCCCCTCCAGAGGGCAGACTGATTACTGATTACTGATAAGCTGCCCACGCATTTAAACTGTTCAATCATTCAAAACATTAGAAAACTTAAAAACGATACAAAGCTGCAAGAATGCTTATTACTCTTTACCCTTTACCCTTTACCCCTTACCCAAGCGAAGCTACTCCCTACTCCCTAAATTCAGTAACCAATTTAAATGCCTATTAGCTTAACTTAAAATTTCATTTATAAACGGGCATTTTTCCAGTTTGTAAGCGATTCATATAGTCTTGCAAATCTGCGGCGACTTTATTAGAAAGCAAGTAGCAGCCAAAAATATTCGGAACCGCCATCGCTAGAACCATCATGTCACTAAAATCGAGAACTGCACCAAGATTGACCACAGCACCCACAAACACGAATGCGACAAATAGTACTTTGTAAACGATGCTAGTGAGATCGCCAAATAGGTAATCCCAACAGCGTTCGCCATAGTAACTCCAAGAAATCATCGTCGAGAAGGCAAAGAGAAATACTGCTACGGCTAATACGTAGGGAAACCAGCTAATAACGCTAGCAAAGGCTTCATTTGTCATTTGCGCCCCATCTTCGTTGGTATTGGTATACACCCCTGTGATGATGACTACCAAGGCGGTCAGATTGCAAATAACGACGGTATCGATAAAGGGTTCGAGTAAGGCAACAATGCCCTCGCGAACGGGTTCTTCGGTACGGGCAGCCGAATGCGCGATCGCAGCAGAACCAACCCCAGCTTCGTTAGAAAAACAAGCGCGACGAAATCCCTGTACCAGAACTCCCACAAACCCTCCAGCAACTGCTTGTGGAAAAAAAGCGCCTTGAATTATTGTTGCGATCGCGTTAGGAATTTGAGAAAGATTCATCAGAATAATAAACAAAGAAGCAATAATATAAATCGAACACATGAGGGGAACTAGCTTTTCAGCTACCGCACCGATGCGCTTGATGCCACCAATAATCACCAGGGCGACCAAAACAGCCATCACTAAGCCATAAAGCCAACTACGACCGTCAAAAAAGGGCATGACGGCTGCTACTGAAGCATAGGACTGGTTTACCTGAAACATATTGCCAATCCCAAAAGAACCGCCTACGCAAAATATGGCGAAGATGGCTGCGAGAAGCTTTCCGAGGGGGCGCAATCCCAATTCCCCCAATCCTCGCGATAAATAGTGCATTGCTCCGCCGGAGACAGTTCCATCGGGTTTGACAATGCGATATTTTTGCCCCAAGGTACATTCGACAAATTTACTCGACATTCCCAGCAATCCAGCGACCGTCATCCAGAACATTGCACCGGGGCCGCCTAGTTGAATGGCGATCGCAACTCCGGCAATATTTCCCAACCCTACTGTTGCTGAAAGTGCCGCTGCTAGTGCTTGGAAATGGGTGACTTCTCCGGTTTCTGTGGGATTATCGTAGCGTCCTCGCACCACAGAAATCGCATGAGCGAAGGCACGAAAGTTGATAAAACCCATTCGTAGGGTAAAAAATGCCGCACCGACAATTAGCCATAAAACGATGAATGGCATCCCGCCAATGCTGAAAAACAAGATTTTCGATAGTGCTGCGACAAGATAAGAAAAAGCGGCATCAATTGCGCCTAAGCTCCCGCCTGTAGTGTTATCAGCAGCATAGGCAGCACTAGGGATAGCTAATAGTAGTAAACTAATCCAAGGGGATTTTTGCAACCGATAGAATAATCTGCAATCTCTCATCAGTATTGTTAATTAACTTTTCAAAAATTTTTTATTTTTAAAACCATACAATTTCTGGGAAAAATTGCATTGTTCTTGAGATACACTTTATCTGTATCTTGTAAAAATCTGTCTTTTGGACTATCTCCCTGAGTAGAAGCGGTTATAAGGTACAGATAATATATTCTGCAAATTTGTTGCTGAATGGGGTTAATGATATATTCGCTCGACTGACCAAATAATTCCTAATTCGTAATTCTCTGAGAAAAAATCCCACCAAAAATCTTAGAGGTAGTCGAGATAGGATAAGGCGAGCGCACTGCCCAATAAACTCGATTAGACTTCTTAAAATAGAAGTGTACAAAGAGTCTACAGGTTGGGGCATGAAACGCATCGTCGTTATTACTGGGTTTGAATCGTTTAACGCCGACTTGTATCGAAAAGCGGCACAGTTAGCTAGTTCGCGCTGTCAGGATTTGGATGTACGAGTATTTAGCGATCGCTCCCTTGCTACAGAACCAGAAATAATAGAAAATGCCCTCAAGGATGCCCAAGTCTTCTTTGCTAGCTTAATATTCGACTACGACCAAGTAATCTGGTTGCGTCAGCGAGTGCAACATATCCCCATTCGTCTCGTTTTCGAGTCTGCATTGGAGTTGATGAGTCTCACGCAATTGGGTAAATTTTCCATTGGCGACAAACCCAAGGGAATGCCCAAACCCGTACAATTCATCCTCAGCAAGTTTTCTAGCGGTAAAGAAGAAGACAAATTAGCGGGATATATTAGCTTCCTCAAAACTGGCCCCAAACTTCTCAAATTCATTCCCGTCCAAAAAGTCCAAGACTTACGCAACTGGTTAATTATTTATGGTTACTGGAATGCAGGCGGTTCGGAAAATTTTGCCGCCATGTGTTGGACGATCGCCCAGAAGTATTTAGACTTGAAAGTAGGCGAGATACCCGAACCCATCGAAACGCCGAATATGGGATTGTTGCATCCCGATTATCATGGGTATTTTTTATCTCCAAAAGAGTATTTAGATTGGTATAGGAATAGTTCAGTAGGGGCGCATGGCGTGCGCCCTCCTAGTTCAAAATTACCTGTTGTTGGGATTCTGCTGTATCGAAAGCACGTTATCACCAAACAACCTTACATCGCCAAATTAATTCGCTATTTTGAGGAAGAAGGATTGATTCCTTTACCCGTATTTATCAATGGGGTAGAAGGTCACGTTGTCGTAAGAGATTGGTTGACTACTGCTTATGAAACTCAGCAACGCCAGCAAGGAATTATCGAAACGCCTTCCTTATCTAAAGATGCCGTAGAAGTCGATGCGATCGCATCTACCATTGGTTTTCCCTTGGTTGGCGGGCCTGCGGGTTCGATGGAAGCAGGACGACAGGTAGAAGTGGCGAAAAGAATCTTGAGTGCGAAAAATATTCCTTATCTCGTCGCCGCGCCTTTGTTGATTCAAGATATCCATTCCTGGACGCGACAAGGCATTGGGGGGTTGCAAAGTGTCGTGTTATATGCTTTGCCAGAATTAGATGGCGCGATCGATACTATACCGCTTGGAGGGTTGGTAGGGGAAGATATTTATTTGGTTCCCGAACGAGTTAAGCGTCTGACGGGACGATTGAAAAGTTGGATTCAATTGCGACAAACTCCACCTTCGCAAAGGAAGGTTGCTGTTATTTTATACGGTTTTCCGCCTGGATATGGGGCGACGGGAACCGCCGCTTTGTTAAATGTCCCTCGCAGTTTGATGAATTTGTTTGAGGCGTTGAAGGAACAAGGGTATACGGTGGGAGATTTGCCGGAAGATGGGGAAGAGTTGATTCGTCGAGTGAAGGAGGCGGATGAGATTTTCTCACGCAGAGGCGCAGAGGCGCAGAGGAAAGAGAGAGAGGATAGCGTTGATGTGAGGACTTTGGAGGAGTGGTTGGGTTATCTGCTGACCAGTCGTATTGAGAAGCAATGGAAGTCTTTGACGGGGACGGGGATTAAGACTTATGGCGATGAGTTTCAGGTTGGAGGGGTTCAATTAGGAAATGTTTGGATTGGGGTGCAACCTCCTTTAGGAGTTGCTGGCGACCCGATGCGATTGATGTTTGAGAAGGATTTAACGCCTCATCCTCAATATGCTGCTTTTTATAAGTGGTTGCAAAATGAGTTTCACGCGGATGCTGTTATTCATTTTGGAATGCACGGAACGGTAGAATGGTTGCCTGGATCTCCGTTGGGTAATACGGGTTATTCTTGGTCGGATATTTTGTTAGGAAATCTCCCCAATCTTTATATTTATGCTGCTAATAATCCTTCAGAATCTATCTTGGCAAAAAGAAGGGGATATGGAGTATTAATTTCTCATAACGTACCGCCATACGGTCGGGCGGGATTGTATAAAGAGTTGATGGCATTGCGAGATCTTATCTCGGAATATCGCGAAGACCCTGAGAAGAATTATGTCCTCAGAGAGGCAATTTGTCAGAAAATTGTCGATACGGGATTGGAAGCAGATTGCAAGTTTGAAGAGGGAGAAAAACAAGGAATTGCTTTTACCGTTGAAAATGCTCGTTTGTTTAGCAAACACGCGCTAAGCGACTACTTTGTCAAGGTGTATGAGTATTTACAAGTAGTAGAACAACGATTGTTTTCTTCGGGATTGCATACTTTAGGGGAAATGCCGAATGATGAAGCGTTAAATGCTTATCTTGAAGCTTATTTTGGGGACAAGTTACCCGAAAAAGCGAGAGAAGCAATTCTTGCTGGAGATCATGAAACTTTAGAAATTTTGTATTCCAAAAATGGTTACTCGGAAACGGTAAAAGAAGCCCAAAATATTCAATCATTATTATCGCAAACCACTGACGAATTAACCAATCTTTTGCGAGGACTCAATGGCGAATATATTCCCCCTGCACCTGGCGGAGATTTGCTGCGAGATGGAACGGGCGTTTTACCGACGGGAAGAAATATTCATGCTTTAGATCCCTATCGAATGCCTTCGCCTGCTGCTTATGAAAGGGGACGAGAAATTGCCAAAAAAATTATCGCTCAAAATTTAGAAGAACAAGGCAAGTATCCCGAAACAGTTGCCGTTATGTTGTGGGGATTAGATATTATTAAAACGAAGGGAGAATCTATCGGCATTTTATTAGAATTAGTCGGTGCTGAAGCGGTTAAAGAAGGGACGGGAAGAATTGTTCGTTACGAATTAAAACCTATATCAGAAGTCGGACATCCGCGCATCGATATTTTAGGAAATTTGTCGGGTATTTTCCGCGATACGTTTGTGAATATTATCGAATTATTAGACGATCTTTTTCAACGCGCGGCGGATGCAGACGAACCAGAAGAACAGAATTTTATTCGCAAACACGCACTCGAATTAAAAGCACGAGGAATCGAAAATACTTCGGCAAGATTGTTTTCTAATCCGGCGGGAGATTTTGGATCTTTGGTTAACGATCGCGTTGTCGATGGCAATTGGGAATCGGATCGAGAATTAGCCGATACTTGGACAAATCGTAACGTATTTAGTTACGGAAGAAAAGATAAAGGACAGGCAAGACCGGAAGTTTTAAACCAATTATTGCAGACGAGCGATCGCGTCGTTCAAGAAATAGATTCGGTTGAATACGGACTAACCGATATTCAAGAATATTATGCCAATACGGGAGGTTTAAAACTCGCCGCCGAAAAACAAAGTGGCAAGCAAGTAACTGCCAGTTTTGTTGAGAGTTTTTCTAAAGATACAACGCCGCGAAAATTAGAAGAGGTATTGCGTTTAGAATATCGAACTAAGTTATTAAATCCTAAATGGGCAGATGCAATGGCAAACCAAGGATCGGGCGGCGCTTATGAAATTTCCCAACGAATGACTGCCTTACTCGGTTGGGGAGGAACGGTTAATTTTACCGATAATTGGGTGTACGACCAAGCCGCACAAACTTACGCATTCGATGTAGAAATGGCACAAAAATTAAGAGAAGCAAACCCCGAAGCTTTTCGCAATATTCTCGGACGAATGTTAGAAGCAAACGGACGCGGTTTTTGGGAAGCAGACGAAGAAAAATTGCAGAAATTAAGAGAGTTATACGAACTCACAGAAGATGAATTAGAAGGAGTTAATTGATAAAACAAAAGTTATCGAGCGCTTTGCACGATATTCTCGTGCAAAGCGCTCGATAATTCTTCTGTTGTATACGGTTTTCGCACAAAAGTTTCAATTCCGTCATTACTCGAATCAAGTCCGCTAGTAACAACGATCTTGACTTGAGGATTAATTTTCTTTAACTCCTCGATCGCGGAGGTTCCATCCATAGATGGCATCATCATATCCATCAAGATAACATCAATTTCATCCTTGTGTTCTGCATACAGCGCGATCGCCTCTATTCCATTCTTAGCGCTAAGCACCCTATAGCCACAGCTTTTGAGAAATGTCTCGCTCATGTCGCGAATAAAGGGTTCGTCGTCCACAATCAAAATTGTGGTTTCGCTACCTTTAGGAATATCTCGCACCTTTTTCAATTCCTCATCGACAATTATTTTCTCGGCGGGTAAGAAGATATTAAACTGCGTTCCCCTGCCAAGGGTGCTAGATACATCGATAAAACCGTTATGATTTTTAATGATATTTGCTGCGATCGCAAGACCTAAACCCGTTCCTTCATTGAGTTGTTTGGTCGTGAAAAAAGGATCGAAAATTCGCGCTAAGATTTCGGGTGCAATGCCACCTCCAGTATCTTCGACGCTAATAATAATATAGGGCCCGACGCGAGCATCTTGATTTAGGCTGACATAAGTTTCGTTGATAAATATATTTCTGACGGATAGCCTTAGCTTACCGCCGTCTGGCATTGCATCCTTTGCATTCAGACAAAGGTTTGTAATGACCTGATGCAATTGCGTAATATCGCCGTAAATCCCCCAAATATCCGATGGCGTATCTATTTGAATGGCGATATTTTTAGGAAAGGTTTCTTTGATGACTAACTCAAGTTCCGACAGCAACAAACTAACTGGCAACCATACCTTTCGTCCTGGATTTCCACAAGCAAACATCGATATTTGCTTGAGTAAAGCTGCGCTGCGTTTGGCATTAATTTCTATAATTTTTAACTTGTCTTTAACGTTATCGCTGGCTGGCTCAATTTCTACTTGTAGAAATTGAGCCAGCCCCAAAATTGGCGATAAGATGTTATTTAAATCGTGAACGATTCCGTTAGCTAAGGTTCCGATCGCTTCTAGGCGTTGACTGCGCAGATGACGGGCTTCTAATTGTTTGCTGAAGGTAATATCGGTATTGACGACGAGGATCGATTTAGGCTTGTTTTCGTCATCTTGCACGAGCGACCAGCGACTTTCTACAATAATCTTTTCTCTAGCTTTGGTCGTTTGATTTAATTCTCCATGCCAAGATCCATTTTGGAGGATTTTTTGTTCGATTTCGGCGAATTGAGGCAAATTATCTCCGTACAAAAGTAGAGAAATATTTTCTCCTAGCACTTCTTCTTTTGTCCAACCGTAAAGCCGTTCGGCTGCTTTGTTCCAAAATAAAATTTTGTTGTGAAGATCGCAAACAAATATTGCATCTGTGGCAACATCGAGTAAGGCAGCTTGTTCGCGAATTTTCTCTTCTGCTTCCTTGCGTTCTCTAAGTGCAGCTTGTCTTTCGCTGAGATCGCGCAACGACCAACGCAGGCTCTCTATTTGACCTTTAACATTATAACTAGCCGCAATAGACAGAGAAACTGGTAACGGCTCTTGCTGCCGTGGTTGTAGGTAAATTTCCCAGTTATTGGCAAGAAGGTTACTAGCGGAGTGCTTCTGTCCGTTATTGTTTGAGTAGCAACAGCAACCTTCAAATAATTTCGTTATTTGCGACCATTTGCTATTAGGTAAATCGCGATCGCATGACGAGATGAAAATATCTATGGGTTTGCCTACCAAATATTTTTGGGGGACATTTAGTAATCTCCCCGCCGCGTGGTTTGCCTCTTGAATCATTCCCCGTTTATCAGTGACTAAATATCCGTCGGGGGCAAACTCGAATAATTCTTGGTAGTGTTGGCGCTTTAACTCTACTTCTTGACGAGCAACGATCAATTCTTCGTTTTGCAGGCGCATTTCCTCTAAGGCAACATCGAGTTCTTCTATGCCGTAAGAGAGTTCTGCGATCGTTTCTGAGTGCCAATCCTGTAAGCGCTCTGACGAATCGATCCTATCTTCTTGAAGAATTTTTAAGCGATTTCTTGCTTCTTTAACTTCTTGCTCGAATCTAGTGAAATTCATCGTTATTTCGGAAGACATATTTTCCCTCGTCCGTCAATCGCTAAATATCGATCGCTCTTTTTGAATCATCAACAATTTTTAATAGAAGAGCTTGGTTAAATGATTACAGTTACTAATAGCCGCTCGCTGTTTTCAGTGCGTCTTTATAGTAACGTTAATTTTCCTAACATTTAGACTTTCTTGTTAGATTTTTTTGATGAGAATCATTTACTTGGCTCTACAAGCTATTGTTTTAGGGTTTAAGCTACAACAGCTACAGTGCTGACTTCTTAATCGTAAGCCACAATCTTAAATAATTATTATGCTAACTTTTTGTTTTTATTGTTTGCCTACTTCTTCAAAAGGCTAATTGTAATTAAGGTTACATAAACTTTTTCAGCTTTATGTTCGAGTTAAAAAGTTATTTTGTGATTATTTTTACAATACAAAAACTAACAAAGAATTTTAAGAATAGTAACTAAACTTAATACGAATTATTGGTAACTGGTCACTGGTCACTGGTCACTGGGGAAAGGGAGACAAGGGAGACTTTCGGAGAATCAAAACTTTCGACTTTCGTACAGACGCGAAATTTCGCGTCTCTACAACGACTTTCGACTTTTTTTAACTGGTAACTGGTCATCGATCGAGGGCGATCGCGATTCGAGAAAATCGCTACTCTTCTCCAAAACGGTTTGAGCTTGTTCTATTTGCTCGTTAAGAATTTTGCTGTATTCTTTATTTGCTTGGATATGCGCCTGAACTTGTTTTACGTGTTCCTGTGCTGCTGAGTTATAAGACTGAGTTGCTTCGTTCCCGTGTTGATGTTCTGCGTCCTGAGCGTGTTTTAGCGAAGCTTGTGCGTGTTCCTGTATTTCTTTGCCGCGTTCTTCTATTAATTTCCCCCCATCTTTACCGCGCTTTTGTAATACTTCCCCCATTTTTTCGACTGATTTTCCGTGTTTAAAAGATATTTTGGCGTGTTTTTGAGACAACTGTATCGTTTGGTCTGAGATTTCATGTTCGGTGAATTCTTGCTCTGGTTCTGACATTACTACCTCCGTGGTTTAATAGAGCAGTTGTCAATCGATTTTGGATTGACGATTTTGGATGAAAGGATTGACCTCTTCAAGTAAAGAAGAGGCTTCTTTAAAGGAAAAAATTTATTAAGAACATAACCCGCACGGAAATTAATTTTCGTGCTAAAAATTAAAGTCCTCTTAAGAGGACTAAAGCATATTGCAGAAGTCGCTTTAACCAACGAGGAATTAATTAAGCTTCTTACATATCAAATCCATAAAAACTCACATCTTGCACTCTTCGCATCAACCACCGGAGAGAATCAAGTCTCCGTCTTAATATATTAAGTCCATGTTTTATGGACTCAAACCCTTGCATAGTCGTCTTTAGACGACTTTTTGTATTAGGCAGCGATTATACCGTAGGTTAGCGCTGGGTATTTTACCTTACTGCGAACTTCAAGTTTCCACTTCCTCTATTAGAAGTAACACGCCGAGACATTCTTCTTCAATACTGTTCAAAGGTTTAATATTAATGCGGTATTGAATGGTTCGTTTGCGACGGTTAACAGCTTCTATTACCAATTCTTCACTGCTATTGACTCCCACGATGCAATTGCGAATGGATTCGCGCAGTTGCTTGACAGGAAAACCAAGATCGAGACTGAATATAGATTGCCCTCGTACTTCCTCAATCCTCAGTCCCCAAAGGTTTTTAGCCTCTTCGTTCCAGGATAAAATATTGGATTGGCGATCTAAAACAACAACACCCACTTGCAGGCTGCCGAGGATAGAATTTGAGAAGGCATTTGCCTGGTTGAGATCGACAGTTCGCAGGCGCAATTCATTGTTAATGGTTTGCAGTTCTTCATTAGTAGACTGGAGTTCTTCGTTGATTGTCTCCAGTTCCTCATTGGTGGACTGAAGTTCTTCGTTAGTCGTTTCTAGTTCCTCGTTGGTAGACTGAAGTTCTTCGTTAGTCGTTTCTAGTTCCTCGTTGGTAGACTGAAGTTCTTCGTTAGTCGTTTCTAGTTCCTCATTGGAGGATTGTAACTCTTCATTAGCCGTTTCTAGTTCTAGGTTTGCTCGCTGGACTTCTTGTTTGAGTGCTTGATAGCGGGTAACATCGCTAAAAGTAATGCTTACTCCGAGCAATTCGCCAATGTTGTCTTTGAGAAGATTAATACTTACGTCTAGATACTGAGTGCTATAGCCTCTTAGATTGCGAACCACATCGCTAACAACGATATTTCTGAGATCGCGGTAAACTTCTTCGATATAAGAACGTAATTCCAGAGGACGGTAAGAAATTTCTAAATCTTGTAAAGGACGACCGATATCCGCAAGCTTAAGACCAAACATAGCGCGTGCTAGCGCATTGGCTATGACTAAATTACCATCAAAGTCCACAACGATTTGCGAGACGCTAGTAGAGTCAAATGCCGCTTCTTGCAAGCGGGTATAACGTTCTAGCTTTTTTTTGGCTTCTTCGTCATCATTTGAAAGAAATGTCACATAGCGCTCGCGACGCTCGTTCGTGATGACAGGGCGAAAAATGCGTTGTTGTAGGCTCACTGGCGTAAATAAATTGGTATGACTCAGTAGCATTTCTGCCTTACCTGAGAAAAGAATGCCAGTATTGTTGAGCGCAAAGTGAAAGCGATTGAGAATTTTTGTCTGAAGTTCAGCATTAAAATACATCAACGTGTTACGGCAAACCAGCAAGTCGAGACGGGAAATTGGGGCATCCTGTATCAAGTCGAGACGACCGAATATTACCGAGCGGCGTAAGTCGGAGCTAAAGATATATCGGTTGTTTATTACCTCAAAAAATCGTTCCCGCAATTCTTCAGGGACGGATGCAATATTTTTGGCACTATAGATTGCTTGACGAGCTTGGTTGAGTTCCTCTTCATCAACATCGGTCGCGTAAATTTTTACTCGTTGGCGAAATTTTTCTAACCCCAGCGCTTCTGCGAATATGATTGCCAATGTGTAAGCTTCCTCTCCAGAGGCGCAACCCGCACTCCAAATTTTGATAGGTTTATTTTCTGGCTTGTCGTTGATAAGGCTAGGAAGTACTCGCTCCTTAAGATAGTTCCAGGCGGTTATATCTCGGAAAAAGCTAGTAACGTTGATTAAAATCGTGTTGAACAGAGGCAAAAATTCCTCTGGATGAACTTGTAAATAATCTAGGTAATCGCCGAAATTATCAATGTTATGAGTTTGCATTTGCTTGCGAACTCGGCGCATAAGGCTAGAGCGTTTGTAACCTGTAAAATCAAACCCTCGCGATTGTCTTAAAAATTCTAGGAGAGATTCAAATACCCGCTCTTGTTCGTTTTCGGTCATCGCTGATTAGTAGTAGAGAACAAAATCAAATAGGACTGAAGATAGATTTACAGAATCCAGAGTTAGAAAGGAATCCAAAATCCAAAATCCTTTCATCCAAAATGGTATTAGTTATATTAAAGTTAACTATGAACTTCTGAACTTTGTACAGACGCGAAATGAAAGCGTCTCTACGAACTTTGAACTCTAATCGCTAAGATTCTGCATTACCAACGAGACAAGCGCCGAAGCGATTTCAGATAAGGGCAAAATAAAATTAACGCTTCCAGTTTGAATCGCAGCATTAGGCATTCCAAAATACTCAGAGGTTTCCTCATCTTGGGCGATAACGGTTCCCCCCATTTTGGCGATCGCTTGTACTCCCATTACGCCATCGTTGCCCGTTCCCGTCAAAACAACGGCAATTGCCCTATCCTTATAACTAACTGCTACTGAGTCGAATAGCAAATCGGCAGAAGGACGCACGAAATGTACTAATTCCGATTGCGTTAGCGAGAGAGTCCCATCGGGGTTGACTAACAGATGGCGGTTGGGCGGAGCGATGTATACTGTTGTTGGACTAATGCGATCGCCTTCTTCTGCTTGCTTGACTTGCAATAAGGTACGGCGACTAAGAATTTCTGCCATCAAGGAACGGTGTTTGGGGTGGAGATGTTGTACTACTACAATAGCTGCGGGAAAGTTAGCGGGCAAATTGGCAAGAACTTGTGAAAGAGCTTTAAGTCCTCCTGCGGAGGAAGCTAGGGCGACGAGATCGAACGCAGCATTGGGGAAATTTAACAAACAATTTCGGCGTTGGTGAATGCGTAATGCTAGAAAGATTAGAATAAAATGGTAAAACGATTCGTG
>JALOOL010000399.1 GCA_025454425.1 Hydrococcus sp. Prado102 | reverse complement strand
AGTTGGTTATTGATGAAAATTTACCTCTTATAAGCTTTTTGTTTTGTCGAGCGTTAAATTTGAATAGCAAATTAAAGTATTAATTTTAACGTTATAGAATGGGATGTCGCAAATTTTACTTAACATCTTGGCGACAAGATTTATTCCTCATGGACATTGCTACCTCTGGAAAACTCCTTTGGTCTGGCTTCATGTCACCTCAGATGCCCTGATTGCCCTAGCTTACTATTCAATTCCCATTACCCTTGTCTATTTCGTTCGCAAGCGCACCGATCTGCCATATTCCTCGATATTTCTCTTATTTGGGGCATTTATCATCTCCTGCGGCACTACTCACCTAATGGAGATTTGGACGCTTTGGTATCCGCATTACTGGATATCGGGTTTAATCAAAGCTTTCACCGCTTTCGTTTCTCTATTTACCGCGATCGAGCTTTTTCCCATCGTTCCCAAAGCCCTTGCCCTTCAGAGTCCAGCCGAATTAGAGGCAGCTAATCGAATACTAGAGCATGAAATTAGCGAGCGCAAGCGAATAGAGGAAGAACTGCGAGAAAGTGAAGAGCGTTTTCGTCTTGCTTTCGACAATGCACCGATTGGAATCGTACTCGCCGCACCAGACGGGCATTATTTAAAAGTGAATCGTTCGTTTTGTAAAATTCTTGGTTACAGCGAAGCCGAATTGCTGACAATGGATTTCCAATCGATTAGCCATCCCGATGACCTAAAGACCGATCTGAGCAATGTCCGTCGGTTATTATCGGGCGAGATTTCCACCTACCAACTGGAGTTGCGAAATTATCATAAACTCGGACATATTGTTTGGATATCTTTGAGCGTTTCCTTGGTTCGCAATTCTGATGGCGAGCCATTATATTTTATTGCCCAAATTAAAAATATTACCGATCGCAAACAATCAGAAGAATCGCTAAAACAAAGCGAAGCGACTCTGCGCAGTTTCTATAACAGCGCGCCGATGATGATGGGAATTGTCGAGCTTGTCGGCGATGACATCCGACATATTTCTGATAATCACGCCACCGCAGCATTTGTAGGACTTCCCCCGGAAAGAATGAAAGGGCGATTGGCTAGCGAATTAGGCATTCCTCAAGAAAATATTCGTATGTGGCGCGATCGCTACCGCGAAAGCGAATTAACAGATAATCCCGTCAATTTTGAATGCGTTCATATTACTGAAAAAGGCGCGATCGATTTATCGGCAACTGTTTCGTTAATTGCCAAACAAGCAAACGGCAACTTTCGATTTTCATACATTGTTGAAGATATTACCGAACGCAAACAAGCAAAAGCTCACAAAGAACAAGAAGTATTGCTCCAGGAAATTCACCATCGAGTTAAAAACAATTTGCAGGTCATTTGTAGCTTACTGAATCTTCAATCGCGCTCTCTTAAAGATCCATTCATTCTCGACCTTTTTAGAGACAGTCAAAATCGCGTAAAATCAATGGCGCTCATTCATGAAAAACTTTACCAATCGAATAATTTTTCAAGTATTAACATGGCTGAATACATACATGATTTAGCTAATAATTTATTGCGTTCTTATGCAAGTAAAAATTCAAATATTAAATTAAAAATTGAAATACAACAAAATTTTTCTATGGATATCGATTCAGCAGTTCCCTGTGGCTTAATTATTAACGAACTGGTGACTAATTCTCTTAAATATGCTTTCAACCCTGCAAGCAAAGGAGAGATTTCTATCCAAGCAACTTGCGATCGAGAGAAGAATCTCATATTAACTATTAAAGACAATGGTAGAGGATTGCCAGAAAATTTTGATTTAGAAAACACCAAAACTTTAGGTTTGAAATTAGTAAAAAACTTGATTAATCAACTTCGAGCCAAACTTGCAATCGATAGTCAAAGTGGCACAGGAACAAAGTTTACAATCGACTTAGCGCCAAGCAAATCAATTATCTATTTTACATATAACTAACACAAATTATTATGTCAAATACTGTATTAATTGTTGAAGACGAAAGTATTGTTGCTCAAGATCTACAGTTAATTTTAGAAGATTTAGGATACAACGTTCCAGCGATTGCTGATTCTGGAGAATTAGCAATCGAAAAAGCAGCAGAAATTCAGCCAAATTTAATCTTAATGGATATCCGACTGATCGGCGAAATGGATGGCATTGCTGCCGCTCAAATTATTTCCGAGCAATTTGATATCCCAGTCGTGTACATGACAGCGCATTCAGATGAGGCGACTTTAGCAAGAGCGAAACTGACTGTTCCCTTTGGCTACGTTATCAAACCCTTTGAGGAAAGGGAAATACGCACCACCATCGAGATCGCGCTGTACAAGCATGAAATGGAAAAAAAATTAAAAGAAAATGCTCATTGGTTGGCTACTATTCTTAAAAGTATCGGGGATGGAGTCATTGCAACCGATCGCATGGGACGTATTACTTTTTTAAATCCCGTCGCTGAAATGCTCACGGGTTGGTCGTTCGACGAAGCAGTGGGAAAAGATTCCACAAAAATCTTCAAGATTATCCACGAAATTAGCCGCCAAACCGTCAATAACCCCATCATGGAAGTTTTAAAAACCAATAAGATTGCTACTTTGCCAGAGCAAACCTTACTGGTCGCTAAAGATGGTAGAGAAATCCCGATCGAAGACAGTGTTGCACCAATTACCCATCACAAAGGCACTGCACTGCTTAAAGACAACAAGGGAAACATCGCAGGTACGGTGTTAGTTTTCCGAGATGTCACCCAGCAAAGATTGGCAGCCAAAAAGCTATATCGTCAGGCATTTTATGATATTTTAACGAACTTGCCAAACCGCGCTTGGTTTAAGGAACGACTGACCGATGCAGTCGAGCGAGTCAAACGAAATCCAGATTATTTATTCGCGGTCATGTTTTTAGATCTCGATCGCTTTAAAATAATTAATGATAGTATGGGGCATTCTGCGGGCGATCGCCTGCTCGTTGAGGTCGCCTCCAGGCTGTCTCAATCCGTCCGTTCTATCGATACCGTAACGCGGATGGGAGGAGACGAATTTGCCATTCTCCTAGAAAACCTTCAAAACCCTGGCGAAGCTTATAAGATTGCGCGACGAATTCAACAACAGTTGAGCGAGCCGATCGCGATCGACGAACAAGAAGTTTTTACCAATGCCAGTATTGGCATTGTCTTGAGTTCGATGGGTTCCGAACGAGTCGAAGAACTGATTCGAGACGCTGACATTGCCATGTATCGCGCTAAAGCCAAAGGGAAAGGACGTTATGAAGTTTTCGATCTCGCTATGCGCGAGCAAGTCGTTGCCGCTTCGTTATTAGAAAACGATCTCCGACGGGCAATTGACCGAAACGAGTTATCGGTCTACTATCAACCGATTGTCTGCCTTGCTAGCCAAAAAACACTCGGTTTTGAAGCCTTAATTCGTTGGCATCATCCCCAACAAGGTTTTATTCCTCCAGATAATTTTATCCCCATAGCAGAAGAAACAGGGTTAATTATCGCGATCGATGAGTGGGTATTGCAGAATGCTTGCCATCAGTTAATGGCGTGGCAAAAGCAACATCCAAACTTACTTCCTTTAACCGTAAGCGTAAACCTTTCTAGCAAACAATTCGCACAACCGAATATTGTAGAAAAAATCGAACGAGTTTTAATAGAGACTGATTTAGATGCTCAAAGTTTGATACTAGAAATTACTGAAAGCGCTTTAATCGAAAACCCACAATCGGCAGCAGAAACCCTAGCACAACTGAAAGCTTTAGGCGTTGGTTTGTCTCTCGACGACTTTGGGACGGGGTATTCTTCTTTGAGTTATTTGCACCGTTTCCCAGTCAATACCATCAAAATCGATCGCTCTTTTATTAATAGAATCGACACCGAACAAGATGGTTTAGAAATTGTTCGCACTATCGTCATGTTAGGAAAAACGTTAGAGATGAATGTAGTAGCGGAAGGATTAGAAACAACAGAACAACTCGCTTTATTGCAACAATTGCAATGTAGATGCGGACAAGGATACTTTTTCTCTAAACCTTTACCTGCCAGTCAGATTGTTGTGAGATGAACCCGACTGATATCGTTTCTCTTTAATCTTGCTTCCTATGTAACCTAACCAGTGACCAGTGACCAGTTATTAGAGACAAGGGAGACAAGGAAGACTTGAAAGAATATTTATTTTTGAACTTTGAACTTTGAACTTTGAACTTTGAACTTTGAACTTTCCCCCTTCCCCTTTCTCTTGTTGCAACGGTTGGTATGATATTGAGTTTCGTACCGTGGGAATCCAAGATGGCGGCATTGAGCGATGGGTTCGTGCCACTGGGCAAGCAGTCTTTGGAGAGATCGATGGACAGCCCTGTGCCACCCGCTTTCTTGGTACGATCGTAGACATTAGCGATCGCAAGGAAGCCGAAGAACAGATTCAAGCATCTCTTGCAGAAAAAGTCGTATTATTGCAAGAAATTCACCACCGAGTCAAAAACAATTTGCAGATCCTGATCAGTTTGCTTAATCTTCAGTCTCGCTATGTAGAGTCGCCACTTGCTGTACAAACTTTGCAAGAATGTCAAAATCGAGTTAAATCGATGGCGTTGATCCACGAGCAACTATATCAAACTGAGAACTTTGCCAAAGTTGACTTGGCTAAATACATTTACAAGCTAATTGCTAATTTGAAAAATTCTTATAAAAGCCATACATCCATTGAATGGAAAGTAAATATCGCTCCGATTTCCCTCGACCTTGATGAGGCAATTTCTTGTGGTTTGATTGTTAATGAATTGATTTCTAATTCTCTGAAATACGCTTTTCCGATGAAAGATAGAGGCGAAATTCAGATTAATTTTTATCAATTAGACGAGAATTATTTGAGCTTAAGTGTCAAAGATAACGGAATTGGAATTGGGTCAAATATAGATCTCGATAACACGAAAACATTAGGGTTGAAATTAATTAAATCCTTAACTGGGCAGCTACGAGGCACTGTTGTAATTAATCGAGACATGGGAACCGAATTTCAGATTACGTTTCAAAAAAATAGGCGTAGCTAAAAACGCTCCGATTAAGTACCTGGGCATAAATAAAGTTAAAACTCGTGTAGGGTAGGCAATGCAGTTATCAGTTAAGCAGGTCAACAAAAATAATTGCAATAATTTTAAAGAATCGTAGGGTGGGCAATGCCCACCCTATAGGCGATATAGATGTTTTCTTGAGTCAGCTA
>JALOOL010000398.1 GCA_025454425.1 Hydrococcus sp. Prado102 | reverse complement strand
GTAAAAATATTATCTAGGATGCGAATGAAAAATGTTTGGAAGATCGCCAAAAGAAAATAAACCCTCAGATCCTACCGATTTACTAGATTCAATGATGTCATCTCAACTAGCCAAAGCTGAAGAAAAGTCAAAAGAATTTGAGGTATTTGACTCTGTTGGAGAAGACATCGATGAAGAGCGATCGGAAATTGTTAGTAATGTAGAAAAAATTAGTGGAATCGTTTCTCCTTATTTCATCGTTATTGTTGGGTTATTTTTATACGAAGATAACTTTTTAATCGGGACAATTCTTATTACGATTGGAATTTTGTCTCTTTTAAAAGTTTCTTGGAAAGATATTTTGAATTTAATAGAAACCATTAAAAGCTTATTTTCTTCCCAAAATCCCAAAATTTAGGAATTTAGGAGTTTAGGAGTTCAGTAGTTTAATAATCAATATTCTCCCTTCTTCCATACTTCCGACTTCCGACTTTCAACTTTCGACCTTCGACTTTCGACTTTCAACTTTCAACTTTCGACCTTCGACTTTCGACTTTCGACTTTCGACTTTCGACTTTCGACTTTTAAAAGATGTTCCTAACCCGCAATCGTATTAAGTAAAACTTCAGCTAGTGTCATGCCTTCCATTTTGTCTAGGCCGATGGTATCGACAATATCAAATTTTGCTCCAGCACCTTGAAGTTGCTCGTCTAACGCTTGCAGAAACTCGGTTGCTTTTTTATCTTTACCCACTTGAATGAGTGCGATCGCTATTTCTTCATCGCGATCGATTTGGCGAGAAGCTTCTATAATTAGTCGCATTACTGACTTGCGCTCGTCTGGTTCGCCATCGGTAATTATCAAGAAGGTTTCTCCGTTGGGTTTGGTTTTGCCTGCCTCTTTGCGTTGAAAATAGTTTTCTAGAGCATCCTTAAGTACGCTAGCGAGATTGCTACGACCCATCGGTTCGTTTCTTTCATAAATTTCGGCAACTTTATCCGAAGTTACATTTTCATAACGACGAAAGCGACTAGAAAACAAATAAACGGTAATACCGTCAGGATCGAACTGTTCGCAAGTTTTAGCTAATGCTAGTGTAGACTCTTGAGCCGCTTCCCAACGAGTTTTCCCACCAGGGCGATCGGGAGTGGACATACTACCACTTTTGTCAATGATGAGAGTATAATCGCGATCGCGAATGATAGCATTTCCTTCCACGCCGTTGAATAACCTCCAATAGACTAAAAATTAGTTTTCTCGTTCTAGCCTATTACAAAATTTTAAGAGATCGCTAAAAAATCCTGATTTTTATTAGGATCGCGGTTTAAAAAAAGATTGAATATCACTCTTGGTGTTGAATGACTAAGACAGCACAGTGAGCCTGATGAATAACGTAATTGCTAACGCTCCCTAATAACAGTTCTGATAAGCCACGGCGACCTCTACGACCTACAAGAATTAAATCGGCTCCCCATTCTTTAGCAAAAGCGCAAATTTGTCGCCCTGGTTCGCCTGTTAGATAATCTGACGTTGCTTCTATTCCTGCTTCCTTTGCCTTCTCGACCAAAGTTCCCAACCATGTTTGAAGTTCTTCAGTGGCTTCTCTAACCACTTGTTCTTCTAATTCGATAATTTCTTGGGAATAAACGCCACTATAAGCACCCATTCCAGCATGAGCAAGAAATTCTGGCATTCCCGATATAGGTTCTTGCAGGCAATGAAAAAGCACTAAATGGCTATTACAATCTTTTGCTAGCTGTAGTGCTGCCTCAAACAATTCTGAGGTCGAGGTTAAATAATCTACTGCTACAAGAATTTTTTTAAAACGATTAACTAAACCTTGCCCGTTTGGATTTGGCGGGGTGAGGACTTCGTGACGATTGACGCGATCGCTCATAGTCCCTCGTTATTAGTATTTTCTATACTTCTTCTTTTAGCGTGTCATAAATTCAAGTTTCAAGCTCAATTTTGACAGAAAATTTAACGCGATCGATCTTTATCAATTATTGTAGGGGACGGGGACGGCGTTCAATGTACGGCTCGCCCGGACGGAGCGTAGCAAGGAGGACGAACTACTTCCGCACCCACGCCTCGCTTTTAAAGTGGCGAAGTAAATCCGACTCGGACGAAACATCGCGCCACGCAGCCACGACCCATGGCGTGTCTACCTCTCTGTCACCAGTTTTTGAAGTTGGCAAAAGAGAAACGATCTTCCCTCCGATAGAATCGAAAGGAATATATTTACAACGAAATTTTATGGACATCGCAGATTTACGCAAAGAATATATTAGCGGAGGATTGAGGCGCAAAGAGCTTAAACCAGATCCCTTCGAGCAATTTGAGATGTGGTTTCAACAAGCTTGTACTGCCGAATTGCTAGAACCCAACGCCATGATTTTAGCAACTGCTTCCGCTCAAAGCGCTCCTTCTACTCGGACGGTTTTGCTCAAATACTTCGATCGCCAAGGATTCGTTTTTTTTACCAATTACGAAAGCAAAAAAGCTCGCCAAATTGACGAAAATCCCCAGGTAGCTCTCTTATTTGCTTGGCTGCCGCTAGAGCGTCAAGTACAAATTCTCGGTACGGCAACCAAAATCTCGACAGCCGAATCCTTAAAATATTTCACCATCCGTCCCAGAGGCAGTCAACTCGGAGCTTGGTGTTCTCAACAAAGCACGATAATTTCTTCGCGTCAAATCCTAGAAATGAAGTTTGAAGAGATAGCACGAAAGTTCCAGCATGGAGAGATTCCCCTTCCTTCTTTTTGGGGTGGCTATCGCGTTATTCCGCACGGATTTGAATTTTGGCAGGGACGACCCAATCGACTACACGATCGCTTTTTCTATTCGCGTCAAGACAATGATTTGTGGGAAATCCAACGGTTATCTCCCTAATTTGTTGATAGGAAAGACAAAAGAAAAAAGGGTTAACCGAACTGGTCAACCCATAGGCTTGGGAACGCGCTTCAAATCTTTTTAGCTTTGCACGAGCAATTTGACGTTGGCGTTCTGTAAACCGCGCTGCTTGACCTCTGCTAAGGTCTTGTTGACAGCGTACTTCTGGTTAATAGAGTTGATGAGTTCGGTTTGGTTGTGCTTTTTAGCAACACCCCACAGGTCAGCGATCAGATCGAAGGTGCCATCGCTGTTGCGCGACCAACCTAGATCGTATTCGCCTTCGAGGACGGCTACTAAGTCTGCACGAACGCGCTGACCGTTGTAACCGCGAACATCAGCATCAGACTTAACGGAAATACCAAGGTCGCGCAGAGAAGCCTTAAGAATTTCTGCATCGGTGATCTTGGTGCGGAGAGTGCTGAAATGAGACATAGTAGATTTCCTCCAGTAGAAAAAGAAGTCAACAACAACTTTATATTTTGCCTTTACCGCTCAAACTATTGGAATTAAGGATGAAGCGGCTTTTAATTTTGCTAGCTCAAAGGCTAGCCTTTCACCCCGTTGGGAACAGGAGAAAGTCTTTTAGAACTCCAATCGCTGATATTCGGCGATGGAGGCTGAGGCAGGTCTTGCTCTTTGTCTTGCCCAATCTCTCAGGGCTGTCACCTGCTCAGTCATTGTCCGAGACAGAGGTAGGGTAGATTTAATGGCAGCGATGATATCTAGCTGCGTAAACTCCCGATCTTGAGCAAAGGCTTCATACATAGCTGCAATCAGCGCTTGCTCGATCTCTGCACCGGAAAACCCTTCTGACACTTTAGCAAGCTGTTCGAGATCGAAGCGACTAATGTCCGAACGACGCTTGCTTAAGTGAATATTGAAAATATCTTGACGCTCTTCAGGCGTGGGAAGATCGACGAAGAAAATCTCATCGAAACGACCCTTGCGCAAAAACTCTCCTGGCAATCTTTCAACCCGGTTTGCCGTCGCCATAACGAAGACTGGAGACGTTTTTTCTTGCATCCAGGTCAAGAAGGAACCAAAAATACGGCTAGACGTTCCTCCATCCGAGTCAGCAGAACCCGTACCGCCTGCAAAGGCTTTGTCTAGTTCGTCGATAAAGAGAATGACGGGCGATATCGATTCGGCAGTTTTAAGAGCGTTGCGTAAATTGGCTTCGGAACGACCGACCATCGAGCCGTCATAAACCCGACCCATATCCAAACGCAGTAAGGGTAAACCCCACAAACGAGAGGTGGTTTTGGCGATTAGCGATTTACCGCAGCCTGGAACTCCCAAAATTAACATTCCTTTGGGTTGGGGCAAGCCATATTCTCTTGCTCTTTCGGTAAAGGCATCAGAGCGTTGCTTGAGCCATTTTTTTAATTCTTCCAATCCACCGACTGCATTGATGGTTTCGTCTTCTTCTATATATTCTAGGATTCCGTTGCGACGAATGAGTTGCTTTTTCTCGGAAAGAACGATATCTACTTCTTCCTCAGTCAGGCGACTGGCTTTTACATAAGCTTTTCGATAAACTTTTTCGGCTTCATCTTTGGTTAAGCCAAGAGCAGCTTTGAGAAGTTTTTCTCTGGCTTCTGTGGTGAGGCGACGATTTTTAGCTTGCTCTAGTTGTACGGTGAGGACGCGATCGAGTTCTGCTAGGTCTGGTAAAGGATAATCGATAACGACGACATCTTTTTCAAGTTCGATAGGAACTTCTTGGATGGGAGACATCAAGATAATGATTTTTTCCGTTCCCTTGAAGCTCGCGATCGCATCTCGCAACCAACGGTTTACGGCTGGCGAACTGATAAAAGGATGTATATCTTTGAATATATAAATACCTGGTTCTCTCTGTCTGACGACATGTTCGATCGCCGCTTCGGGAGAAACCGTATTATGCTGCGCTGTTTGTCGAGGCTGTCCGTATTCTACCAGCCCATGAGTTACCGTCCAAACAAAGACTCGGCGATGCTGAGTTTTCATCTGAGCAATTTTCGCGATCGCTTGTTCGGAACGCTCTTCCTCTGATGTAACGAGGTAAATTAGAGGATATTGAGCTTGGACTAGAATACTTAGCTCTTCTTTCATAACATCGACCTGGGGTAGGTTAGTTTAGTAGGCTGGCTATGAAGCCTCGTTTGTCCGTAATCTCCCGCATCTCTAGTAACAGGGAACTAATTCTTCCTCTCCTTCTGATTGAGCTTGAGCGCAAACTGGTTCTTTTACTTCGATGGGGAATTCATCTGTTATAACGCTTGGCTGATTCTTCAGGGAAACTAGTTCTCCATCTCGCATCACCACGGCGGCTTCACATTCTGGACAAATATGAACTTTATGTTTAT
>JALOOL010000397.1 GCA_025454425.1 Hydrococcus sp. Prado102 | reverse complement strand
ATTTCAATTTAGATGAAGAAGATTATCGACAATTAGAAACAGTTTTCAACCAGTCGCGAGATCTGTATCAATTAATCGGCGATTGCGGCGATGAATACCGACGTTGAAGAAGTTCAAAATTCAAAGTTCAAAGTAGAGACGCGAAATTTCGCGTCTTTACAGGAGTTCAGGAAGAGAGTAGCTAAATTTTCCATTCCCCATTCCCCATTCCCCAATCACCTTCTCACCAATCACCTTCTCACCAATCGCCAATCTCCTTTTCCCCATATTAAATTTAGCCTAATTACCTAGAATGATTAATCTTGGAAATCGTCCGCCAAATGATGAAGCAAATCAATGGCGTTATTTGTTAGATGAATTTGTAGAAGAAAATCAACAAGCTTTAGCTGCTCTGGCTTGGGGATTATTGCAAGAATGGGGCGATAATAAAGACTCGCTCGGTATCGATCTTAAACCCAAACCTCATTTTGTCTGTTGTTCGAGAACATCCCTAGAACAACTCAATCGTAAAGTAAATCGAAAAATTCAAGAAATTTTAGGCATTTTAGACGGCTACGATCCAGAAACCGAAGTCGCGATCGTTGGAATTGGTGAGGGACAACTTAAATTAATCCATTTTGAACCCGATCCCCCGCCTCCCGTCTGTTTCGAGCAAATTGAGGCGGATTTGGACGTTTTAATCGGGCAACTTGAGGAGCGCATGGCAGAAAAATTTTAAAGGTTGCGGTTAAAACCAATTTTTGTTGAAGCGATCGCCAAAACGACTGCGCCAATCTTCTCGTCGCTGTTGTAGCCTCTGTGCGACTTGTGCGCGTTGTTGGGGGGTTAATACTTCTCGCATCTCCAACATACTTTCAAAGCGTAAATTACCGAGTTTTTCTCGCAAACTAGCAGTCTCTTCTCGCTTGCTACGAATAGCATCGATTGATTGGGTTCCTGCCATCATATCAAACAACTCTTTTTGTGCTTCCATTGTCTGTTCCTGAAGCTGTTCTATTTGTCCTCGATATTTTTGGCGAATCGATGAAATTTGCTGCTTTTGAGGTTCGCTCAGGTTGAGTTGCTCTAAAAATTTGCCTTTGTTTTCTAAGGGTTCGGGCGTGGAAATTTGTGCGAAAGATGGCTCTAAAGTGACCATAGGAAGCGACTGAGAATGTATGAGCGGACTGGCAAATCCTATGAAACCTACCGCAAAGAAAGCCGCGATCGCAACGACAAAAGATTTCCGACTCAACAACATTAAAAGTATCTCCTTTTGCTATTGATTATTTATATCTTGCTCTTTTTCTTGGCTAAGGATGGGAAACAACATATCTCGTCTCTGGTTCGCTCAGCATTAGCCAATTAGCTTCAGCCGTATACGTAGGAGTAACGACAGGGATCTCTTCTATCGAACTATTCCAATTATCAACCAGAAAAGTTTCCAATTCTTCTGAATTAGCTACCATCTTCGGCGAAGGGGTCAAGAAGCGATAGCCTCCTATTGCCAATACGAGGCTTCCTGCTATTGCACTAGAGATTATCCAGAAAAATTGATGCGAATGCTCGATCGGTGGTGCTTCTCTAGTGACAAGTTCCATCAACTGCATCTCCAAATCGGCTTTAGCCGGAGGCGGGTCGGGATGATATTGCTTTAGGAAAGAAACTAATTGTTCGTCGTCATCAGGAAAGTGTGTCATTATATCGCTCCTTGTTGTTGAAGAAATTTACGGATCTCATGACGAGCATAAAACAACCGAGATTTGACGGTTCCTAAAGGCAAATTGAGGATTTTTGCCACTTCTTTTTGAGGAAGATCTTCCAAATCGTGCAAAACTAACACGACGCGGTGTTCTAAACTAAGGCATTCTAAACTTCGCTGAACGAGATCTTGATAGTGCAACTTCATCAAATCGGGCGTATCTTGAGGACGAGAGGCTATTTTGCTCATTGGCGAATCATCTTCGGAAGTTTCTTCGTAAAGCTCTCCTTCTGGGCGAGTTTTGGCTAGCTGTCGCCGTCTATCTGTCGCGACGTTCCAGCTAATCCGATACAGCCAAGTCGAAAAATAGGATGGTTTTTGCAAGTTTGGCAAACCTTTCCAAACTCTCAAAAAAACTTCTTGCACGAGATCGTCTAGCATTTCGCTGCCACACAGTTGATATAGCGTCGATCTGACACGCTGCTGATAGCGTCGGTACAATTGACGAAAAGCCGTGCGATCGCCTCGCTGGCACTGTATAACTAACTCCGCGTCTGTCGTACCAGCTTGGTTATCAGCTAACACTTTTGCCACTTACCTCACCAGAGTTTCGTTATTTTAGACTGAGGAAAATTCATGAAGGTTCAACTTATCAGTGTTCAGTCATCAGTCATCAGTAATCAGTCAATAGTAGGTTGGGTTGACGTAAGGAAACCCAACTTCTATAAGCTATTTTAGATTCAGCAAAATTAATGAAGAGCCAACCCAATTCGGCGATCGGTAAATAGTAGGTTGTACCGTCGCGATCGCAAAACCCAATACCTATAAGCTATTTTAGATTTAGGAAAATTAATAAAAGCCCAACCTAAGATCGATTATCAAATGCCTTGCGCGATGAAATGTCAATTGTGCGATCGCGAGATGGAAAATTTAACCTTACATCATCTCGTTCCCAGACAAGCAGTTAAACGAAAAAAAGCAGCTTAGCTGAAGTCGCCAGGAAATCACATAATTATTTTTTTGGATCTCGGTTGAACTTTAAACTTTGAAGTTTTACCAAAACCCTTTTCTACCCGTTGGCATAATTGTCGAACGGTTTGTTTTCGCGTAGACGAGTTGTTCTTCTGTCACCTTAGCATTAGTTAAATTTGCCCCGCATAAGTTTGCCCCTTTTAAATTGGCGTAAGTTAGATGGGCAAAACTAAGATCTGCTCCTCGCAAATCGGCTCCTTCGAGATCTGCATAACTCAGATAAACGCGACTCATATTACTATTTCGCAAGTCAGCCCCAGCAAGATTGGCATGACCGAAATCGGCATTAGACAAATTAGCTTTTTGAAAATTGGCTTGTATTAATCGAGATTGATGAAAAATCACGCCTGGTAAATTTGCCCTTGACAAATTTAAATTGTCGAGTTCTTGTTGAGCAAAATCTTTTCTTCCATTTTTAAAGCTTTCTAAAATCGCGTTAGCATCTAGTTTGGGAGTTTTTTTAGCGGCTATTTGTTGTTTGGCTGGCGGAGCCGTCCAGCGATTTTTCTCAACTCCGTAGTTTGAAGGCGCTTGATAGTTCATCGCCCCTGCGAGATTCGAGCCAGGTGGAGGCGTTTGCCCCGGAATGGTTTGACGAGAGGTGCGATCCAAACGAGTGCGATCGCCTCGTTCTCCCGTTCCGATTTTTGTCGCTGGCGAAGTTACCATAAAAGAAGAATTCCCCCCGCCTTTATCTGGCGACGAGGTAATCATGCTCTGCGCCAAGCTTTCGGTGTATGGAACTAATTCGAGCGCTCCTAAAACTTCGTTGGCAGTTTTGTAGCGATGGCGAACCGATACTTCCAACATCGTTTTCAGTACCTTAGTAAACGGTTCGCTCACCGTCACCCATCTTTCCCAAGTTATTTCTCCGGTTTGGGGGTCGGTTCCTAAGTCTTTAGGCGATTTGCCAGTCAGCAAATACAAACAAGTTACGCCAACTGCATAAATATCGCTAGCAAAAACGGGGCGCATCGCCATTTGTTCTGGCGGGGCAAACCCAGCCGTTCCCACGGCAAATGCTGTAAAAGCCGTTTGAGTAGAACTAGAAGCGATTGAATTAACCTGATTGGTAACTGCGCCAAAATCGATTAAGACAAGTTGGCGGTCTTCTTCGCGACGAATGAGGTTGGCGGGTTTGAGATCTCGATGAATGACTCGTTGCGTGTGGATGTATTGCAGGATTGGCAAAACTTCGCTCAAAAATTGTCTGACACCTGCCTCGCTAAACGGGCCGTTCTTTTTAATTTCTTGATGGAGATTGTGACCCTTGACATATTCTTGAACGAGATAAAATTGTTGGCGCTCTTCAAAGTAGTCTAGCAATCTGGGAACCTGGGGATGATTGCCGATTCTGCCGAGCGTTTCTGCTTCGCGCTCGAACAATTCTTTGGCCATTTTGAATAAGGCGGGGTCGTCGGTCGAAGGACGCAGTTGTTTGACTACGCACCAGGGTTTGCCTGGAAGCATTAGATCGATAGCCGCAAATGTAGCGCCAAATCCCCCTTTACCTAAGATTCCTAACACTTGGTAGCGATCGCGTAAATTAAGCTTTGAGCCACAAGCTTGACAAACTTCGGCATTCTTCAGGTTTTTTGGTTGAGGACAGGAGGGATTTACACAGTAGCTCATTCAGGATTACCGTTATCGCATCAGGAGTCGAATGCCAGTTTTTGTTCTCGAACCAACAATCTCTCAGGCACTCTACAATCATAGAGTTCCCTAAAATTTGGTTAAATTAACCACCGCAGTATCAAAATTAAGATTTGATACCCTTCCTAGCTTAATCGCCTTGCATCCAAGAAATTGAACGCTTTTTGTGAGTTTATTTCAACAATTAAATATATTTTAGTATACAGAAGATTTTTTGCTTCAAAAGCTTTAGATAACACATTTACGATAAATTGGGAATTTCACATTGCAAGTCGATGCAAAAAAACGAAATCTGTTTTACTTGTTTTCCACCCGAACAGACAGAGTAATGCGCCGAATGCAGAGTTAAATAAAGCTCATCTCTGTTAATATTGGTTAAGATAAAAAATAGATATAGTCATTAATTTTTAGGAAAGCAAGCTCAGTCCATGACTTCTGGAATTGCTGTAGAAAAGACAAAGTTAGAAAATCCCCCATTAGAACTTCATTATCTGGGCGATCGCGTCCTGCGCCAGCCCGCTAAGCGCATTGCTAAGGTAGACGACAGCGTGCGAAAGCTAGCCAAAGAAATGTTGCAAACCATGTATAGCTCTAGTGGCGTTGGATTAGCGGCTCCCCAAGTTGGGATTCACAAGCAATTGATCGTTATTGATTGCGAACCAGACAATCCAAACAATCCTCCTTTGATTTTGATCAACCCACAAATTACCAAATATGGGAACGATCTGTGCAAATTTGAAGAAGGGTGTCTGAGCATTCCTGGAGTATACATAGAAGTGACTCGTCCCGAAATCATCGAAGTTTCTTTTAAAGACGAACAAGGACCAGCACGAAATGGATCACCTTAATGGCGTTTTATTCGTCGATCGCGTCGAAAATAACTTAGTATTGACCGAAGAATTGAAAAAATACGGCTTTTCAATGCAAGCGGTCAAATCAATCTCATAACTTCTCAATACTAAAAAGGAGCGATCGGTAATGATGACACCAAAAAGTGGTGTGTTTTTGTTGGGTTCGTGTATTGCTGCGATCGCGGGAGTGGGTTCGGTTTTTGAACTCTCTTCGGGAGTTCCAGAACTAGGCAATCTCGCGACGGGTATCATTTTAGCGGCAAGCATTCCCTTAACTGGATTGTGTTTTTGGGCGGCAGTTCAAGATGCACGAGCCAACATGAAATAATAAACTTCTTGCAAAGCTCGCCAATAAGTTCTTCAAAATTCAGGAAAAGGGGAAAGGGGAAGTCGGAAGTCGAAAGTCGTTGTAGAGACGAGGCGTGGATGCCGGAGTATTCCGGAGGCGCGGGGGCGGAATTACTTCCGCCCATTGAGCGCCGTCGCATATTGAACGCCGTCGCGAAATTTCGCGTCTGTACGAAAGTCGAAAGTATTGATGAAACTGGTAACTGGTAACTGGTCACTGATAACTGTTCCCCAATCCCTAATCCCCAATCACCAAAAATTAAGCGACAGAACCATTAATATAATAATCGCGCGTGCCTTTAGCATCGATCGCTTCTCCTAAGCGATTTAGGGCATGAATATAAGCAGCAGTGCGCATAGATACAGAAAATTCCTGCGCGATCGCCCAAACTTTTTCAGCTTCGGTTACGATTCTATCTTTGAGATGTTGGTTGACTTCTTGCAAACTCCAATATAGTCCGCTACGGTTTTGTACCCACTCGAAATAACTCACCGTCACGCCACCAGCATTGACTAAAATATCGGGAAAAACATAAATTCCTTTTGCTTCTAAAATTGCATCTGCCTCAGAAGTAGTCGGCCCGTTGGCGACTTCAAATATATATTTGGCTTTAATATGGGGAGCATTTTCTTTAGTAATTTGATTCTCCAAGGCAGCAGGAACTAATACATCTACATCTAAAGTTAAAAGTTCTTCATTACTAATCACTCGATGTTCGACGATATCGCAGAGGCTATCTTTGCAATAAACCGCTTTAATACCTCGGTGTTCTTGTTTGTATTGACGAATGCTAGGAATATCCAATCCTTTT
>JALOOL010000396.1 GCA_025454425.1 Hydrococcus sp. Prado102 | reverse complement strand
CAGCGCCATGACCATGTCGGAAGCAAGGTGTTTACGACGAGCAGTCTCATTAAGCAGCGAGTAGATGGCGGAGGCCTTTTAAGTCTCCTCAAAAGCTAGCCTGCCAATGGTGATAACCTAAGCTACTTAACTACAGTCTTCATCTATATCTAAATTGTAAGAACCGCCTTGAAAGTTCTAGTAACTAATTTTGCGTTTACTTCACGAGGGATGGGTTAAGATCCATTTAATCTTCATCTTGTTGTAATTGTTCGCAAAAGCTAGCTTATTAGGAATCGCTTATGAATGACATTGTTCTTTGCGTTAAAGATTTATGCGTTGAATTCAATCGCGATCGCTCCTCATTTCTAGCAGTCGATAATATTAGTTTTGAACTCCAACAAGGACAAATTTTAGGGATCGTTGGCGAATCTGGTTCGGGAAAATCGGTAACATCTTTGGCAATAATGGGATTAGTTCCCAGTCCTGGAAAAATTAGCGCGGGTGAAATTGAGTTTTATCCAGCTAAAGATAAAAATACGCTAAAAGATAGGCAATTTGTTAATTTATTAGGAATTAGCGAAGAGCGGCGACGACTTTATCGGGGTGGGGAAATTGCAATGATTTTCCAAGAACCGATGAGTGCGCTTAACCCCGTTTATACCATTGGTTTTCAAATTATAGAAGCTATTCGACTGCATCAAAAAGTTTCTCCTCAACAAGCAAAAAATCAGGCGATCGCTCGATTACAAGAAGTTAAACTTCTTCCTAGCGATGAAGAGTTAGAAAACCGCTATCAAAAGAATCAAAATGACGAAAAAGAGCAGTTTGGTTCTTATAAAAATTATATCCAACAAGAAAAAGAAGCCCTCCTCAAACGATATCCGCATCAACTTTCTGGCGGTCAATTGCAAAGAGTAACGATCGCAATGGCAATTTCTTGCGATCCGACTATTTTAATTGCTGACGAACCAACAACAGCACTCGACGTTACCGTACAAAAAGAGATTCTTGAGTTATTACAAAATTTATGTAAAAACCGAAATATGTCGATGATTTTTATTTCTCACGATTTGGGAGTCATCAATAAAATCGCCGATTATGTGGTTGTCATGTATCGAGGTGAAATTGTCGATCGAGGAAATAAAAATAAGCTTTTATCTAATCCAGAACATCCTTATACAAAAGGTTTATTAGCTTGTCGCCCTCGTTTAAAATCGCAACCAGAAAAGCTGCTTGTCGTTGACGATTTTATGGAAGTAGAAGAAGTTACTAGAACTGGAAAAGTATTATCAATTACCGAAAAAAGACCTCCTGAAATTAAATTAATTACGCCTGAAGAACAACAGCAAAAATGGTCGGCACTACAAAAAAATGAACCTTTATTAACTGTCAAGAATTTATCGGTTCAATTTCCTGTCAAAGGAATGTTTGGTCAGACCAAAAAATATTTCATGGCAGTTAATAATATCAGTTTTGAGGTAAAGCAAGGAGAAACATTAGGATTAGTAGGAGAATCTGGGTGCGGAAAATCTACATTAGCTCGTGCAATTTTGCGTTTAATTCCCGCTTCAATAGGAGAGATTGAGTTTAAAAAAGAGTCAATTGCTCTTTTGTCGCCAGGTAGCAAAAAATTGCGTTCTTTGCGTAAAGAAATGCAAATTGTCTTTCAAAATCCTTATAATTCTCTCAATCCTCGAATAACGATTGGGAATGCGATTATGGAACCAATGTCAATCCATAATTTAGAAAAAAATCCACGAGCGAGAAAAGGACAAGTTGAGTATTTATTGAAGCGAGTCGGATTAAAATCGGAATGGTTCGATCGCTATCCTCACGAACTATCGGGAGGACAACGCCAGCGAGTATGTATTGCGAGGGCATTAGCAGTTAAACCGAAGTTTATTATCTGCGATGAATCGGTATCGGCACTCGATGTTTCAGTGCAAGCTGGCGTATTAAATTTATTAAAAGAATTACAAAACGATCGCGATTTAGATGTTAACTTAACTTATATTTTCATTTCTCACGATTTGAGCGTCGTGCGCTTTATGAGCGATCGCATTTTGGTGATGAATCAAGGACGAAAAGAAGAACTAGATACCGCAGAAAACATCATCAATAATCCAAAAGAAGATTATACGAAAAAGTTAATTGCGTCTATTCCTCAGTTTTAAAATAAAGATCTCGATCTAATTTTCTAGAAGGTTAAACTCAAATGAAAGCAGCAGAAGTCATGACAACGGAAGTGGTTACTATTCGTGGTTCGGCGACAGTAGACCAAGCCGTAAAATTGATGAGAGAAAAAAAGTTGCGTGCTTTGATTGTAGAACGCCGACACGATGAAGATGCCTATGGCATGGTCACGGAAACTGACATTGTATATAATATCACCGCTTATGGGATAGATCCCAAACAAGTGCGCGTCTGCGATATTATGACCAAACCTTGCATCGTTGTTAATCCCGATTTGCAAGTAGAATATGTAGCGCGATTATTTGCCAAGACGGGCATTCGCAGGGCACCCGTTATTGCAGATAAGCTGCTGGGGATAATTTCGATAACGGATATTTTAAGAAAAAGCAATTTTGTCGAGCAACCCAAAGCATTAACCTTGCAAGAAAAAATCGAAAAAGCGATCGCGCAAGCACGTTCGATTTGCGCAGAGAAAGGAGCCACTTCCGGCGATTGTGCGACTGCATGGGATATCGTAGAAGAACTACAAGCCGAAGCCTCCCACCAACAAGCTAAAAAGCTTGATAAAACAGCTTTTGAAGAATATTGCGAGGAGTATCCAGAAGCCGCTGAAGCGCGAATGTACGAGGTGTAAGACAACATAAAACGCGATCGCTATTCCTACCCTCAGAATGCGATCGCGCTATTAAAGTTATTCAGTAGCAAGAATTTAACAAAGATACCAACATTTCTAACCTTCTATTAGAAAATCTGACTCAACAAATTCAAACTTGGATCTCGCGACTGCTAGGTAACTTTTTTGTCTTCCTTAATAACTCCCTTAGCGTTGTTGTGAGTGTTTTGCTGTTCTTGGTTCTGAATTTACCATTTTGGCAGTAGTCGTTTTTGCCAGCTTGTTTGGTTTTTTAGGTTTATTTCTCGCTATTCCTTTGTTGATTGTGTCGCAGATTTGGATAAAAGAAGTTTTAGTTAAAGATGTTCTTAACCATTGGTATCCAAATAAAACCAACAATTCAGCTTGATAAGTTAAGTAGACCGCCCAAGTACATTAGCTACTTACTTAGATATAGCCAATCTACTTCCTAAGTAGCAACTTAGAGTAAGGTCTTAAGTTTTCCACTAGTTTTCCACTATTTCAATTTAACTTTTAATTGAGATATATATCTTCGTCATAGTTTTCTCTATGGTTGAGCCGCTCAACTTTTTCATTCAATTCTAATTAGAATAAACATTTTTTTTACGAGATCGCGCTTTTACACCCCAATGATAAAATCAACATCATTTACATTAGGAGTATCAACAGAAACAATAACTTTTCCGCTCGTTTCTACCCCATTACAAGCCCAGAAAAGAACTTTTTCTGATGTCGAGCCTAACTATTCGTAATTTGTAATTAATGAGACACGCTTGCGTCCATTAACCGTATGTTCAAAGCGTCAAAAATTCAATTCTTATCAACTTAAGACCGATTTAATCTCAATAAAAAACACATTAGGAGGTTTTTATGTATAAACCAAACCAAGGTAAAAATAAGAAAAATGGGCTATTAACAATTATTTTTAGTGGTTTACTAATTGGTTTACCCACTATTCCCTTAATTGCTCAAACACTTCCCATCGGAGCAAAGCCTTGTGCGAGAATTTTCTACGAAGAACCGTATAACGGTTATGTGATAGTGCCCGATGAATGTCCGCCGAATGCCGCTACACAACGAGCGAGGGAAGCGGGACAAATGCGCGATCGCTCATCAGAGACATCCACAGTTCCGACACCATCAGCATCAGAAGCAGACGATCGTGTCGCCACCGTCACGCCAACCAATGGCACAGTAGACGTGCAATTGAAAAATAATACTAATGCTGTAGTACGGTATCAAGCGATCGGGTATTCCGATTATCTCCCCTTAGAAGGTGGCGAAGAAACGGTATTGCGAAACATTCCACTCCCGGCAACAATTACCTTTGCGCGTCAGGATGACGGGTTTGTGGAGATTAAACCTGTCACTGCTACTTCCGCCGAAGGAATGTTAATGGTGGATTTAGATGAAGACAGAGAACCTCTCGATAGCAATCAAGGTACTCTCAGAATTCAAGAAGACGGAACGGTGCTTTTGAACTAATTGGATGCGGTTTTGATTTTTAAAAAACGAATAAGGAGATTTTTTCAATGTTAAATAGACTGAAAACCAAAGGTGCAATCGTAACTTTTGCACTAATGGCGACAATTCTTCCCGCTTGTACCAATCAACTAGAGGCAAATAGACCTGCCTCCGAGCCAGGAAATGTTACCACTGAAGAAGTAGTAGACAATACTAACGAACTCATCGGTCAAACCGTAACCATAAGAAGCGAGCCGATAAGAAAAGTCGATCCCAATGCTTTCACAGTCAACGACGAACAATTTTTTGGTAGCGAGCCAATTATCGTTGTTAATGCTTCAGGACAGCCTTTTACTCTTCCTGAAAATGATACAGAAGTGCAAGTAACGGGTGAGGTTCGCAACTTGGTAGTCGCCGACCTCAACCGAGAATACGATTTGGATTTAGAGCCAGATTTGTATGTCGATTATGAAAATAGACCAGCAATTATAGCTCAATCGATCGCTCCCGCACCCGAACCTGGAGAAATTAGCGCAAATCCCAGTCAATATTACGGACGCACCTTAGCTGTATCGGGCGAAGTAGAAAATGTTTATGGTGCTAATACCTTTACTCTTGATGAAGACCAGTTGTTTGGCGGCGAGGATTTACTAGTTATAGTTAGGAATGCCCAAGGAGTGTCTACACCTGTCGAAGTAGACCAGACTGTAGCTACAACAGGCGTACTCCGTGAGTTTGTAGTAGCCGAACTCGAACGAGAATACAATTTCAATTGGGATGAAGGCTTGGTAAGACAACTAGAAGCAGAATACAAAACCCGACCCGTACTTGTTGTCGATCGCGTCTACCAGTCAGCCATTCCAGATGCTGCCAAATAAAGTCATGCGATGAAAGGATTTTGGATTGTTTTTAATCTAAACTCTAAAATTGCTTGGCTCATTATTTTGGCTAATTCACTAAAAAACAAGG
>JALOOL010000395.1 GCA_025454425.1 Hydrococcus sp. Prado102 | reverse complement strand
TCAGAAAATCGTTGGCTGGCAATAGGGACAATTTTGCAAGGGTTTGGGACTATATTTACCCTTCTACTTCTAGGATGGCATATCGTTCGCGATCGCTCTGGAAAAGAAGAAGTCCGATTCGATTTATTATTACAAGATTTAACGGCGACCGATTCCCTCAAACGTCTCATCGCCGTACAACAGTTATCGACCTTAGCCAATAAACCTCTTTTGCGTCAGGTTTACCAGCCTCAACTGATAGAATATTTCTCTTTGATGCTTTCAAAAGAAGAAGACGCGATCGTGCGAGACGCGATTCTTAGAAGTTTACAAAAATGGGGTCAAAACTTACCAAGCGATCGACCGATACAAATCCCCCTAGTTTTTGGAAGCCAAAAGTCGAAAATCGAAAGTCGAAAGACTTTGGCGTAGCTTGTTTTTTGGTCGCAAGTCGAATGTAAATCTTCTCCCTTATCTTCCTTGTCTTCCTTGTCTTCCTTGTCTTCCGAAGGACGTTACTGAATAGCAGCGCGACTGGCGGGGTAGGGAAAAAGTGTCTGAAAACCTGCTTGACGTTGTGCAACTGTTTCTGGCGCATAATCCCAGAGACTTTCGTAGAAGAAGAAACAGACACCCAAACCGCGATCGCGAGCCGCCCATACTTGATCTTCTATTTGTTGCATAGAAATGGGTCTATTTCTCAATCCCGTCAAAATCCCGACTCCTGTCGGAATTTTTTGCCGCGCTTCTACCATTTCCGGTCGGCTAATCTTTTCGATAAAAACTTGTAAGTTGGGACGATAAACTTGTACGATCAGTTCGTCTACAATTCCTATCCTTATCCATGTTAACCAGTCTTGCAAGTGAGCTTTATAGGCATAATCATAAGGATTGGGCGCAACTGAAAATATGGCATTGGGTTTGTAGGTTTTGACTAGCTGATTGAGATATTGCATAAACGCTGTAATTTTATTCGCTCTCCAGCGTACCCAGTCGGGATTTTGGAAATCAGGGTGAGGAGATTTTTTCGTTTCCTTGGCATACAACGCTGTCGTGTATTTATCGTAGCCAAGTTCGTTGGGCAAACTCGCATGGTCGTCAAACTGAATGCCATCGACATCGTATTGGGTAACGATTTCTAGTATTAATTCGGCAAGAAATTGTTGTACTTGAGGCATAAAAGGATTGAGCGATACAACCTCTCCCGCCGCACTATCCCAAGTTTGAGAACCATCTCGCCGTTGCGTAATCCAATTCGGGTGCTTTGTAGCAAGTTCCGAGGTTGGAGGAGTCATAAAACCAAACTCGAACCAAGGAATTACTAACAATCCCTGACGATGACCTTCTGCAACTAATTCGGCGAGAATATCTTGTCCTTGTGTACCCTGGTACACAAAAGGTTGAATGCCCATCCGTTGCGTGACTGCACTCGGATACATTGCATAGCCTGAATTCCAGACGACGGGGTAAATTGTATTAAAATGCAACCGAGCTAGTTGAGAAACAGCATTCCGCAAGCTGTCGCGATCGCGGAGTATATCTATATCGTTGATAGTCATCCACACGCCGCGAATTTCCTGGCGGGGTGGCGGGGCGGGGGCGGGATCGGGATTGAAGAGATCCTGAGCAGTTGCGCCAGATAAGCTATTTAAGAGCAATGCTGCTATAAAAGAAGCTAAACAAAGAAATGGAAGTATGTATCTCAGCGATCGCTGCCAAATTTTAGCAATAAAAGTTAATTTCATAAACTCGAACGATAATTGAGCTAAAAATGTGCGCCACGGCGCACATTTTGGGTGAAGGTCGCCAGCCATTCGCCTACAAACATTTAAAATTACCAGAGATTTAGTCAATTATTAGAACAAAATATTCTTAATTATCTATTTAAATCTTTAATTTAGGGGAGGGGATCGTGCCAAATATCACCGATTTACTCGATGCCAACGAAGCATTATTAGAAGCAGGTAAGATTCGCATCGTCGCGCCTCTGTTTCGCGATTACGGAGGACGTATTGAGTTTAGCGGTGCGATCGCGACTATCAAAATCTTTGAAGATAATACCTTAGTTCGCGAAATGCTCTGTGAATCGGGGAACGGTCGCGTTTTAGTTGTCGATGGAGGCGGTTCGCTGCGCTGTGCCCTTCTTGGCGACCAATTAGGCGCTCTTGCAGTTAAAAATGGATGGTCTGGATTGGTGATTTATGGGGCAATTCGCGATGCTGCCGCATTGGCAAAGCTTCCTTTGGGTGTTAAAGCGCTAAATACCTATCCGTTAAAAAGTCTCAAGCGCGGTTTGGGCGATCGCAATCTTCCGGTACGTTTTGGCGAGGTTACATTTGCGCCTGGGGAATGGCTTTATGCAGATTCAGACGGCATTATCGTTAGTAGCGTCATGCTTGCAACATGAAAAATAGATTTGATGAGTTAAGAAGCGCGATCGCATTATTGAGTTTGTCGTAGACGATGGAGCCGCACACAGCAATACTAGTCAAGTTGCGACTACAACCCTACGTTTTAGCATCTGGTGCGGGAACCGATATTATTAACGATTTCACGGACAATCGAGATAAATTAGGCTTGTCGGGCGGTTTATCGTTTGGGCAACTTTCGCTCGCACAAGGGACGGGAACGAATACCAATAATACGTTAATTAGTTTGGCTAGTAATGATGAAGTTTTAGCTATTTTGAGGGGGGTACAAGCTAACTCGATTACTAGTGCTGATTTTGTTGTTATTTGATTATTCTTTTAACTAATAATCAAAAAGGGAGACTCATAATTAACGTTCTCCCTTTTTAACAGAACTCAGCGATCGAGTCTTTACTAAATCTTTAAATTAAACTCTTGCTACTCTAATTTTTCTAAATTTACAATATAAAGATTGTAAATTTAAAAAATAAGCATTATTTTTCTTTGTTATTCGGTACGGATGGCATTCGCGGCAAAGCTGGCAAACTTTTAAACGCTCCTTTTGCCTTACAAATAGGCTTTTGGACGGGACAAGTTTTAAAAAGCTATTACGATCGAACTGGCGCGCTCGCGATCGGTCAAGACTCTCGCAACTCTAGCGATATGCTAGCAATGGCGCTCTCAGCCGGACTGACGGCGGCAGGATTGGAAGTATGGCATTTGGGATTGTGTCCTACGCCTGCGGTAGCTTACTTGACCAAGACTACAGACGCGATCGGCGGAATTGTTATTTCTGCCAGTCACAATCCTCCCGAAGACAACGGCATCAAGTTTTTTGGGGCAGATGGCGCGAAATTATCCGACGAACTGCAAAACCAAATCGAAGCAGGAATGCGAGGCGAATTAAAAGCAACTGATGCAACATGGGGACGACATTACTATCGACCAGAGTTATTAGATCTCTATCTTGCCTCGTTAAAAGACTCTGTGTCGTCTCAAACCGACTTGAGCGAGATGCAAATCGTTCTCGATTTAGCTTGGGGAGCCGCTGTAGGAGTGGCACAGAAGCTATTTGAGGCAATGGGAGCCGAAGTAATATATCTTCACGATCGCGCCGACGGCAATCGCATCAATGTTAAGTGCGGCGCAACCCATCTATCTTTTCTACAAACCGCAGTCGGGCACTGTCAAGCCGATCTTGGTTTTGCTTTCGACGGCGATGCCGATCGCCTCATGGCAGTAGACGAGCGAGGAAGAGTTATCGACGGCGATTATATCTTGTATTTATGGGGTCAAAAACTCTTGCAACAAGGACAATTACCCGATCGAACCCTCGTGACAACAGTCATGTCCAATCTAGGCTTTGAGAAAGCTTGGCAAGGTCTAGGCGGTCAATTAATTCGTACCCCAGTCGGCGATCGCTACGTTTGGGAAGAAATGCTCCGCAGCCAAGCTATGTTAGGCGGCGAACAGTCGGGACATATCCTGTGTCGGCATTACGGCGTATCTGGAGATGGTTTATTAACGGCTTTACATCTAGCAGCGCTAGTCAAACAGTCGGGAGTACCGCTAGGAGAATTGCGCGATCGCAGCTTTGAACCCTACCCGCAAATCCTCAAAAACGTTCTAGTTGGCGATCGCGATCGTCGTTTGAATTGGCAAACTTGCGAACCCTTACAACAAGCGATTCAAAAAGCCGAAACCGCTATGGGAGAAGGAGGACGCATTTTAATCCGCGCTTCCGGCACAGAACCCCTAATCCGCGTCATGGTAGAAGCAACCAGCATCAAACTGGCTAATTATTGGTCGGAAAATCTCGTTAATGCTGTCGAACGTTATTGTACGAATTGAGCTATTGACAATCATTAAATGGAAGTGCATATTTGAAAATAATACAGCACAAAAAATTGTGAATCTTATGGTTTTCGTCTCATGAACAGCACCTGTAAACCTTGGCTCTCATAAAGTTATTGCCTCGATCTAATATTAGTTTCAGTCAGCTACATATAGCTTTTTAGATGGCGATCTGAATTTGATATTAAATCGAGTTAGTAACTCTGTGAGACTCACGGTTTGGGGGTACTGTGAGAGTTGAGACGGTAACTATTCCAGCCCGAAATAACAATTATCAAGCAATCTTAAATCTTCGGGTTGAAAGTTAGATTGACTTTCTAAATGCTGCTCTACAAAATCGTACAAAAATAATCATGAACAAGAAATCGAGCAGTTCGAGCCATCCTCGCGTAGCTATTTTTTGGGATTGGCAGAATACTAAAGCAACTGAATGGCAAATTCAGTGTGTAAATGCGTTCGCTTATCAGCAAGGAATTATCGATCTTAAAAAAGTTTACGCTGATTGGCAGCTTGATAAAGACAGAAAACTAGCAGAAAAACTTCACTGTGAAGGATTTAAGGGGATTAATGTTTTTTCTTGCAAAGAAAAGCCAAATTGCACAGACCAAGAATTAATTTATGATTGTAGAAAATATGCTCTTGAAAAGTCAGAAATTGATATAGTAATTGTACTTTCGGGAGACGGAGATTTTACTCCGTTAGTTCGCGAATTAAAAGCGCGTGATAAAAGAGTAATTGTAGTAGCGCAATTTCAAAAAAATGTAAGTCAAAAACTCAAAGAATCGGCTAATGAGTTTTATTTATTCAGTCAAATCGAGCAATGGTATAAAAATCTAAAATTTTCAGCATAATGCCATTTTGGCAATGCTTTTTTATACTTAGGTAGTCCGTCAAGGAATTAATTTCTTGGCTCATATAATGAGTTAGTTAAGACGGAAAATTAATTCTCTGGCGGCTTTGCGACTGCTGTAAGAACTCATATAAGGGCGCAAGCCTTGCGCCCCT
>JALOOL010000394.1 GCA_025454425.1 Hydrococcus sp. Prado102 | reverse complement strand
GTTTTACTGTTTTGGTTTGAGCAAACAAAAATAGCGTTTTAAATTAGCAAATTTAAAAATTTTAAGGGAAACGATTGAAACACATCTACGATGGTAATCGAGCGGAGAATGCGAGTTGCGATAATGAAATGGGTTAGGAACAGAAAAAATACGGGCATTTTTGCGATCGCAGTCGTCATCATTGCTGGGATTGGTTCGCTCTCATATCTAAGTTTGCTGAGATTTAAAGAAAATGCTCGATTAGTGATACATACTCGCGAAGTAATGGAAACTAGCGAAGTATTACTCTCTTTGCTCAAAGATGCCGAAACCGGACAGCGAGGTTACTTACTGACAGGCAAACGAGCGTATCTAGAACCGTATTATGCAGCAACAGGCACGGCGATCGAACGACAAATAAAATTGCTGCGTCAGTTGACGGCGGATAATCCAACTCAACAAAAGCGACTCGATAGGATCGAGCTTATTATTCAAAAAAAAATTACCGACCTCAAGCGAAAAATAGAGATCCGCGAAAACCAAGGATTAGAAGCTACTTTAAAGGAAGTTCAGACAGAGCGGGGGATAACAATCATGGATGAAATCCGCTCCTTCATTGCTGAGATAAAAAACGAGGAGGAACAGTTACTCAAAGAGCGATCGCAACAAGCCGATGCTAGCGCAGAACAAATGACAGTGCTGACCATTGGCGGCAGTATTTTAGCATCCGTACTAGTGAGTGTAGCAGCATGGGCGATCGAACGAGAACTCGTCAGGCGCAGACAGCTAGAATCAACACTACGCCAAAGCGAAGCTCGCTATCGCGCCATTATTGAAGATCAAACGGAATTGATTGCCCGTTTTAAACCCGATGGAACTCTTATTTATGTTAACGAAGCTTACTGTCGTTACTTTTCGCTCGCTCGCGAAGAAATCCTTGGCAAATGCTACGAACCAGTAATTTATGAAGAAGATCGAGAACGGGTTGCCGAACTCGTCAAATTGATGAGCGTAGAAAATCCAGTCGTTATTATTGAAAATCGAGTTGTGGTTGACGAAGAGGTTCGCTGGACGCAATGGGTTAACCGAGCGTTCTTTGACTCAAAAGGAGATTTTATCGAATATCAATCGGTGGGACGCGATATTCACGATCTCAAACAAGCTGAAGCACAACTTCAACAAGCTAACGAACAGCTAGAAGCTAGGGTTGAAGAACGAACAAGAGAACTAGCACTAGCGAACGAGGAATTAAAAACCGAAATCGTCGAGCGCAAGCGGGCGGAAGAGGCATGGCGAGAGAGCAAGCAACGGATGCGCCTGGCGATGGAGGCGACAGGGGTTGGGATTTGGGAGTGGAACATCAAGACTAATGTCATTGAGTGGGATGCCCAGATGTTCGATCTTTACGGCATCGCGCCAACAGAGGGCGCTGTTGTTGATTATACCGACTGGAGCGGAGCGGTTCTCCCAGAAGATCTCGCACGCCAGGAGGCACTCTTGCAGGATACTGTCCGATGCCAAGGTCAGAGCGCTCGTGAATTCCGCATTCGGCGACGCAATGATGGAGAAGTGCGTTTCATTGAAGCGGTGGAAACGGTTCGTGCCAACGCCAAAGGCGAGACGGAATGGGTGGTGGGGACGAATCTTGACATCACCGAACGGCAAGCCGCGCTTCGCGAACGCAAACGCTCAGAACAAGAGATTCGCAGGCTCAATGCCGAATTAGAGGAGCGAGTCGTCAAACGAACCGCCCAACTCGAAGCCGCTAATAAGGAGCTAGAAGCTTTTAGCTACTCGGTTTCTCACGATTTGCGATCGCCGCTTAGGAGTATCGATGGCTTCTCTCAGGCACTTCTAGAAGACTATGCAGACCAACTAGACGAATTCGGCAAAGAGTATCTCCAGCGAGTACGCAAAGCAGCCCAGCGCATGGCGGAACTGATTGACGATTTGCTGCAACTGTCGCGGTTGACGCGCAGCGAAATGCACGCAGAACAAGTCAATCTCAGTCAATTAGCAATTGCGATCGCAACAGAACTGCAAAATACGCAACCAGAGAGAAAAGTTGAATTTGCGATCGAGCCGAACTTATTAGTTATTGGAGATATACGCCTGCTGAGAATTGCCTTAGAGAACTTGCTAGGAAATGCCTGGAAGTTTACAGGCAAACAACCGCAGGCACGGATAGAATTTGGACTGACCGACTGCGATGGAACTCCTGCTTATTTCGTGCGCGACAACGGCACGGGATTTGACATGGCTTATGCAGATAAACTTTTTGGAGCCTTTCAGCGTCTCCATGATATGACCGAGTTTGAAGGGACTGGAATCGGTCTGGCTACCGTACAACGTATTATTTACCGTCACGGCGGTCGCGTCTGGGCAAAAGGAGAAGTAGGAGTTGGCGCAACTTTTTATTTCATACTTTAAGTAGAGAGACATAAAGAAAAAAAACATTTTTACTGGTAAATGGTTCATTCTTTAAGTAGAGGGTCATGAAAGAAAAAATGATTCTTTTGGTAGAAGACAATCCTGACGATGAAGCACTCACTTTGCGAGCGTTTAAGAAAAGCAATATTTTGAATGAGGTAGTAGTAGCGCGAGATGGAGTCCAAGCCTTAGATTTTCTCTTTGCAACCGGAACCTATAGCGATCGCGATGTCAATATTATGCCGCAGATAGTCTTACTCGATATCAAGCTGCCTAAAATCGATGGTTTAGAAGTATTGCGACGCTTGCGATCCGACGAGCGAACCAAAATGCTACCCGTCATTATCCTCACCTCTTCCAAAGAAGAACAAGATCTCATCAATGGATACAAGTTTGGCTGTAACAGCTACATTCGCAAACCCGTCGATTTTTCTCAATTTAGCGAATCGATACGGCAATTAGGACTGTACTGGCTGGTTTTAAACGAAACCCCTCCTAGAAGAGACGGTTAAAGGGTAAGGGGGAAAGGGGAGACTTTTTCAGTGACCAGTGACCAGTGACCAGTTATCAGCACAGCTTACTACCTCCTGAACTCCTGAACTTTTGAACTTTGTACAGACGTTCCGGCGGAACGTCTCTACGTGAACTTTGAACTTTGAACACTGTTAATGTCATTTATTTATGTCCGTGGACTTAGCGACAGATGAGAATACCTCTGCACATACTAATAGTGGAAGATTCAGAAGATGATGCTCTATTGCTGCTGCGCGAATTGCGTCGCGGCAACTACGAGCTAACTTTTGCTAGGGTTGATACTCCAGAAGCCATGCAGGAAGCACTCGATCGCCAAAAATGGGATCTTGTCATCAGCGATTATTCTATGCCTCAGTTTAGCGCTCCGGCTGCTTTAGAACTGTTGCAAAAAAGCGGTTACGATTTGCCATTTATTATCTTATCGGGAACGATTGGCGAGGATACCGCAGTGGCTGCTATGAAGTCGGGAGCGCACGATTTCATCACTAAAGGTAAGTTGGCGAGACTCGTCCCCGCTGTCGAACGCGAGTTACGCGAGGCGCAGGTGCGGCGAGAACGCAGGAAAGCACAAGAGCAGATAGAAGCCTCGCTTAAAGAAAAAGAAGTTCTTCTCAAAGAAATTCATCATCGAGTCAAAAATAATTTACAAATTATCTGTAGTTTGCTCGATCTTCAAGCGGAATATCTAACAGATCCTCAAGCACTTGAAGTATTTCAAGAAAGTCAAAATCGCATTCAATCGATGGCACTTATTCACGAAAAGCTTTATCAATCTGAAGATTTGGCTACTATTAACTTTGCCGATTATATCCACGAACTAATAACAAACTTGTGGTATTCATACGAAGTTTATTTAGATGCTGTCGAATTGAAAACAGATATCGAGCCAGTTGTTTTAGATATTGATACGGCAATTCCTTGCGGTTTAATCGTTAACGAACTTGTTTCTAATTCATTAAAATATGCGTTCCCCTTCGGTCATAGGGGCGAACTTAGCATTGAGCTTCATTCAGTTTCCGAGAATGAATTTATTTTAATTGTCAGCGATACTGGCATTGGTTTGCCAAAAGATTTAGATTTTCAAAATACTAAATCTCTGGGTTTGCAATTAGTGAATTCTTTAACCCAGCAACTTAATGGTACTATCTCGCTAAAGCGCGATTGCCCTCCGGGAAGCGGCAAAGCCCGCGGTACGAAATTTGAAGTTACATTGTTTAAGCAAAAATAGAATTGAACAGAATAGAAATAATGAATAAAAAAACAAACATATTAATAGTCGAAGATGAAATAATCGTCGCAAAAGATATAGAAAATAAACTTAAAAGACTAGGATATATCGTCCCCGCCCTTGCCTCTTCTGGAGAAGAAGCGATAAAAAAAGCAGCAGAAGCTAATCTGGATTTAGTTTTAATGGATATTCGCCTTAGAGGAAATATTGATGGGATAGAAGCTGCCAGACAAATTTACAATATTTTTAATATTCCAATTATTTATCTTACGGCTAATGCAGATACTGCCACATTCGAGCGAGCCAAAACGACAAAGCCGCTAGGATATATTCTCAAACCTTTTAAAGAAAAAGAACTGTATAACACGATTGAAGTAACGCTGGCAAGATACAGAATAGAAAAGCAATTACAAGATAACGAAAGATGGCTGGCGACAATTCTAAAAAGTATTGGAGATGGAGTGATTGCCTGCGATCGCAACAAAAATATTATTTTTATGAATCCCGTCGCCGAAACCTTAACGGAATGGTCGAAGAAAGAAGCCAAAGGAAAATTGGTTCCAGAAGTCTTTAATATTACCAATAGCGAAACTCGCTCTATGCTCCATCACCCCGTCAGCCAAGCACTTGAATTAGGCATTGTGGTCGGCATTCCAGAAAATACAATTCTTATTACTAAAAACGGTATAGAAATCCCCATCGATGACAGTGCCGCGCCGATTAAAGACGATAATGATAGCGTCAAAGGCGCAGTTTGGGTGTTTCGCGATATTACCGAGCGCAAACAATCCGAAGCCGAACTACATCGCCGCCAGCAAGAATTTAAAGCCTTAGTCGAGAATGCCCCCGATATTATTGCTCGGTTTAACGCACAAATGCAATACCTTTACGTTAACCCAGCCATAGAATCGCTAACGGGAATCCCAGCATCAACCTTTATTGGTAAAACTAAAGCCGAACTAAATATGCCCGAAGGGATTAGCTGGTTATGGGAACAAAAGCTGCGTCAGGTTTTCCAAACCAAACAAGAGAACGAGTTTGAATTCGGTTTCCCAATAGCAAGTGGGGCAAAATATTATCACG
>JALOOL010000393.1 GCA_025454425.1 Hydrococcus sp. Prado102 | reverse complement strand
CCGCTGGAAGAGACCGGCGGCGGTATTCAACACGACGATCGTCGAAACGGGAGAGCGGCTTCCGATCGCGACGGTACGCCTAGGAGAGACCTCGCTCTCGTTCGCGAAGTTGTATCCGAACCTAGTATAAGAAGCGATCGCGCTACAACAGGAGATCCTGACGTGATTATCGTCGATCGTCGCGATGAGTCTTCTAATCGTCCTATTATTTAATTAATTTAAGAGAAATTAAGGCATTTTATTCAATAATATTCTTGCTAAAATTTCTCTAATTCAACTCGAATAATACAAGCCAAATTTTATCGGTTGCCATCTTTACTAATAAGGCAGGATATTTAAATCAGTTATGTAGGGACATATCGCGTGCGCCCAAAGAGCAAACAGTGACCGGGCATATGATAGATAGTCTTTTAATTGTTTGCTGTTAACTGTTAATAACCTGTCTTTTTTACTTTATCTTTGTTAGTTAAATAATTAAGTATCGATCGAACTAGATTTATTATCAATATTTAGTTTGCTTTAATCTATCCCATAAGCTAGATGACTTATTCGTTACTTACTTATTAGTCTAAAGTTATCAAGCTCATGTAATAAGTTTAGGAGAAATTTAGTATGACTTTAATCAAAATTGCAGATCTATATCCAGATTATAAAGAAGAGATTTTTGGTGGTGACGATATCAAAAAATTCTCGGTTTATAGCGACGATGCTGAAAAAATTGGTTCGGTTCATGATGTACTTGTTGACGAGGGAGGTCGTTTTCGTTATTTCGTTGTCAATACAGGTTTTTTGGGTTTTGGTAAAAAGATCTTATTTCCTGTTGGTTTAGCTAACATGGATTACGATCGCGATCGCATTCATCTACCAGGTTTTACCAAAGAACAAGCAGAAAACTTGCCTGAATATAATGATGATATGACGATAGATTATAACTACGAAGAAAGAGTTAGAAAGGTTTATCGTCTCCCAACGCCTAATAAAACTTTACCAGACTACGATTTAGACAATTATAGTTATGATTACGAGCCTGATTTTTATGAAATGAACGCTCAAAATCATCAACAGTTTAAATTGTATGAAGAGCGTTTAGTTGCTAATAAAGAACGTTTCAAAACAGGCACAGTTACGGTAGGTAAGAGGATAGCAACTGAAACAGCAAAAGTTTCTGTTCCTATAGAAAAAGAAAGAGTTATTGTCGAACGGATGACTCCTAGTAATACTACTCCCATCGCGCCTGATGCTACTGCTTTCCAAGAAGGAGAAGTATTCCGCATGGAAGTTTATGAAGAAACCGCTAACGTTCAAAAACAAACCTTTGTTCGCGAAGAGGTTAAGATTAGAAAAGAAATTGAAAACGAAACGGTAGAAGTACAAGAAACCATACGGCGCGAAGAATTAGAAGTCGATACGGATGGTAAACCAATTATCAACGAAAATAGATAAGTAAGTAGTAGGTAGCGTAGGCTAAAGCCTACGCTACCTTATATATACAATAATATATTTCTTCTATTACTAATAATTCTATCCACCTACTTAACTTGTTACAAAGCAATAGGAGATAACAATGAGTCTAGAAAAAAACCAAAACCTAAATAATCTAAACCATTCAGAGCATTCTTTTCCAAATAATATCGCAGAAGAACGCCAGCAAATTGAAGAAAAAGAAAGAATCATTGCTTTATTAGAAGAACGATTACTCATCGATCGCAACAAGCGTAAAGTCGGCGAAATTGTCGTCCGCAAAAAAGTTGAAACCCGAATGGTACAAGTTCCAGTACAATCGGAAAAATTAATTATCGAAGAAGTTGGAGAAGAAACCAAACAGCTAGCAGAAATTAATTTAGGAGAAGGAGAAATTACTGGAGTTGAATTAAAACAACTGGCAACTATTTCCGATGGAGATAGCTATACGGTTAGTGGAGAATTTTTCTCGATGAAAGCAGCACGAGATATTCTCGATGCGATCGCGCTACACGCCAACAAAGGCACTAACAAAGTAAGAATTCAGTTAATGGTAGAAGATCCCCAACAACAAGAACTTTATCAAAAAATGTTCGATCGCGCAGTGAGAAAAGCTAACTAATAGGTTAGGGCTATTTTAACCCAATCAAGATAATTCTTATTGGGTAATGTAGGTACTCGTATTCTAAGTATCGGTCTAAGAAATTTGGATATTGATGTTATAACTATGCTTATACCAGGTAGTTTTGCTTTAGTTGCTTAGAGCGAGCGCATAATAGTTTTAAAACTACCCTACAAATACCAGTGACCAGCACAGCTTACTACCTCCTGAACTACTAGACCTCTTGCATAAATCAGAGAAATTAACGATTTCTAATTTTAGATTTTGGATTTTGGATTTTGGATTGAGGGATTTAAGACTTTTGCAAGAGGTCTACTGTAAAGACGCGATAAGAAAGCGTCTCTACTTCTGAACTTTGAACTTTGAACTTTCGACTTTCGACTTTCGACTTTCGACTTTCCCCAATCCCCTTTACTCCCGATTTAACGCAGACGCGATCGCCTGTTGGCTAACCGTGCGATAGACTTGTTCTAGATATTGCTCGACTGCTTGAGCGTCGGCATAGGCAAGGGGAATTCTTCCTAACAAATTTAAAACCGTTTTCCCATCAACCGGAGGCGCGATTGCAACGAGGGAAGAGTCTAACGGTTCGTCATATCGCCAAAACCGCGTCAAATCTTTGGCTTCCTTATCGGTTGTCTTTTTGCTTTTCTTTTTTGTCTCTTTTTTTTGTTCTGTTGATTCGCTAGCAACGGTTTGAGATAGATTGACTCCCGATTTCTTACCCCTCAACTGACGAAGCGATTCAAGAATTTGTTCTTTCGTGCGTCCTCGCAACTGAAACAAAACAAACGGATCTTCGCTAAAGCGATCGCCGAGTTGGTAGTAAACTGCACCTATATGCTTGCAAGGATTGGCTTTATCGGGACAGCTACAACGGGAACGAATATCGCCAAGGGTAAAAGGAAACAGACTCAATCCATTGGCAGTAAACACCTCTTCGATCTTAGCTGGCATTTCTCCCGCTAATAGTTGCGCCGAGAAAACCGCTTTTTGAGACATGGTTTCTATTATGTAATTCCAGTCTTCCTCGGTAAAAGGATCGAGAAACAGCGAAACTTGATAGGGTTCTACTTCGCTTCCCTGCACCTTTGCCAGAACTTTTGACCCTTCAAACTCAATACTGAGAACGTTGCCTTCTCTAGCGTAAATTCTCGCCCTTTCCAAGCGTTTTTTGAAGCGATAGGAATCGAGGAGTTCTAACCAACGCTGCACCCACCACGGATTTTGAGTTGCGATTTCTGTACTTTGTATCATTGAGGTTTGAGTTCTCTAGCTTTGTAAAAGGTTTCCAAACTATCGCGATCGCCTACATATCGCCAATGCCAAGGTTCGTAGCTTACCCCTTGCGGGTTATTAGGAGGAAAGGACAATTCAAAACTGTAGCGATTGGCATTGTTTTGCAGCCATTGAAAAGCTGCCGTCTTCTCAAAGCTAACACTTAAATTCGTCCCAGGCGATCGCCCGTCTCCGATATCGATCGCGTAACCTGTATGATGTTCGCTATAACCAGGCGGCGCGCTTACTTCTGCGCGTTTTCTCGTTTCTTGATTTCGCTGTTGTTTAACCTGAAAAAACAAGCGATTTTGTTCTTCAACGGTACGAAATCCAGAAATAGGCGTTAAAATAATTCCTGCTGCTCTTGCTGACGCTTGCATTTGTAGAAATTCTTCTGCTGCCGTTTGTCTCATCCTAATGCGATCGTCAGGCGTTATCGGTTTTAATTCCGATTCTGGGGCTTGTTGATAGGGTAAATGACCTAAAACGTTCTCTATTGCTTCAGTTGTAGGCGTTGGCGTTGGCGTTGCTTCGACTGTTGGCGTAGGAGTTGGAGTTGCCCTGAAAGAAACATTTTCCTGTCTGTTTGGAGGAGTGCGCGATAATAAAACAATAGCAATCAGTAACAGCAATCCTAATCCCGACAAACTACCGACGAGAAATATCGGTAGTTGTCGCGACGATTGTTTAATTTTTGGACTGTCCCGCAACGCCTCTGGAATATCGTCCATGTTCCCCCACCAAATTTCACTCATTCCTACTGTACCGAATTTTTCAATCGCGATTCGATTTAACTGCGATCGCTTCACTCAAAAAAAGGTACGAGAATGAAAGAATGAGGAAGCTACTAACCAAAATAACTATCTTCTTCAGGTTCGCAGTTCTCGTTCGGCTCGATCTTTTTCGAGCGGTAGAAAGCTACTAAGCTGATAAAGCTCAGAAAGCCTGTTAAACCGATTAAAGCGGGATAATTTAAATTTGGGGCATCATTCATGGTTAATTCTTGAGAAGTAGGTCTTTCTGAGTGCGAACGCGACGACCCAAGATTGAAATGAACGAAGAAAAATAACGTAGTTGTCAGGATGGGAGCCAAAATCAGTAACTTCATTTGACTTAATATAAAAAGTTCAAAAGATTCAACTTGCAGCAGCTAAACTGCTGCAAGTAATTGAATTACGCAGCTATACGTATATCTTTATTCTTAGGCGGAACTAGCAATTCCGTCACCTCTATTATTTATAAAATGCCGCTCCTTCAGTCTCCTCTCAATGCCGACGAAGTTAGCTGACGGGCTAGGACTGAGAGATGTCCCCCTTTTACAGTGACCAATGACCAGTGACCAAACTAATAAAAACTGCTCGCTGTATATAAAGTTCGCCCCAATTAATGGTTCCTCCGCTCCAGCTATTCTTTACTATGCGTAAGGCAACGAAAGATCGCGCTTGGATTAGGCTGACTTATTTAATTTGTACAATTATTATAGCGATATGAATTTAGTTTATTCAATATGTCATCTGATATAACTTAGCGTTTAGATTATCTAAACATCGAATAGATTAAAAACTTAATGTTAAAATTAATTTTCATCTCAAATTAAGCCATTCTCGAATTTCTTGTGCCAACCATGCGCTTTCGTGTTCGTTCAATGTACCTCCTAAAAAGTACACGCCAGTAACAGAACGAATACTAACTCGATAATTGCCACCTTTATTATCCACAAAAACACCATAAATATCAGAATTTTTACAATTCACATATCCAAAACTATTCTTGAAAGCTTTTCGCACCATACTAAACTCTTTGATATCTATAGAAAGATGAGTTTCTTCCAAAAACCAAAGCGCAAATGGCATGACAAAAAGGGCGATGAAAAATAATAAAAATGGAGACAGCGTTA
>JALOOL010000392.1 GCA_025454425.1 Hydrococcus sp. Prado102 | reverse complement strand
GTACTCCATCTGCTTGTCGGTCGGAGCCAAAACGCGAATGTTATCGTTCAGTCCACCTGCATTGCCGGTTGAACCTGGGACGCTTCCCAATCTAGCACCATCCCTTCAACTGCTCCCGCTGCAAAATCGACCCGCACGGCATCAAGGGCGATTCCATCCCCAGCTATCATGAGTCCGCCTTGTCCGGTTGCGAGAAATTTAGATTTCATTCCCCGTTTTAAGGCTGCTTTATTTAGCTCTAAACTGGTAGACATCTTACCAATCGCCATATCCGTACCAACGGTAAGAATGCGCTGACATAAAAGCGATCTAGCTCTCCCTTGACCGATTTTCAATTCTTTGGGTTCTTGGCGAATATCCCAAATCCACTGTCCGTCTTGTAACTGTCCGAAACGATTCCCCATCGGCGTATGCAAGCCATTTACTAAGGATAATCCAGCCGCGATCGCTGCTTTAATTTCTTGCCACCAAGCATCGGGTAATGCCCCTCCCGATGGCGCAATACCTATTAATAAAATATCGGGATGATATGATAATGCTTCTGCTACATTGGATACGATAGGAATCTTTTTGTCTATTCCCGTCAAATCCGCTAAAGACTCGCCAGCGCATTGCGAGTCAACGATCGCCACGATCTGAGCCTCACCGTAGCGTAAATAAGCTAAACCCGTCTTTCCATGAGTTCCGCGAATGCCTTCATGAAGTAAAATAGCCACTCGATTGTGAAACTCGATTCGCATAATTTTTTTGAATTAAAATAGCTAAAAGATTTTTTCTAAGGATTGCCAATAAATCCAAACAGCTTGGCAAAACCTCCAAGAATAGCGATTACGAGCGATACCAAAATGCCTCGATTAACAAATTCTCGATCGTCTAACCGTTTGCCAAAACCCGTTACCTTTTCGTCAAGGGTTTTTATTTCTCCTCTAAGTGAAGATTCAAGCGTCTTAATCTCTCCTCTAATTTCTACTTCTACTCTTTTGAGATCGCCTTTAGATTCTGTCATGGAGATTTTTAGTTCTCCGACATCTTTCTGTACGTTATCAATTTTTTGCTCTAATCTAGTCAGAATTTCTTTGAGATCTGATTCTATAGTTATCGACATAAAATTAAACTCTTACGCATTTATTATTAGCCAAAATTATTCTAGAATTTATAAACGATACCTACTCCCTACTCCCCAACCACTGATAACTGATTACTGATTACTGTAAAAGCGATCGCTTAATTCCTACGATGATGGACTCCTAATCCTGGTAAATCGTTAGGTAATAAGCGCCCTTCCTCTAAAATAGCGCCTGCAAAAGGATCGTCAACTAAATTGAGATGGCTGTCTAAGTCGAGATAATCTGCTAGTGGAGCGAGATGAGACATAGCCGTATTAGCTAAAATACTATCGGAATAACAGCCAAACATGACTTTTAACCCGCACGCCTTTGCCACTTGAATCGTCCGCATCGCTTCGGATAAACCGCCTGTTTTCATCAGTTTGATATTAATTCCATGTACGCAGCTAGCAAGTCGAGGAATATCGCGACTGCTAAAGCAACTTTCATCGACAAAAATGGGTAAGGGCGATCGCGCATATAATTCTGATAACTTCTCTTCTTCTCCTTCTGACAACGGCTGCTCTACATATTTAACTCCCTGTTGAGCCAACCAATCGCACATTTTTATTGATTCTTCTAAATTCCAGCCGCCATTAGCATCGACTGTTAAGATAGCATTGGGGGCTTCTTCTCGAACGGCTAGTAACATGGCTCGATCTGCCTCTATTCCGTCGGGATTTCCCAATTTTATCTTTAATACTTTCGCTCCCATTAAAGCTATCCAGTCTTGAACTCGTTTTCTTGCTCCTTGAGGCGTATTGATTCCTACTGTGACAGAAATGGGAACGATGCGATCGCGATTCAATCCCCACAAACGCCACAAAGGTAAATCCGTCTTTTTTCCCATCCAGTCGTGAAGTGCTGTATCTATTGCTGCTTGCAGCGAGGAAGATACTTGCAATTCTTGTAGTTTTTCTTCTATTTCTTGTCGCTCTAGGGGGTGATATTTTTCTAAAATTGGGATAATTTGTTGTAATTCTCGAACCAGTTCGTCAGTATTTTTGCTATCTTCTCGAACGATAGAAAAAGGCGAAGCTTCTCCCCATCCTTCAATCTCATCTTGTTTTATAGTTACTAAAATATTGGTAGTTTGTGTCGTCGTACCGCGACTAATCGTTAGAGGAAATCGCTTCTTAACGGTAAAAGTTGCAAGAGAAATTTGCATCTTGAGTTTTAATAACTATACTAGAGGCTTTGCATACATTATGAATATTGTAGTACGAGCTAGAAGCTCGCATTCCGAAAATACAATGCTTTTTTACTTTATCTCTATATATTAGCGATCGCATTGTAATATCTAGAAATCAGTCAATCTTCTTTATCTCAATCTGACTGAAATTACTGATTGCTATTTCTATATTTATCTATTCTAATAGCCAACCCAAAAATAACTTCTAGATTGGCTATCGTAATTTATTTATACTGTTTATCTATCGCGATCGCAACATTTAAAGTCTTAGATTTAGTAGATTCTGTAATTGACAAACCCAACAAATCTTTAGTATTAGGTTTTGCTAATGCGATCGCACGAACCGAAGAAAAATTAACGATTTTAAGCGTTTGAGCGGTTAACTATCTCTCAATCACAGGTTATCATAAGCATTGCCCACCCAGAGAGAGATTTTAACTTGTGATGAAAGAAATCAAAAAATGGAAAACGCTTAATTCTCAATGGGTTATTAACAATCAATGGTGTCGAATTCGACAAGATGAGATTGAGTTGCCTAACGGAAAAATTATTGACGATTATTTTGTGAATGTTAGACCCGAAATTGCACTTGTTTTACCCGTAACTGAAAATCAAGAAATTGTATTTGTTCGTCAATATCGTCACGGAATAGAAGATATTTTACTAGAATTACCTGCGGGAGCTTTTGACGGTCAAACCGAAGATAGTATAACGGCTGCTTGTCGAGAAATGGAAGAAGAAACGGGATATGTTAGCGATCGCATCATTAAATTAGCAACCGTTTATGACAATCCCGTCAAAGATTCCAATCGAATTCACATTTTTATCGCTCTGGATGCGTCGCCGACTGGACAACAAAATTTAGATGTTACAGAGGATATTGAAGTAATACTTATTCCGATTAAAAAGGTGAAGCAACTGATTTCTAACGGACAAATTTGTGTTGCGGGAACGATTACTGCTATTCTTTTGGGGTTGGATTTTATGAAAAACGCCAATGAAGATTAAAAAGATATTTGAAAAGTCTGTTTTTAATAAGAGACTATATAATAAGTTGGGTTAAGCGACAGCAAAACCCAACTTATGCCTAGATTAGCTATTAGCTTGAGGCGAACCCTATTGATTAATAACTCGCCGACTTACGATGAACGATCGCACTTACGCCATTAGATTCGAGAACTTCGCCTTTATCGATAGTTGCATAAACTAACCAGCGATCGCCAGACTGCATCCGATTTTGTACCGTACATTCGAGATAGGCAAGTGCTTCATTGAGTATCAGACAGCCATTCTCGGCGATTTGCGTATCGAGTCCCGCAAAAGGATTATCGCCAGGAGTCGAACGATAAGAAAAATTCCGTCTGAGATTGTGCCCTTCTTTGAGAATATTAAGAACGAAGCGATCGCCTGGATGAATTGTTAACTCGGCATTTTGATCCTCAGCAACAGCAATCATCAAACCTGGAGGATTAAAAGTCGCTTGAGATACCCAAGCAGTCAGTATGCCATGATGGGTTTCGCCGCGCCGAGTCGCCACCACGCACAAAGAACCGATAATGCGTCCGACAGCTTGTTGAGTGCGATCTGAGTGCGATCCCGTCAATCCCTGGCGAGGAATCTGTAATTTCTTGGATTTCTTGAGCTTTTGGGCAAATTCTGCGCCAGCATCTTCGCATTCTTGGAGTGTAGTCGCTGTTGGACTAAAACGGACGCGAATCGGGTCGAACCCAAAAGAATAATTAGCATCTCGAAGCTTACTTTCAAGTACGTCGATCGCTTCTCCACTCCAGCCATAGGAGCCAAAAACCGCAGCCAGCTTAGTTTTCGCCGCCGCCGACAAAACGATTCCCAAAGCCGTTTGAATTTGAACGGGAGCATGACCGCCTAATGTGGGAGAACCAATAATAAAGCCATCGCAAGTTTCAACCGCGCGCATAATCTCGGTAGGATCTGCGAGTTCGCAGTTAATCGACTCAACCGCCACTCCGCCTTGTAAAAGTCCTTGGGCGATCGCGCTTGCTAGGGCAGTTGTATTACCATAAGCAGAAGCGTACAACAGCGCCACTCTCATCTCGCGATTGTTTTGCTGTTGACACCAGTCGCGGTAATCGTAGGTCAAACGGCTAAGACTGTAGCGTATCACGGGGCCGTGACCGGGAGCGTAGCACCTAGTCTGGAATGCTGTCAACTTATCGAGTACTGCATCGACTTGTTTTGCATGAGTTGCGTGCAGACAGTCGAAGTAGTAATGGCGATCTTCATCTAATTGCTTCCAATTTTCATCCCAAATGGCATCGCCGCAGACGTGAACGCCAAAAAACTTATCGGTATATAAAATGCGGGTTTGGGGATCGTAGGTACACAGTCCATCTGCCCAACGAGGAGTTGGTATCGTAGTAAATTGTAATCTATGTCCCTGACCTAATTCTAAAATCTCTTCCGAGCGAACCGAATGAATTTTAGATTCCAAAGCTGGAAAAGTAGTTCTAAGTACATTAGCAGCGGGTTTAGAACAAATTATTTCAGTATGAGGCGCTTCGTCGAGCAACGCTTTTAGGGTTGTCATGCGGTTTGGATTGACATGAGACACGATAACGTAATTTAAAGTCGTCAAGTCCAAATGTTGGCGCAATTCCTGCAAGTACATTTGGGTAAAGGATTCCCCTGGTGGATCGATTAAAGCAATTTTATCGGCTTTAATTAAATAAGAATTCGCTGTCGTTCCGCGCTGACGTGCATATTCTACCTCGAACTTGAGACGCTCCCAAGTACGCGATCGCAATACTATTGTATGTTCGCCAATTTCAGCAACTTGGACATCGCGAGGACGAGTAGTAATCAAGGGTAAAGTTTGAAGTGTCATTTCTATTTTGGATTTTGGATTTTGTGAGGCAGTTCGAGTCTTGGACGGCAGTTGCTCCACTTGGGGAGACCCCAAGACCGCACTGCCTCCGTTTCCCGTCGAG
>JALOOL010000391.1 GCA_025454425.1 Hydrococcus sp. Prado102 | reverse complement strand
TGAATGGCAGTTATCTCTCGGTTTAGGTGTTTTGACATGGGCAGTAGAGTAACTACAGAGTATGAAAATTGTGTTAAGGCAATGTTAAATTTCTGGCTTCTGCGACGAAATCAGTCTGGTACAACAGAACATCGATGGCCCATGTAGCCGAACCTCTGCGAGAATTCCCACGATGACTTTTAACAAAATCTCGGTTCGCGAACTTCAAGAAACTATAGATCGCATTCTTCTAGAACACCCAGACTGGACAATTGGGGCTGTTTGTCGCGATGCAGTTTTTGTCAATCGTTCGGAAAAAGTGTTGTCTAAAGATTACAATACCAACGTCCAAAATCTACTCCGCCATCCCAAACTCGATCTGCTAATCGCCGAGTACGATGAAGACACCTTAAAGGAAGCAGGAATGTTCTACACCGGAAGCGATATGGTCGTTCTCGATAATCCCAGCGAAACCGAGAAGGTTTTGATGCGAGATGTTTTTGACCATTCTACTGTCATCGTTAAGGAAGGAGACAAGATTTCTATCCGTCGCAAAGGTTTGCTCGAACAATATACCCTAGAAGCAGGCGAACCTTTTACGCGCGTCTATTTAAAAGAAATTGGCACGATTGTTTAAAAGTCGAAAGTCGAAAGTCGAAAGTCGAAATTATGAAGGCAGAAGGTGGAAATAAGGATTCTTCAAAAGTCTTCAAAAGTCTCCCTTGTCTCCCTTTCCCCAGTGACCAGCTAGAATTTTCCTAAACTACATTCCTACTGAACTACTAAACTTTCGACTTACGTCCAAGGGACGGGCTACGCCAACGACTTTCGACTTTTTTAACTGGTCACTGAAAAACCCCAATTACCAATCTCCACCAAAAAGTTTAAATCTTGTAACAATAGATTTCGCAAAACGCCCATCATTGCTGAAACTAATGATGGAATGTTTTTTTAAAGGAGTCTATTGACAATGGCAATATCAGATACTCAAGTCATCGTTGCTTTGGTAGTTGCTTTAGTACCCGGTATTTTAGCTTTTCGCTTAGCAACGGAACTTTATAAAGCCTAATAACGGAACTTTATAAATAGATTTTTCGTTATAACACAATGCGAGTAGTTAAATTCTGCTCGCATTTTGTCAGGTAGTTGCTTGCGACTCGATCGCGTTTAAAAACGAGAAAATCCAGTTTTTCTTATCCTTATGGAAGAATAGACCGGTGAAAAATCGAGTAATAACGCAAGTTGCTAGTTACAAACCTCTAGCGCCCACGCCCCTCCTAACAGTGACCAGTCAAGTCCCTTGATAACTGGTCACTGATAACTGGTAACTGTATTTTGACTTGCTTATGAATGCCCTACAATCTGTAGAACCTCCCAGCTATAACCCTCCAAAACCCAGACAAAAACAGCCTCCAAAACCACAAACCAAACGCCGTACTAGAAGCGATCGCGCTTTAGCGATCGAAATCGCTATTAAGCTTATCGCCAATAGCGTTGTATCAATCGCGGCGCTTGCTGCATTGGTTAGACTTTTACCCTATCAATTTTCGCAACAAGCTAAGTTGCAAGAAATTCGTCTGGAAGTTAACGAAACCGAGGCGGAAGTCAATACTTTACGAAGCAATTTTAACCGTTATTTCGACCCTACCCAAGCCAAAAAAGTCATGCAGGAACAAAGTCCGCGACTCGATCCCAATCAACGTCGCATTGTTTTGATGCCTCATCAATAGTTTTTGGCGATCGCCTAAGATAGTAAATCGTTAAGCCAGTTTTCTACTTTTTGTCGATAAGGATCGCGATCGCTTAGATGTTTAAGGGCACGGTGATAGTCGCCGATAGCAAAGTTCCAATCTCCTCTTAGGTGGCAAGTATAACCTCTTTCTGCATAAAGGCGACCTTGTAGCGTTTGTCCCAAGAGTAAAGCAATCTCAAAATTTTCTATGGCAAGATCGTACAGTTCTAACTCTCGAAATGTAATTCCTTGATTGAATAATACCCGTACATTAGTTGGATTTAAGTCGATCGCGACTTCATAATCGTTTAATGCAGCAAGGAAATTTTTTTGAGTGGCGTAAAAATTAGCGCGGTTATTATAAGCGGGAGCAAGCTTTTTGTCAAGGGCAATAGCTCTGTCGTAATCTTGAAGCGCTTCGCTTAATTGTCCTGCATAGAAATACATCAATCCGCGGTTGTTGTAATCTATCGCACTGTTAGGATAACAGGCAATCAATCGATCGAGTAGCGCGATCGCGGCAAGATAATTTTGTTGAGTCAGTTGTTCTTTAACCGAGAGGCGTAATTGTCGAGCAGCCAAAAGCGATTCAATCGGACAAAACGAACTGTCTTGAGGCACTACACAGGATTCTTCGGCTTCTAGGGGATCTGGCATCTCGAACATACTGGGGATTGTAAGCAAGCTCTACAACTCTTTTAAGGTTAGCGTATTAAATTGCTCGCTTGGCTAGCGAGAGACGTTGTGTCATTGTTCTCATCGTCTTGTGAGTTAAAGCCAACACAACATCTCAACATAAGACTACAAGTGCTTAATTCCCAATTTCGTAAGATTTTATTTAATGTTGCTTAAAGATCTTTTTTATTAAGTTTTACGAGCCTTTTATTATTAAGAAATATAAAGTTAATTTTAAATTTAAATTCAGCGAACAATTCGTCTTAGCGGCGTATGGTGGAGAACTTAATCCCTTTGGATAGAACTGATAGCTGAGAGGGCGCACGCCATGCGCCCCTACAATAACTGATAACTGATAAAATCCAGCATAAGAACTAAAATTTATACAAAAATTTTTTTATGACAACTGCAACTGTATTTCCCAACGCACCCGATATTACTGCTCAAGATTACTGCGTGTTGGGTTTAGCAACCTGTTTTCTTAAAGCAGATGGAGAATACCAACAAGTACAAATCGTCGAACCGATTCCATCGGCGGCGTTAGAAGCGATTCTTAAAGGCATTCCTACCTCTTATCAAATCGCTTGTGCCAAATCTCTAAATGATATATTTCCAAGCGATTCGCCGCAGATTCCCGCAGAATTTCCAGAAGAAACGCAATTATGCGAAAATTTTACCGAAAGACTCATTGCGGCTGTCCGTACCTATAAAAGTCGCCCAGAAGCAAAAACGCATATTCCTTTGGGAACCGTTCGCAACGATTTAAACTTCTCGCTAGACAGAAAGCGAGTGCTTAATGCTGTCAAAGTTGTTAGCACAGAGGATAACGTAAAACAGCACAAATATACCCATCAAACACTTTAGATCGGAAAAATTGTTATGTTGAAACTTTACGGCGGTGCGCGATCGCGAGCCTCAATCGTTCAGTGGTATCTTGAAGAAATAGAAGTTCCTTTGTTGCAGTTGGATCTATATTGGCTTACATTCCAATTATGCTTCAGCTAGATTTGAGCGAATATGGGGCAGTCGTAGACTATATCAAACGAATGAACGAACGACCCGCTTTTCAAAAAACCATTGGCAAACGTTAACCTTAAATAAATAAAAAAGGCATCCATTATTAGGATGCCTTTATTTTATGCAAGGATTCGACAATTTATCTGAATCCAACAGCCGCCTGCCATACAAAAGCAAGCAATAAAAAGAACAGAGGAATAATCGGCAGAACATCTACCAGAGGATCGAAAATCTGGTAAGCTTCGGGCAATTTTGCTAACAATAATGTAGCTTCCATCTTTTTATTTACCTTTCCAACAATCTTTATCTTAAACGTACAAGGCATTCTAACACGATTTGAGCGTCAATATTAGCACCGTAAATTTTAAACTTATGTTTTCCTTATTACTGAATAGGCTTGTTTTCTCCCACGCAAGCTGATATATGTTTTGACAAGCGTAAATGCTGAATTTTGGGAGAAAATCATGAGTAATAAACTTCGCAACATACTAATTGGTGCAGGGATTGCAGCAGTCGGTGCAATTGGCACAAAAAAGGCGGTTGACTATTTACGCAATCGAGGTGAGGAAGAAAAAGTTAGTGAAGCTGAAGGAGATAAACAAGCAACCTCGCATGAAGAAGTTGCTTATGCGGTAGTAGAACCGAGTTCGGTGCAAGACTTTCTCGATAAAAGCTTTGGCAAACCAGGTCGTTACGTTCCCAATCGTTCGCCCAAAGTCTTTGAATATCAAGGAGAAGATTACATGGTGATTTGGGCGCGCGACAACGAGCAAAATAAAAACCAAATGTTAGCGTTTATTTATAACGAATCGGGACGCGATATGGTTGCTAGCGTCGGTTATACGGCTCAAGCAACAGATTATAATATCAATCTCTCCAATACGCCTTTTGCCGTCGAAGTTAATGGCAAACAGCTTAAATCGGGCAAAGGAGAAACTGGGGGAACTAATGATGTTGATTTAGTTTTAGCGAGTTAATTATCTCAAGGGCGCATACAATGCGCCCTGGTTTTATACCGACAAATTATTGAATGAATCATCGAGGAAGTGTCAGCCAACAAATCAAATTTTCTTCTTGAATAGAAATCATTCCTTGCTGGCGCAATTTACCCATCAGACGAGTAATCGTAACGCGAGTGGCTCCGATCGCGCTAGCGATTTGTGCGTGAGTTAATGGATAAGGCAAACAATAACCGCGATCGCTTGCTTCTCCATATTCTTCGATCAAAAGTTTTAAAAAACCCGTTAGCCTATCAGTAGTGCGCTTTTGCCCCACAATACACAACCAAAGCAACTTACGCTGATGCTGGTAGCGGAAAATCTCTAAAACCTCTCTACGTAAATGAGGCCAATTATCGAGTTCCTCCCAATACATCCACAACACTTTTGTTTGTTCTACATGAGCGTAGACTTGCAGGTTAAAAGGCGATTGTGCCACAATTTCTAAGGGTTGACCCGCACCGACAAATCCTAAAAAAACTTTTTCTGTTGCATCGGACGCTTCAGGATTATCGCCTCTGCTTGCCAGCGCCGAACCGACGATACGAACTGCCCCACGCTGCACGAGATATAACAATCCCGGACGAGTCGGAATTTTTTCGTCTTTGCTAAAGATTCTATCGCGATAGTGAGACTGTGCCCAATCAATAATTCCTTGCCATGTTACAAACGGTCGAAATTCTGGAGTAGAAGCGGATGATGGCATAGATCTAAGTGCCTCAAGCAAGTAACAGTCAAAAGCCAATTAGGGAAGGTTCTGAGCTAATAAAAATTTGGCTGCTGTTAAAAGGCAAATTAAATAGTATCGATTGCTAAAAAATTAAAAAGATATTAAATCTATGACGTTTAATGTATCAGAAAACACTTTT
>JALOOL010000390.1 GCA_025454425.1 Hydrococcus sp. Prado102 | reverse complement strand
ATTTATCCGAAGCCGATTTTGGTGCGATGCCGAGATGACGTTCTCGCTCGACGGTAAGGAGTTGTCCTATGCGATGGCGAGTATGTTTGAACTCGTGCGTCTTTTCCAAGCGACGAGTAGCTTGCTGCAATCTCAACTCAAAAAGTTTCTTCTTTGCCGCTACGATCTCGGTATCTAATTCCTCATCGCTGAGTTTTCTAACATCTGCTATTTTTGGGAGAGCCACGATCTATCTATACTCCTCCTCGCGTTTAACGAATTTAGTTTTGATGGGTAATTTTTGAGAGGCTAGGCGCATAGCTTCGCGGGCAATCTCTTCAGAAACGCCTGCAATTTCAAACATGATGCGTCCTGGTTTAACTACGGCTACCCAAAATTCGGGCGAGCCTTTCCCCGAACCCATCCGTGTTTCTGCTGGTCGCATGGTCACGGGTTTGTCTGGGAAAATGCGAATCCAGATTTTTCCGCCCCTGCGAATATAACGAGTCATGGCGCGTCGGGCGGCTTCGATTTGGCGCGAGGTAATCCAGCAGGGTTCGGTTGCTTGGAGGGCAAAATCTCCAAAATTTAGCGAACTGCCTCGGTAGGCAAGCCCTGTCATGCGTCCGCGCTGTTGTTTGCGGAATTTTGTTCTTCTTGGACTTAACATTGTTGGTCTTTTGTCCTTTGTTGTTTGTCCTTTGTTCTTGGTTGTCTTACAAATGACCAATAACTAATGACGAATGACTATTCATTAGAGCGATCTTCAAACTGTTGGCGGCGACGTTGCCGACGAGGGGCTTGGGCTGGAGTTGGAGCGGGAATTTCTTCCTGTCCGGGAATAATTTCTCCTTTGAAAATCCAGACTTTGATGCCAAGAATTCCGTAAATGGTTTGAGCGGTGCGGTAGGAATAATCGATATCCGCTCTCAAGGTATGTAAGGGCACTCTACCTTCGCGAACCCATTCAGTTCGGGCGATTTCTGCGCCGTTGAGACGACCGCTCACTTGGATTTTGATGCCTTTGACTTCTGCCCGCTGCGCTCGTTGAATTGCCTGTCGCACGACGCGACGAAAAGAGACTCTTCGCTCTAGTTGCTGGGCGATGTATTCGGCGATCAGCGTAGCGTCTGCATCGACTCTAGCGACTTCGATGACATTGATGCGGATCTGGCGAGTGCCTCCCAATGCTTCTTGCAGACCGACGCGCAAAGATTCGATTCCCGTACCGCCGCGTCCGACGACTACGCCAGGTCTAGCGGTATGAATGGCGAGATCGATTTGATCGGCTTTGCGCTCGATGTTAATATCGGCGATTCCAGCATTGCTGAGGTTTTTTTCGACATATTGCCGAACTTGTAGGTCTTCTTGGAGAAGTTCTGGGTAGCGCTTATCGGCATACCATCGAGATTTATGCTCTTTGGTAATTCCAAGGCGAAAACCCGTTGGATGTATTTTTTGTCCCATTGTTTCAGTAATCAGTAATCAGTAATCAGTAATCAGTAATCAGTAAATTAAAGATGTGTTTTTCCTCTGGTTCCGCGTCTTGCATCCATTGATTGCAGATTTAAATTCTCCACATCATGCTTTAGTAACTGTTAACTGTTTACTGTTCGCGGATTTAAAATTAGTCACTATTTGGAGCAACAGCAACCGTGATGTGACAAGTGGGTTTGCGAATTTGATAAGCTCGCCCTTGCGCTCTGGGTCGGTAGCGTCTCAAGCTCGGCCCTCCATCAGCAAAGGCAGTACTGACCACCAATGTTGCTGGATCGATTCCGTTGTTGTGTTCGGCGTTGGCAACAGCCGATCGCAACACTTTAAGGATGGGTTCGCAAGCTTTATAGGGCATGAATTCCAGAATAATCAGTGCCTCCCTGTAGGAACGTCCGCGAATTTGATCGAGAATTCGTCGTACTTTGTAGGGAGACATACGCACAAAGCGGGCGATCGCTTTTACTTCGTTTGTAGTATCTACTGCCATTTTGAGGGCGATCTTAACGATCGGTTAGTAATTTTTGAATTTATCTTCGACCTGCTTTTTTATCGCTTTTAGAGTGACCTCTAAAAGTTCGGGTTGGGGCAAACTCGCCGAGTTTGTGTCCTACCATTTGTTCGGAAATAAAGATAGGAACGTGCTGTTTGCCATTGTGAACGGCGATGGTATGACCGATCATGTCGGGCACGATAGTCGAGCTTCGCGACCAGGTTTTAATAACCTGTTTTTCATTTCTGTCGTTGAGCTTTTCTATTTTGCTCAGGAGGCTATCGGCAACAAAAGGGCCTTTTTTGAGAGAACGAGCCATAGTTCGACGTAGTTATAGGTAATGAGTCTATTTTTAGCCTTTGCCGCGACGGCGCACGATAAGATCGCTGCTGCGTTTCTTCTTATTGCGAGTTTTCACCCCTAATGCAGGCTTACCCCAAGGCGTAACAGGGCCGCTTCTACCGATAGGCGCGCGTCCCTCTCCACCGCCGTGCGGGTGATCGACGGGGTTCATGACGCTACCTCTAACGTGGGGTCTGCGACCCAAGTGGCGCGTCCGTCCGGCTTTACCTAGCTGTAGGTTTCTAGCATCGGCATTTCCGACTTTGCCGATAGTGGCATAACACTCTTTTCTCACCATCCGAACTTCTTTGGATGGCAATCTAATTGTGACGTAATCGCCTTCTTTAGCAACAACTTGTGCCGAACCGCCAGCAGAGCGAACCATCTGACCGCCTTTTCCTGGAACGAGTTCGATATTGTGAACTTCAGTACCCAAGGGAATGCGGAATAAAGGTAAAGCGTTACCAACTTCAAAGGGAGCATTTTCGCCAGCAATAACAGTCGTTCCGACTGTTAAACCTGCGGGGGCTAAGATATAACGCTTTTCGCCATCTTGGTAAAAAAGCAAGGCGATACGAGCATTACGATTAGGATCGTACTCGATCGCGGCTACTTTAGCAGGCAGATTGCGTTTGTCGCGTCGAAAGTCAATAATTCGATAAAGCCGTTTGTGTCCGCCACCTCTGTGCCGACTGGTAACGACCCCGCGATTATTGCGCCCTTTGGTATTGTGTTTATATTTAACGAGAGATTTTTCCGGCTTGTCTTTAGTAACCTCCGCGAAATCCGAGACAGTAGCCTGTCTAGTTCCTGGAGTCAGTGGCCGATAAGAACGGATACCCATAATCAGTTATCAGTTATTGCTAGAGACGCGATATATCGCGTCTGTATATCAGTTATCAGTGGTAGAGACGCGATGCGATCGCATCTTTACAGTTCGATAGTCCCTTCGTTAAACTTCTGGGAATAAGGTAATCGAATCCCCTTCGTTTAAAGTTACAATGGCTCGTTTGTATTGAGATTTGTAACCGATAAATTTCCCAACTCTACGCTTGCGGCGCGGCGGGCGACTGGTGTTCACTTTAAGGACTTTGACATCGAATAAACTTTCGATCGCAGCCTTAATCTCAGGTTTGGTCGCTTTGAGAACCACATCAAAAACGTACTTATTTTGCTCTAGCAACAAAGTCGCTTTTTCGGTGACAATCGGCTTGAGAATTAAGTCGGCAAGATTTCTAGTATTATATTCAGTCACTGTAAACCTCCTGAAGTTTGGCAAGGGCATCGGAGGTCGTTACGATTTTGTCGGCTGACATGACATCATAAACATTGAGGGCATTGGCTTTAGTTAGCTTGAGATTACAAATGTTTCGTGCCGAAAGATAGACGTTTTCTGGAATTTCTGTCAAAACTAACAAGACTTTGCCTTTGTTTATTGCTCCCCAGCGAGTCAGTGCAGAAACTAACTCTTTTGTCTTGGGTTGTTGCAATTGGTCGGCGAAATTTTCTACGACGATAGTATCTTCAGCACGACCGACAAACGCAGTTCTCAGAGCCAATCTGCGCTCTTTGCGATTCATTTTGAGACTGTAGTCTCTAGGTTTTGGCCCGAAGGTTACGCCGCCACCTCTCCACAGAGGCGAACGAATAGAACCCGCGCGCGCGCGACCCGTTCCTTTTTGTCGCCAAGGTTTGCGTCCGCCGCCTCTAACTTCGGCTCTGGTTTTGCTAGAAGCCGTTCCCTGGCGAGCATTAGCTAGATGCCGCACGATGGCGCGATGAACGATATGCGGGGCATTTTCTTCTTTTGCCACTCGCAACTCAAGGGTAGCCGTTCCGACTTCTTCACCTTGCCAGTTTTTTACAACACACTCAACCATAATCTGTTATCAGTTATCAGTTATCAGTAACCAGTGAAAACTTGTTACTGGATTATTTCCCTACTTTTTTGGCAGGCGTAATACTCAACAGAGTGCCTGGTTTTCCTGGAACTGCACCTTTAATCAGCAGTAGGTTGCGTTCTGCATCTACTCGCACGACTTTAAGACCGCGAATAGTTACTTGGGTTCCGCCATAACGTCCCGCCATTCTTTTGCCTGGGAAGACGCGACCGGGTGTAGTTCCCGCACCTGTCGAACCAGGAAGGCGATGGTTTTTAGAACCGTGAGTCATCGAGCCTCGTTTGAAGTTATGACGTTTTTGATAACCTGCAAAACCGCGACCGATTGTTTTACCAGCGACATCGACCATATCGCCAACGCTAAATAGATCTGCTTTGATAGCATCCCCTAGTTGGTATTGGGCGGAGTCATCAAGGCGATATTCTTTGAGATGGCGCACTGGCGAGGTTCCCGATTTGCTCAAGTGACCAATTTCGGGTTTGCTGAGCGCTTTTTCTTTAACTTCTAGATAGCCAACTTGAATCGAACTATATCTATCGGTTTCGGGTGTTTTTATTTGGGTTATGGGACATGGCCCTGCTTGTACGACTGTAACGGGAATGGCGATTCCTGTTTCTTGGTCGAAAATTTGGGTCATGCCGAGTTTGGTACCGAGGATACCGACAGCCACGGATTTTCCCTCTACTTGCTAGACGACAGTTTGTTATAGATGCGATCGCAATTAAATAAGCGGACTAAATCCGCTCGTCTACTTTGCAGGGACGATAATTCGCCTTTTTTTTAGACTATTTGAGTAGCGCTTTAACTTGTGTTTTTAACCGTTGCATCAGATCGGTTAAAGTTTTTGCAGTCTACTTGACCTTAATCTTTAGGACTTAAAAGATCGCTCTTTCAGTATCCTAAAGGGTCTATTAACATCTAAAGGGCGATCGACTACGATTAGATGTTAATGCAACCAACTTCGATCGGCTTAGCAATGCCCCGAATTTCAGGACAAAACTCGCCACTTTCAGTAAAACCTGAGTTGTGGCTAAATGTTAAGCTGCTGTTTGGTCACAATCGATCAGTATAAACTATTACGCTATCAA
>JALOOL010000389.1 GCA_025454425.1 Hydrococcus sp. Prado102 | reverse complement strand
TCCCCATCAAGGAGAGAAATATTTAGTCAAAGCGCGATCGTCAGTAATTCTGATGGTAAAAGCCATTGATTCCGACAAATATTAATCGATTAAACCAACTACTCATGAAAACTGCTATGAAAAATACTAGCAAGCATTTACTTTGGGGCTTCTTCTTGACCTGTTTCTGGACGTTGCTCAGTATGCCCATTAACGCTCAATCGCCTACTGAATCCCCTTCTACTCCGACAACCGAAACATCAAATAGCGATCGGCAACAGAAAGCCGAGGAATTTATTCAGTTATTGGGAAGTCAAGATTATGCCAAAGCAAGAGAAATTTTAGCGCCACCGCTACAAGCAGAGTGGTCGCCAGAGAAAATTCAAACTCTATGGGAAAAAGATTTATTAGCAACAACGGGCGCATTTCAAAGCATCGTCAAAACTAAAGCGATCGATGCGATCGACGCACAGCTTATCGTTATTACTGCCAAATTTGCCAACAGTGAAGAAGACTTAATCGTTACCCTTAATCGCCAACAGCAAATTGTCGGCTTAGATTTTCCCGAAACAAAAAATATTGAAGAAATTGCTAAAGAATTCGTCAACGCGCTGGTGGCGGAAGATTATGCCCAAGCTAGAGGCTATTTACATCCGTTCCTTAAAGCAGAAGCATTTCCCGAAAAAGTTCAGCAGAAATGGGAAAACCTGCTCAAAATCACTGGCCCTTATAAGCAACAAGTCGGCTATAAAGTCAGAAAAGGATCGGATGGAGACGGCGTAGATGTAGTATTAGTAACGCTTCAGTTTGAAAAAGTCAGCGAGGATTTATTCTTAGTATTTGACGACCAAAAACAGATTGTCAATGTTGACTTTCCCGACGCGAGTGATTAGGGAATACTAAATAACTTAGTTTTGGAGGATCTGAGTCATGCTAAACAAACCCGAAGTTAGAATTGAGGCGATCGCGGCAAGAGAGATATTAGACTCTCGCGGTCGTCCTACGGTTGAAGCAGAAGTTCGCCTAGAAACAGGTGCAATGGGAATCGCCCAAGTCCCCAGCGGCGCTTCTACCGGAAGCTTTGAAGCACACGAATTGCGAGACGACGATCCCAAACGTTACGGCGGAAAAGGCGTTTTAGGGGCCGTTCGCAACATCGAAGAGAAGATTGCACGCGAACTGATCGATATGGATGCTTTCGACCAAGTATCCGTCGATCTCAAAATGATCGATCGCGATGGGAGTCCTAACAAAAAATACTTGGGGGCTAATGCAATCTTAGCGGTTTCCCTTGCCAACGCCAAAGCTGCCGCTGCCGAGTTAGAATTGCCTCTCTATCGCTATCTAGGCGGCCCTTTAGCCAATCTCCTACCCGTCCCGATGATGAACGTTCTCAACGGCGGCGCTCATGCCGATAATAACGTGGATTTTCAAGAATTCATGATTATGCCAGTCGGCGCGGATTCTTTTGCAGAAGCTTTGCGCTGGGGTGCAGAAGTCTTTGCGGTGTTGGGTAAGGTACTTAAAGATAAGAAGTTACTTTCTGGCGGCGTAGGCGATGAAGGCGGTTATGCACCTAACTTGGGTTCCAACCAAGAAGCTTTAGATTTATTGATCGAAGCGATTGAAAAAGCAGGTTATAAACCAGGCACAGAAATTGCCCTAGCAATGGATGTCGCAGCTAGCGAGTTTTACAAAGACGGTCAGTACGTCTACGATGGTAGCGCTCATTCGGCAGAAGATTTCATCGATTATATCGTCAAATTAGTCGATAGTTATCCAATTGTCTCGATTGAGGATGGATTGCACGAGGAAGATTGGTTGAACTGGAAAACTCTAACTGACAAGTTGGGTTCGCGGGTTCAATTAGTCGGCGACGACTTATTTGTTACCAATCCAACGCGCCTGCAAAAAGGCATCGATTCTGGCGTAGGCAATTCCATCTTAATCAAACTCAACCAAATCGGTTCCCTCACCGAAACCATGCAAACCATTGAGTTAGCGACTCGCAGTGGTTATCGTTCGGTTATCAGTCATCGTTCTGGCGAAACCGAAGATACGACCATTGCCGATTTAGCTGTAGCTACGCGCGCCGGACAGATCAAAACGGGTTCTCTATGTCGCAGCGAACGAGTGGCTAAATACAATCGCTTGTTGCGCATCGAGGACGAACTTGGCGATCGCGCTATCTATGCGGGTACAGTTGGTATGGGACCGAAAAGATAAAGTCGAAAGTCGAAAGTCGAAAGTCGAAAGTCATTTTTGAACTTTGAACTTACGATCGCGAATTGGGAAATATAGATAAGGTAATCTTCCTCCTTATCTTCCCCTTCCTATGAGCCAATTACTGCCTCAATGCGAAAATTTATCTTCGCAGGTTAATAGTTTATTAAAATTATTACAGCAAGAACCTAGCTTGCGATCGCAACAGGATACAATCGCGATCGAAGCTTCTCTCAAAAAAGCGATTTCTCCTAAGTTTGAAATAGTCTTTGCTGGCGCGTTTAGTGCGGGGAAATCGATGTTGATTAACGCGCTATTAGAGCGAGAATTACTCTATAGTGCAGAAGGTCACGCTACAGGAACCGAATGCTACATCGAATATGCCGAACCCGATAGCGAAAGAGTTGTTTTAACTTTTTTAAGCGAGTCAGAAATTCGAGAACAAATTATCGCACTTTGTCAGCGTTTGGGATTAGTTTCCCCGATTAATATCAATCAATTCCCCGTTCTTTCGGAACTTCAAAAGGAATGTCAGGCGATTGTTGCTTCTGAAGGCGGCGAAAGCAAGTCAGAACGAGCAAAACAAGCTCATGCTTTGCAATTATTATTAGAAGGATTTACGAGCAATCGCGATCGCATTCATACTGTCAATCATGCTACCTATTCGATGGAGCAATTTAATTTTTCTAACTTGACAGAAGCGGCAAGTTATGCACGGCGAGGTAGCAATAGTTCGGTTCTCAAACGGTTGGAATATTACTGCTATCATCCGCTTTTACAAGATGGTAACGTTCTCGTCGATATGCCGGGAATCGATGCACCCGTCAAAAAGGACGCAGAACTAACCTATCGCAAAATCGAACATCCCGACACTTCAGCGGTTATTTGCGTCCTCAAACCTGCGGCGGCGGGGGATATGACGACAGAAGAAACCGATTTAATGGAAAAAATGCGAGCTAATCTAAGCATACGCGATCGCGTTTTTTATGTCTTCAACCGCATCGATGAAACTTGGTACAATACGCAACTGCGCCAGCGATTAGAAAGTCTAATTCAAACGCAATTTCAAGATAGTTCGCGCATTTATAAAACCAGCGGACTATTAGGATTTTATGGCAGTCAGATCGAGCATACCAGTCTTGGCGATCGCTTTGGTTTGGATTCTATTTTTGCTGAATCTGTCAAAGGATTAGATAGTGAAGAAGAAACCCCACAATTTGTCAGCGAGTTTAATAATTATTGCGCGAATTCCAAGAAGTTGACGCGCACAAATTTTAAAGTTTCTGTCAATAGCTACGAAACTCCCAATGAGAATTACGTCCGCATTCTCAGCGAATGTGGAATGCCTTTAATCGAACAATTAATCGTTGATAGCGGTATAGAAGAATTTCGGACTGCTATTACTCGCTATCTCATCGAAGAAAAACGACCTCAACTATTTACCAGCCTAGCAGACGATTTACAACCTTTATGTATTAGTTTGCGAAAATATTACCTCGAAATTTATCGAGAATTAGAAAGTCAACCTCGCGAAATCGAATCGATGAAAGCGCAGGAGTTGACGCGACTCAACCAAGAATTACAACAAGTAGGAACGGATTTTCGCCAACATATTGCTAGTGAAGTCAATCAAATTGTCGTCAATAACGACTCGGCATTTGAAGAAGACTTTCAAAAACTAAAAGCAAGAATGGTAAGTCGCTTAGATGAGTTACTACAAACCTTCTCAGTTGCTAATGCTTATAGTCGCGCAACATTAAGCCATCCTCGCAATGCTACCGCACCATTAATTGCTGTTTTAGTTGAAGCATTATATTATCTCGCTAACGAGTTAGAAGATGTTTTAACCGAAGCAGCAACCAATTTAGTTACTAGTTTCTGCAAGCGTTTATTAGATCGCGTTCGTCAATCGGAATATTACCGTAAATTGTATCGCTTATTAGGCAACGATGGCGGGATAGAAAATCAACTAAAACAATTAGAAGAAAAGCTCATTCATGCCTTAGTTAGCGAATCGAGAACAGAATGCGATCGCTATGTTCGAGAAAGTCCGCGTTTTTATGATGAAGGAACTTTTTCTATCTATCAATTTCGCCAAACCCTACAGCAAACTTCCCAAGGATACGATTGCGAAAGTATGGTAAAAGCCGAACCCGCAATTCGTCAATTACTCAAGCTAGATTTTGAACCCAAAGTCTCGACAACAATTCGTCAAAACTTCCGACAAACTATCAATCAAACCCTAAAAACACAATTGCTACCCATGTCGGAAAAACAAGTCGATGAAATTTTACAACAGTATGACAAAGCACGTAAATACTTAGAGCAAACGTTGGAACAAGAAGCACAAGAAAAGATTGACAAAAATGCACGTCTGAAAAGCGATATATACCAAAAGATTCAGCAATATAATCTAGCCATTTCTGGGATTAATTCTTGTTTGCAAGCGATGCAAGTTTACGAACATCAATTACCCGCGATCGCGATTGGAGAATTTATCTCAACTGACAGTCATTTAAATTCAGAAAATGGGTCTTCTTATGAAGTCAATATCGAAATGACAAATCCGATCTAATTTCATTAAATGTAGAGAGCGTTACACTACGTAACATTATTTGTAAGGTGGGCATTGCCCACCCTACACCTACTAAGTTGGCGCACCTATTTCAAAAAAAACAGTAATTAAAGAGATAAAAAAAATGTCTAAAACTACTCGAATCCCAATCCCTCCAGAAGTCAAAAAATATGTATTCGATCGCGATAATTATCAATGCCAAAGCTGCGGTAAAAATAACCAACAAACAACCTTAAACATCGACCATATTATCTCGCTAGCAAAAGGTGGAAGTAACGATATTAGTAACTTACAAACACTCTGTCGAGACTGCAATCAACAAAAAAAACATCACTTCGACTCTCGTTTTAAACGCAACTTTACTTAATATTGCGAAACGAATTGCCATTTTTTAATAATAGAATCATAAAGAAACAAGCTCAAAGCACAACAGGTCACTATGGCAATTGTATTGGCTGGAGACATTGGCGGAACAAAAACTATTTTGCGTCTGGTAAAAACCGAATCGCCAGAAGCAACTCAGAAATTACCGATACTAACGACA
>JALOOL010000388.1 GCA_025454425.1 Hydrococcus sp. Prado102 | reverse complement strand
AGTCGTGCCACCATTCGCAATATTCGTCAAAACCTTTTCTTTGCCTTCATCTACAATGTGGCAGGCATTCCTATCGCAGCAGGTATTCTTTATCCCTTTTTTGGCTGGTTGCTCAATCCCATCGTTGCGGGTGCTGCAATGGCGTTTAGTTCCGTGTCGGTAGTGACCAATGCACTGCGTTTGCGTAACTTTCAGTCGAAAACACTTGGTTAGAGGAATTTAATCCCATTTTTCAAAAGTAATGAGTGACTTGGTAGGTTGGGTTGACGGGACGGAAACCCAACATTTAGTACTCAATTTTAGAATCAATCGTACCGCTATTCCAGCTTGAAGAAGTTCGGGCTGGAATGCGGCTTACTGAGGCGCACTCTTTGCAGTCGTTTGAACCTTCCTGGCAAGAGATGGCGATCGCAGCTTTGTTGAGTTGATTGCCTAGTTGTTGGCAAAGTCGATCCCATAAAAAGTACGATTGATTTGTTCCCAAATGCCTTGTTTGTGCTAAGAATAAAATACTGTATACAAATAATTTTATCTTCTAGGGTCTGTCTGCTGCCATTGATTTTGTAAAGAATTTTTACGAAAACCGACATCTTACATAAAAGAAAATCAGAAACCTTGAGTAATACGTGGCAATTTAAAACTACATATTTTGCAGTTGAGGGTAGACTATGGAACTTATCACAAAAAATATATGGTTGAGGTGTTGATGAAAAAGGTTATTCTTATTCATATCCCAACTGGAGTTTAGTCCAAACGCCAGAAATTCCAACGCTTTAAGAGTTAGGTCTTTCATAAAAACAAGAAATAAATAAAAAAATAATAAGAATATACTTTGCATGGTCGCTTAATTAGCATAATATTAATAAGAAGATATATTGATGAGATTTCTTATTTAATTCTCTATTTTCCTAATCGCTTAAGTTAATTGACTAATAAAATAGTCTTTAATTAAATAGTTTTCATTGTTTGCAAAAGAAAAATAAAAGAAATCAATGACACAAAAAATTAATACTCGAAAAATTAATAAATTAGAAAAATATTTGACTTTAATCATAAAATTCAAAGAGGCTAATATCTACTGATAAAGCTTTAGATAATTCAAAGAAACTCTAATTTTTTATCAATAAAATCGCGTTTTTAGTTATCAAAATAAGCTCGCCTAGGGGTTATTCAAGCTTCTTCAAAAGCCAATGTGAGAGGGGAATAATGCTCAATACGATCGGTACTATCTATTGTTGATACTGGATACAACTAACTCAAACCTGTGAATATCTTTTTGATTCATTTCCTGTCGCTTACTCGATCTAGTCTTATTCTCTAGAAAAAGCCTTTTTGTAACTAGCAAATTGCGTCAAAAGATTTTTATTCTCTCTTAAAAAAGAAATTGTATTGTGTATGAATAGTCAACTTAAATGCTGCTTTGAGCTAACGGATATAGATGTGGAGACAGATGCGATTCTACAAGCTATGGAAGAGCTTTTATCCCCAGAACGAATTGGTACGACAGAGCGTTTTATTGTCAGTCATTCCTTGCTTGGGTATAAATACCAAGAAATGGCAAATATTTCTAGTTATACAACTTCCTATATTAAAGAACTAGGTTCGCAACTATGGCAAGATTTATCAACGGCGATCGGGGAGCGAATCACCAAGAAAAATCTACATTTGCTTCTAAAGCAGTACAACAATAAAATAAACCAAGACTATTCTGTTCGAGAGCAATTGTCATCTGAAATAAAAGCACAGTTGTCGCAGTTAAGAGGAGAACTTCTACAATTTCCTAATGATGCGTTGCCTTTGGATTCTCCTTGTTACGTCAAGCATTCCTTAATCGAAGACCAAATTTATACAGAACTTCAACAACCTGGATGCCTCATTCGGGTGAAAGCTCCCAAACATTTTGGCAAAACTTCTTTGCTTCATCGATTATCTAGTTTTGCTACTCAGCAAGAATATAAATCTGTTTATTTAAATTTTCAAGAAGCCGATGAAACGATTTTTACCTCTTTAAATCAGTTTCTGCGCTGGTTCTGTATTAATATTACGACTCAATTAGTTCTCCCTCCCGACTTAAATAATTATTGGGATGAAGATATAGGCAGCAAGGTAAGTTGCAGAGTTTATTTTGAGAAGTATCTATTTCCACAACTGGATTGTCCCGTAGTGCTGTTGTTAGACGAGGTAAACCGGATTTTTGAGCATCCCAATATTGCCTTAGATTTTTTACCGATGCTACGATCTTGGCACGAACGCGCCAAAAATGTGCAAGCATGGCAAAAACTGAGAATAGTAGTTGCACATGAAACTGAAATTTATGTTCCTTTAAGGCTGAATCAATCGCCCTTCAATGTCGGTCTACCGATCGCATTGCCGCCGTTTACAATTGCACAGGTGCAAGAATTAGCAACGTGTTATGGTCTTGATTGGCATAATAATCTGGGAATAGAGAATGCGATGTTACTGCAAGCGATGGTAGGCGGACATCCTTATCTGACCCATTTAGCAATCTATTACTTATACCTGCACAAAGGCGAGATCGCTTTAGAACAATTGCTAGAAACTGCACCGACTCAAAGCGGAATTTATCGCCATCATTTACAAAATTATTTAGTGATGCTAGAAAATGAACCTGACTTAAAAGCAGCATTCGAGCAGGTAGTGATGGCAAATGAAAGCGTGCAACTCAATGCGCTTACTGCTTATAAATTAGAAAGTTTAGGTTTAATTCAACTCAAAGGCGATGTTGCTTGTGTCAGTTGCGAGTTATATCGTCTCTATTTTCAGCAACAAATGTTTTCTCTACGTAACCCAAGTTGCGCTTTAGTGAAGCCAAATCCCTGACGGGAAATCTTGACACAACCAAGCTACTCGGTTGCTTGAGGCAACAGAGATTTTATTGTCTTTGTTTTCCCTGTGCATATAACTAGCAACTTGAGTTACTAGCTCGCCAACTTTATTTTAAAGCTAATCGCTACCGAGGAAAATACGATTTGGAAAAGGAATACAAATCTTCTTTTCACTTTAAATCTTTGTACTCACAAACGGAAAAAAGTTACGCAACAGATTGAAATCTCGTGCGTAACAATGTTTTAGAATCTACGGTATTTCACGGAGGAGGAGAAGTTAAGAGAGGATTTGCTCGACCTTTGAAACACATCATCTCGTTGTGGCAGAGTCAAAACTGCTGCCAAGCTCGATCTTGGCTAAGTCCAAACTTAGCTCGATCGCGACTTTCTGAAGAAGATGTTCTGCGGCTTGAGTACCATCGTTAATTCCAATTCTTGTTCTAAGTTGGTATATACCCCGTTCCGAATTATGTCATTTCCCCTTTCTTCGTACTCCCCGTTTTCCTGAGAACTAATATTCTCACTCCATGACTCATATTTCATCAACTCTTCTTGTGCAACGGTGTAGGCAACCAAGTAGATAGAACCTTCACTGGAACTCGTGACAGTTGTTACATAGTTACCTTCCGCAATATCCTTTTCAATTGCGAAACTACCGAGATGATCGTCACCGGAACCAGAATCATATTCCCAAAGGGTAATATCCCGAGACTCACTCAGCGAATAACGCAAATTATCAAATCGGACAATTTGACCGGGTAGAATTTCATAGTATTTGGCGGGCAGAGGCCAAAACCTTTTATCTACCCCTGGTTGATTAGTAAAGGTCATATAAAGCTGATCTGGGTAATTTCCAGAGTCAGCAATTGCTTGAGCCAAGCCGGGAATCTGATTAAAAACTGCTGCACCTGCGTTCAGGGCTTGTCCAACCAGTTGAGCGGGAGGTTTAGGAATGTTACTCAGTATAGATCCTGCTACACTAACAACACTACTTGTCAAACCCATAGCTTGACTGATGAGGCTAGAATTGAGGCTCTCCGACATGGCGACACACTTCGCAGAATGCAGGGTGACGACCTTGACTCGGCTTCCCAGGTATTCATAGCTCAACTCATGATTGTTCCCTTCTTTTGGATTTGTCAACCAAACCGTTCCAGAACCTGAACCCGACGCATAAAAGGTGTGAGCGCCCATGAAATCATCAGACGAGGTGGAGTCATATTCCCACAACTCGATCTGAAACTCGCGACTAAACTCAAATGCCTGGTTGATAAATACTTCAGATCCCACATTCATGTCACAGTCACCCGAATAGGGCCAGCGACCAACTGACCGCCCATCTACGAAAAACTTTGCGTAGACATCATCAGCACCACCGCCACTTGTTGTCTTCCAACACTTCAGTTTGCCTAGAAAAATTTTAGCCATTGGATTATCCTTTTTAACTTGTTGATATTTATCAGCTATCAATCGCCTATCAATAATCTTTGAAAAGATTTAAAAGCAATCTTCAAGTTGATAATTCTCAACTTACAACAGATCTCTATGAAAGTGAACGATTTGTGCTAAACAACCTACTTTTCCTACTTTTCCTACTTCTTATATTTGGTTAGTTGAAAAACTTTAAAAATTTGTTTGAGATACTGAATACTTTTCTGCACAAGAAATCTATCTTAGATTATTTCAAAAAACTATTTGCCTATATAAATTCAAGGTCAAACAGGTAAATGGGTGAGGAACGATACCGATTCAAAAAAAGTAGGAAAAGTAGGATCGATAAGAATTTTGTTAAAAAAACTATTTTATTAATGTTTGCTAATCAGAAAAAATGATTATCATATTATCATCATTGTCTTCATTGCCAGTGGTATTTATTTTAACTATTAATAATGATAGATATTTCTTTATGTATGGCTTGATTTTTTAGATGATTTCGTTAGAAACTACAAGATTTCAAAAAAAATGGCTGATTATAAATACCAAGTTGGCGGAAGCTTGCCTGGAACTGCCCTCAGTTATGTTCGTCGCCAAGCCGATACCGAACTCTACAACGCTCTTAAAAATGGTGAATTTTGCTATGTTTTTAATTCCCGACAAATGGGAAAATCTTCACTATTAGTAAAAGTCAGACATCTTTTATATGATGCCCTTAATTAATAACAGCATCCACGGTTTTAGGCAGGGAAAAATTAAATAAACTGCTAGACAAATTAAGGTTAGTTGTTACTTTGGTGAAAGTGAAAGAAGACAACTGACCCAAATTATCGAATAAATTCATGTCAACTAGCTGTCCTTTGATAAAATGCAGTTGAATCCATTTAAATAAATCGCTTGGAGTTTTAGGCTGTAATTTAAACCAATCGCCTGGTTGATTTTTGTTGATTTTAGCAACAGTAAAACGATTTTGCAGGGTGGTAATCGAACCACTCAATAATGATGCAGGACTATTAGCATGGTGCTGATCTAAAGTTTGGCGATTGGCTTGCTGCAAATCGATATCATAAATCCATAAATA
>JALOOL010000088.1 GCA_025454425.1 Hydrococcus sp. Prado102 | reverse complement strand
TTTGATGTTGGTAAATACGATCCCACTCAATCGATTTATGCTAAAAAGTTGGTACAGTTAAGTCAACGCTTATCCACCACAGGACTATTTCCTTCTGGGTTTAAAATTGGTGAGATTATTAAACGAAAATCTCATCGAGATATTGTTGACTCGATTGTAAATGGAAGGACGGGGGTTTCTTATGGTTTCGTTGCCTATATCGAACCGCCACAGTATATTGGCAGTCCTGAAATATCCGAGTGCGAATGGGAAAATCTGTTGCCCACAGAAGGATTCGATCGCAATGAAGTCAGACAAAACGATATCGGCAGACGATACCTAAAAACCAAAATAAAAGAGCGCTATGCTTACAAACAAATCCCCGATATTTGCTTAGTTTGTTCGCGATCGGGCGCTAATAAAACCGATTTAAACTTAGAGCAAGATATCATTCGATTGGGTTTGAAGGATCGATTATGCCTTCAAATCTCACGAGATATAGATTCGCAACGTATCGATATTAAACCATCTTACGATACCTATGTGATGGTTGCGATCGCGCTTGGGGCCGCCTTGTACGCACCAGCATTAATTGAAAATGGCGCGCCAATGGTTCATTTTCACGGGTATCCATCAAAAGATTGGTTTGAGATGAATGAGTATTACGCTGGGGTCAATAATCCCTCCGTACCTTGTGGAACTTATGAATCAGGCGTTTTTAACTTTCTTAGCATTCATGAAATCGCCAATCAAAATGACAGCAATATTGTCTTAGCTAGTCTACTCGAACCCGACCACGGAACGAATATTATCGGCCGCGATTTGGATTATTTACTCGCAAGATTAGAAACGGGAATCGCACGAGGACAAATCGAACTAGGTGGAAAGCATTTTGCTTCTCTATTAATCAATGGAGATGTGCAAGATGGATGCTGAAATGGATGGGCGCACGCCATGCGCCCCTACAAATGGGAATTAAAATGACGACTATAACAGGTAAACGAATTCTTTTAACAGGTGCATCGCGAGGGATTGGCGCATACATTGCCCGCGAATTAGCCAAACAACAAGCAACTATTGTTAGCGTATCGCGATCGCAACAAGGACTCGATCGCGTCTGTGGAGAAATTTATGCTTTAGGCGGTCAAGGAATCGGCATTACTTTTGACATCAGCAACGTAGAGAAACTACCACTCTTAGTACAAAAAATTGAAGAACTAATCGGTTCGATCGATATTGTCATTAACAATGCTGGCATAGAAATCTATAAAGCTTTCCAAAATTACTCGCTTAGCGATCTCCAGTCGGTTTTATCGATTAATCTCCTTGCTGCGATGGAGTTAACCCGCTTGCTGCTACCGAATATGTTATTCCAGGGTAGCGGTCACATCGTTAATATTGCCTCTCTTGCTAGCAAAAAAGGACATCCCTACGACAGTATCTATTCTGCCAGTAAAGCGGGTTTACTGATGTGGACTGATGCCCTCAGACAAGAGTTAACGGGTACTGGCGTGAGAGTTTCTACTATCTGTCCGGGATATGTTGGCGATGCGGGATTGCTTGCGGATACAGGAATTCCCGCGCCGAAGTTAGCAGGTACGTCCAAAGCAGAAGATGTGGCCTATGCAGTAGTAAAAGCGATCGCGCATAACCAAGCAGAAGTCATCGTGAATGGCAATTCGATGACAGCTAATTTAACCAAATTTTTACTTGCGATCGAACAGTTTTTCCCCGAATTCGGCGACTCGGTTAATCGATGGCTAGGCGTAACCAAACTCAACCAAATGCGAATCGAGAAATCTTCTAAAAAAACATCCTTAAAGGTCTAATTTTATGAAAAAAATCTGTTTTACCATCTACGATATGGGTGGCGGTCATCGCAGTACTGCTAATGCCCTCAAAGAAGTTATCGAACAACGCAATTTACCCTGGCAAGTTGAAGTCGTAGAAGTTTTTAGAGAAGTTTTTGGCACGAATTTGCCCCAGTTTATTTATAACAATTTTGTACTGAAAAAAAAGTGGGCAAAAGCAATTAACGATACTTTTTCAGTTCCTTTATTCAAACTACAAATTCGCCTTCTTCATGCTGCATGGCGAAATCGCTTGCAAAAGTTTTGGCAAAAGCAGCAACCCGATCTCGTCGTTTCCTTAATGCCATTGGTTAATAAAGTCTTGTATGAAAGCGTCGAGGCACAGATATCAAATACGCCTTTCGTCACTTTTATGACAGATTTTGCCGATTGTCCGCCTCATTTCTGGATAGAACCCCAAAATCAACTGCTTATTTGTCCTTCCCAACGCGCGCTAAAGCAAGCAAAGTCTTTCGGTTATTCAGATGAAAGACTCTTTCAAACTTTAGGAGTCGTCATACACCCTCGATTTAACGAAACTGTCAATGAAAATCGCAAAGTCGAACGCCAACGTCTCGGACTCAATCCCAACCTACCAACGGGTTTAGTCCTCTTTGGCACTCAAGGATCGCGCGAAATGATAGAAATTTGCGATCGCCTACAACAATTACCCCAAGAGTTGCAACTCATCTTTGTCTGCGGACGAAATGAAAAACTCGCCCAAGAATTACGAAGTCGCCAAAGTCGCTTCCCGATGTTTGTTGAAGGTTTTACCAAACAACTTCCTTTTTATATGCACCTATGCGATTTCTTCATCGGCAAACCGGGTAGCGTCGGGATTAGCGAGGCGATCGCGATGAAACTGCCAGTTATTACCGAGTGTAATAATAGTTTGACATTATTTCAAGAACGTGCATCTGCTACTTGGTTAATCGATAATGAATTCGGGATTGTCGTCGAGAACTTCCGAGATATTAACAAAGCCGTTGCAGAACTAATCAAACCAGAAAACTTTGCTCGCTATAAAGCAAATGTTGAAGCATACAACAATCGCGCCGTATATGAAGTGGTCGATATTTTAGAAACAATTTTAGAAAATTCCGAATTAGAAACTGCCCAAAAGTTAATCCAAGTTTGAAATCTTTCTCAACGACTAATAACAAATAGACCTATGGGCATAAATATAAAATTCCTCAATCCAAAATCCTTTCATCCAAAATCCTTTCATTAGAACTTCTGCTTGGGCGCACGCCATGCGCCCCTACACTACCGAACAAATCATGAAAACCATAACAGGAAAAACAGTCTTATTAACCGGAGCATCAGGCGGGATTGGCGCATATATTGCCCGCGCCTTGGCAAAAGAGCAAGCAACTGTCGTATGCGTTTCTCGCTCCCCAGAGGCATTAGAACGAATCCGTCTGGAAATCGAAGCGATGGGAGGGAAGGGAATCAGCATTCCTTTCGATCTCGCTAACGTGGAAGAGTTATCGATCTTAGCCGAAAAAATCGATCGCGTTGCTGGTTCGGTGAATATTATCATTAATAATGCCGCGATCGAAAAATTCCGACCTTTCCAAAACTACAGCTTAGAAGATATCCAGTCGATCTTAACGCTCAATCTTCACGCACCAATGGAGTTAACCCGCTTGTTGCTGCCACAGATGTTAAAAAGCAATAGCGGTCATATCGTTAACATCTCCTCTGGTGCTGGCAAAAAGGGAGCGCCTTTTAACAGCATCTATTCTGCCAGCAAAGCGGGTTTAATTATGTGGTCGGAGGCACTGCGACACGAACTAGCGAATACTGATGTCGGGGTTTCTACCATATGTCCTGGATGTACCAATGCTGGAATGTTTCTCGACCTCGATATCCCAGCACCCAAGGGCGCGCGGATTGCCGAACCAGCAGAGGTGGCAGATACAATTGTTCGAGCGATTAAGCACAACCATAAGGAAGTTGTCTTAGATGGACTTACCTTAAAAGTTTTCTATGCCATTTCGCAACTTTCTCCAGAATTTGGCGATTCAATCATTCAAAAAGCTGGCGTGGTAGAGACGAATCGAGACTGCGCTTACAAGAAAATGCAAGCTGAAAGTGTGGGTCGCAGCAATTTTCAGTTAAATAATCGATAGATTTTGCCCCCTGAATCCCCCAAAAATGGGGGACTTTGATTCCTGTTCTACCTAAATCAGGAGAAGTTTAAATTCCGGTTCCCCCCAAGCTTGGGGGGTTAGGGGGGCAAGAATCCTGCACTAAGCAAAGTTATCGCAGCCAATTTTGGAGTATTAGAGAAAGAAACCATTATGAATAACGGACATTACGATATCATCATCATCGGTACGGGTGCGGGAGGAGGAACCCTAGCCAATGTTCTCGCACCTAGCGGCAAGAAAATTTTAGTGCTAGAGAGAGGAACGTTTCTTCCTAAAGAGAAAGCTAATTGGGATTCCCAAGAAGTCTATGGGAAAGACCGCTATCGCACGAAAGAGATTTGGTACGACAAGGACGGCAACCCTGTCAATCCGTTTACTCACTATTTCGTCGGCGGTAATACTAAATTTTACGGTAGCGCGTTGTATCGATTTCGCGATCGCGATTTTAAAGAAGTCGTTCACAAAGATGGCATTTCTCCTGAATGGGCGTTGAAATATCGCGATTTTGAGCCTTATTACACCAAAGCAGAGAAACTGTACGAAGTCCACGGCAAACGCGGACTAGACCCAACAGAACCGCCTTTCAGCGAAGAATATCCCTATCCACCCATCAGTCACGAACCTTATATCGAAAAAATTTACTATGCGCTTAAAGATAAAGGTTTGCATCCATCTTATCAACCATTGGGAATCAAGCTAAATGAAATTCATCGCGTTTTGAGTAGTTGCGTTCGTTGCAATACCTGCGATGGTTTTCCCTGTTTGGTCGATGCAAAAGCAGATGCTGACGTAAATGGGGTACGTCCGGTCATGACTTATCCCAATCTGACCTTGATGACTGAGGCGAAGGTGTTGCGATTGCACACTAGCGCGTCGGGTCGAGAAGTGACTGGAGTAGAGGCAGAAGTAGCAGGCGAACATCAAATCTTTTCTGGCGATATCGTCGTCGTTGCTTGCGGCGCGATAAACTCAGCCGTCTTGTTGCTCAAATCTGCTAGCGAGAAGCATCCAAACGGATTGGCAAATGGTTCCGACCAGGTAGGACGCAACTATATGCGACATAAGATTAGCGCCATTGTCGCGTTAGGGATCAAACCCAATCCGACCGTTTATCCTAAAACCCTTGCCGTTAACGATTTCTATTGGGGAGAACCCGATTTTCCTTACCCCATGGGACACGTACAAACCCTGGGCAATATCACCGAAGACCGCGCCGCCGCTAACAGTCCGTCTTTCGTTCCCAGCGCGTTGATTCCGAGGGGAGTATTTAAAGCTGTAGCAGACCGGACGACTCCTTGGTTTCTCATGGCAGAAGACTTACCCGATCCTAACAATCGCGTTCGCGTCGAGGGGGAGAAAATTTTCCTCGAATATACCAATAATAACGACGAAGCACTCGATCGCCTGGTGAATCGTTGGAAACAAATATTGCGATCGCTCGATCCATTATCGATCTTTTTCACCACAGAAATGTCCTTAAAAGATGTCGGTCATCAATGCGGGACCTGTCGTTTTGGAGAAGATCCAGCAACTTCCGTCCTCGACCTCAATTGTCGCACTCACGAGGTCGATAATCTTTACGTTGTCGATGGTGCTTTTTTCCCTTCTAGTGCCGCTTTAAACCCAACGCTAACCATTATGGCGAATGCGATACGGGTGGGAGAGCATTTGTTAGAAAGAATGGGACAAACGGCTTACCTTCAAAATTCTAAGGTTAACTGTTTAAGCAGCCGAGTTGGGTAAAATCCTAAATCCGAACGCGGATTAGAAGGATTACAAGATGACACAGATTATTAATCCGCGTAATCTCAAAATCCTTTCATCCAAAATCTAAAATCCAAAATGGTTTAAAAACAATGAGATTTGATTGGCTTATTATCGGTGCGGGATACTCAGCTTGCGTATTAGCTGAGAGAATCGCAACTCAGTTAGCGCAAAGAGTGCTAATTGTGGAACAACGGGATCATATTGGCGGCAATGCTTACGATTATTACAACGAACACGGCATTCTCGTCCACAAATACGGGCCTCACATCTTTCACACTAAGTCCAAGAAAGTCTGGGATTATCTTTCTCAATTTACCGATTGGAGGCACTATTATCACCATGTATTAGGCGTAATCGAGGGGAAAAAAGTTCCCATTCCATTCAATCTCAATACCCTCTACGCCCTATTTGGGCAGCGTTATGCGGAAAAATTAGAAAATTTACTGCTCGAAAACTTCGGTTTTGGTGTCAAGGTTCCCATTTTAAAACTGCGCGAAAGTGCTAGCGGAGAACTCGCTTTTTTAGCAGATTACATTTATGAAAAGGTTTTTCTCAACTATACGACCAAACAATGGGATTTAAAACCAGAAGAACTCGATCGCGGCGTGACGGGACGGGTTCCAGTTTACATCAGTCGGGACGATCGCTATTTCCAAGATAAGTATCAGGCGATGCCCAAGCAAGGCTATACCGAAATGTTCCGTCGCATGATAGCCCATCCCAATATCAAGGTACTACTCAATACCGATTACCGCGAGATCGTTCAAGACATTAAGTTTAACCGTATCATCTGTACCGGGCCGATTGATACTTTCTTCGACTATATGTATGGAGAGTTGCCCTATCGCAGCATTAATTTCGAGTTCGAGACGTTAGATCGCGAATGGTATCAAGAAGTCGGTACGGTTAACTATCCTAACGAATACGACATCACGCGCATTACCGAGCAAAAGTATTTATCGGGACAAACTGCACCCAAAACTACCTTGGTGAAGGAGTACCCACAAGTTTACGTACCGGGGAAAAACGATCCCTATTATCCCATTCCGCGCGAAGAAAATCGCGATCGCCTGAATCTTTATCTTAAAGAAGTTGAAAAACTAAATGGGACGGTTCTATTTGCCGGACGTTTGGGCGATTACAAGTATTACGACATGGATCAAGCGGTGATTCGGGCGCTTGGAGTATTTGAGAAGGAGATTGCTAGTTGAGGCTATTTGTAGAGTGGGCATTGCCCACCCTACGCCTACTTATGTATATTCAGGAGAATTTTAATGGTACAAGAACTTGCGATCGCGACAAAACAACGTCTTACTTGTTCGATTTGCAATTATCGCGTCGATCCTAATGATGAATCGGCTTTTGTGACGTTTCCTTGCAGTATCAGATCTCTGATGCACGAAAAATTTAAGGTTTGGCGCTGTCCCGACTGTCAGACGATTCATTGTCTAGATGTGGTGGATCTCGATTATTACTATTCCAAGTATCCGTTTAGCGATGCTCGATTAGTTCCTCCCCTGCGGGTGTTTTATGGCAGTTTATGCCGCCAGTTAACTAAGCATGGGTTTTCTAAATCCCATGCGTTTCTCGATTATGGCTGTGGGCTGCATGGTTTGTTCGTCCAATACTTGCGAGAAAAAGGCTTTGCCAATGCTTTTGGCTACGATCCTTACGCGCCTGCGGATGGGTCGGGCGATCGCGCTATCCTCGATCGCAAATACGATTATATTTCGCTCCAGGATGTTATCGAACACGTTGAAGACCCAAAGGTGCTATTAAACGAGTTGGACGCTATGTTAGCTCCTGGCGGTTATGTCCTCATCGGTACGCCAGATGCTGCCAATATCGATATCAATCGACCCGATGTAGCCGACCATTGTTATTACGTTCACGTCCCCTATCACCTGCATTTATATACCCGCGAAACGCTCGAATCGTTGGGGAGAAGCCAGGGATGGGAGGTTGTCGATTTCTTCGCTCGCAAGTATGACGATACCCCTTGGTTTAGTTTAAACAATCGCGCCGTACACGCATATATGCAGGCTTTTGATGGCTCGCTGGACATTCTTGCCGAACCGTTGCGGTTGGGAAAAGCTTTGGCGTCTTTGCCATTCCTGTTCTGGTCGATGTTTGGCTATTGGTTTAGCTTACACGCTGGAATGGGCGTTATGTTCCGAAAACCAATTTAATTGTTCTTGGAGAAAATCATGACTACTTTGCTATCTACTTCTACAACAAAAACAACAGAAAAATTTTCAATTAACATCATCACCGGACAAGGCGGTGGCGGACATTATGCTGCTTATCGTGCCATTTGTGCGATCGCAGAACAATATCAACTTCCTTGGCAAATCGATGTCACCGATATGGATGACATTATTACAGAGTTAGCACAACAGAATAAGGTCGCCAATGCCTATGAAATGATGGGTTTTTCTGGACACGACCTGTACAATTTAATGCTCAAAAGCGGCTGGACGTGGCTGTGGTGGCTCAAGATGCGCCTCAATAAGCTTCTGGTCAAACTCAATTATCAAGCTGGTCTTGAGTTTTTCGAGCAATACTGGCGCGATCGCCAGCCGGATATGGTAGTTTCTGTTATGCCTTTGTATAACAAAGGACTATCGGAAAGCTTACAAAAAGCAAAACCAGGAACTCCCTACATTACCGTTCCCGTCGATTTTGCCGATTATCCGCCTGCGTTTTGGTTCGAGCCTCAGACTGATAATTATACCGTTTGCCCGACTCAAAAAGCGATCGAACAAGCGCGATCGCTGGGGGTAAAAGAAAAGCTAATCGTTCCAAGTTCGGGTATGGTTCTTCATCCGCGCTTTTACGAACCGATGGATTGCAACCGTGCTGATGAAAGACAGCGTTTGGGTTTAGAACCCGATTGTCTGACGGGAGTCGTCTTATTTGGGGGCAATGGTTCCCAAGTTATGCTCGACATTGCTAAGCGTTTGGAGCAATTTGGCGATAAGTTACAACTAATTTTTCTGTGCGGACGCAATGAAGAATTAGTAACAGCGATAAAAGAACTCCCAGGACAACAAAAACGTTTTGCGATCGCGTTTACGCAAGACGTTCCTTACTATATGTACCTATCGGATTTCTTCATCGGCAAACCCGGTCCCGGTAGCCTCAGCGAGGCGTTGGCGATGAAATTACCAGTGATTACCGAATGCAACCTTTCTACTCTCGTCCACGAACGATATAACGCCGAATGGGTGCGAGAGAAGGAAGTTGGCTTAGTGGTTCGCAATTTTCGTTCCATTGAAAAGGCGATCGCACAGTTTCTCAACCCGCAAACTTTCGCTCGCTATCGTACCAATGTTGCCGCGCTGAACAATCGCGCCGTCTTTGAATTGTGCGAATTACTACAGCAAATTCTCCTCTCTCGCTATCCAACTAAAGTGACGCAAAAATAAACTGTGCGATCGCAGTTTTTGCCCCCCATTATTCAGTGACCAGTGACTTGTAGGGGCGCATGGCGTGCGCCCTCCCAGTTATCAGTTACCGGACTGTTCGCCCTTAAAAAGGGTCAAAGTCCCCCAAGATTGGGGGATTTAGGGGGCAGAACCTTTGGTTTACTCAACTAAAAACTGTATGAACGCTCTTTTGTCTATCTCTTCTACTACTCAAGAAAAATTTTCAATTCATATCGTGACTGGAAAAGGTGGTGGAGGGCATTATGCAACATACCATGCCATCCGCGCGATCGCAGAACAAAAACAACTTCCCTGGCAATTCCATGTCGTTGATATGGATGACATTATGGCAAGCATGACCCAACAAAAACAGGTTTTGAATGCCTATCAACTCTTGGGAAGTTCTGTCGCCGACTTGTATAACTTAATGCTCAAAAGCGGCTGGACTTGGTTGTGGTTCTTGCAGATATGCCTCAACAAACTCCTGGTCAAACTCAATTACGATGCTGGCGTTAAGTTTTTCGAGCAATACTGGCGCGAACATCCACCCGATATGGTAGTTTCTGTGGTGACGATGTGCAACAAAGTGTTAGCGGAGGCACTGCAAAAAGTTAAACCAGGTACGCCCTATGTAACCGTTCCCATTGATTTTGCCGATTATCCGCCTGGATTTTGGTTTGAGCCTCAGACTGATAATTATACGGTCTGCGCCACCGAAAAAGCACTCGAACAAGCGCGATCGCTCGGAGTAAAAGAAGAATTAATCGTTCCAAGTTCGGGAATGGTCATTCATCCGCGCTTTTACGAACCGATGGATTGCAATCGTGCTGATGAAAGGCAACGTTTGGGATTAGACCCCGATTGTTTGACGGGAGTCGTGTTATTTGGGGGCAATGGTTCCCAAGTTATGCTCGACATTGCTAAGCGTCTAGAAAGTTTTGGCGACCGACTGCAACTGATTTTCCTATGCGGACGCAATGAGAAATTAGCAGCAACGCTCAAAGAAAATCAAGGCAAGCAAAAGCGTCTCGTTACTACTTTTACCACCGATATTCCTTACTATATGCAGCTTGCCGATTTCTTCATCGGCAAACCCGGCCCCGGTAGCATTAGCGAGGCGTTGGCGATGAAATTACCAGTCATTACCGAATGCAATCTTTCGACACTCGTACACGAACGTTATAACGCCAAATGGGTTCGGGAGAAAGAAGTCGGATTAGTGCTGCGTAGTTTTCGCCACATCGAAAAAGCAGTCGAACAATTTCTCGATGCGCCAACTTTTGCTCGCTATCGTGCCAATGTTGAGTCCTACAACAATCGCGCCGTGTTTGAACTGTGCGATCTCTTAGAGAAAATTCTCGCCACTCGCGACCCAACAACAGTTGCAGAACTAGTCGAGCAAGTAACGAGTTACAAATATTAAGGCTATCAATCCCTTCTGATTTGTAGTCCGTTCCTTTCGACTTTCGACTTTCGACTTTCGACTTTAAAAAATAGCGATCGCGCAAACTCAATCTTAATTCACCCATGCAATCAATCCAAAATCCCAACTCTAAAATCCAAAATCGCACCAAAGCGATCGCGCTGGCAGCAATGTGTTTGGCGCTGTTCATGACCAATCTCGACGATACGGTAATGAATGTGGCGCTGCCCAAAATGCAAACCAGTTTGGATTCTACGCTGTCGGGATTGCAATGGATTCTCAATGCCTATAGTTTGCCTTTGGCGAGTCTAGTCTTGCCGAGTGGGACGTTAGGAGATATTTACGGACGCAAGCGCGTTTTTCTGTCGGGATTGGTCATTTTCACCATTGCTTCCGCTATCTGCGGTTTTGCGCCTAATCTGGGAATTTTGATTGCTGGGCGAATCATTCAAGGCATTGGGGCAGCAGCCTTAATTCCAGGTTCTCTGTCTCTGGTCGCCGATACCTTTCCCGACCCGCACGAAAGAACGAAAGCGATCGGGATCTGGTGTGCGGTGTCGGGGCTTGCTCTCCTTGCCGGCCCTACCTTTGGCGGGTTGCTAATCGATACTTTAGGTTGGCAGAGCGTATTTTTTCTCAATCTGCCGTTGGGTGTAATTACTTTTAGAATCGCGTCCCGTTTTGTTAAGGAAACAGCGCAACCGAGCAAGCGAAGTTTAGACGTGCCAGGTTTGTTACTCAGCATCATTTTTCTAGCTTCGTTTGTCTGCGCACTAACCGACGGAAATACTGGGGGATTGCAATCGCCGCTCATTATCTGGCTGTATGCGATCGCGGGACTTAGTTTTGTATCGTTTTTATATGTCGAATCTCGCAGCAGCAACCCCATACTACCTTTACACCTATTCAAAAACCCAACTTTTACTGTCGTTACTGTCGTTCAGGTTTTAGTCTTTTTTACTCTCGTCAGCTTGCTGTTCGTTTTTAGCTTGTTTTTGCAGCAAGTACAGGGTTATTCGGCGGCAGAGGCAGGTTTGCGCTTCGTCCCTTTGAATGGAACGTTTGTCATCGCGTCTTTCGTTTCTGGATGGTTTGCGGCTCGTTTGGGATGGCGTTTTACCATCGCGACGGGAACGGTAATGGCTGGCGTGGCAGCATTTTCGTTGAGCCGCATCGCTTTCGATACCGATTATGGAGATATTTGGGGAAATCTCGTACTCTCTGGTTTTGGCGTTGGTTTGACATTATCCCCTTTAGCAGCAGCAGCTATGAGTTCCGTACCTCCAAATAAAGCGGGAATCGCCTCAGCGATTCTCAACACGGGAACTCGTATCGGCAGCGTATTGGGAATTACCATCCAGGGAACGATTTTCACGCAACGACTGGTTTCGGATTTTGCGCGATCGCTCTCGACTTGGAATCTACCTTCTAACCTTCAAGAGCAATTGATTGCAGACGCTTTACATGGCGCTATAAAGATTCCCGCCGACCTTCCCGCCAACATTTCGGTGCAGGCAATACACGAAGCCTTCAGCAAGGCTTTCGTCTCCGGCGTACACTCAACCGTCCTTGTAGCAAGTATTGCTCTGTTAGCTGGAGCTTTTTTGATTGTAGTGTTTGTTCCACCGATGCGAGATTTGGAAGTCGAAAATCGAAAGTCGAAAGTCGAAAGCCATCTTGGAAGTCGAAAGTCGGAAGTCGAAAGTCATCTTGGAAGTCGAAAGTCGGAAGTCGAAAGTCGAAAGTATTAAGACTTGGGGGACAAGAAAAGTCGGAGGTCGAAAGTCGAAAGTCGAAAGTAATCAATCCAAAATCCAAAATTCAAAATCCAAAATCGGTTGACAAAGGAAATTATGTCTTACATTAAACCAACCATTTTAGTAACCGGGGGAGCGGGATATATAGGCTCCCATACCGTTCAGTGCTTGCAAGACGCAGGTTACGAGGTCGTTATCTTAGATAATTTGATGTACGGACATCGCGATCTGGTGGAAAATGTCTTGAAGGCAAAGCTAATTGTAGGTGATATTAGCGATCGCGCTTTACTCGATCGCGTATTTGCTACTTATCCAATTGCAGCAGTCGTTCACTTTGCCGCCTATGCCTATGTGGGAGAGTCTGTCTCGTTTCCAGACAAGTATTATCGCAATAATGTCGTCGGTACTCTCACTTTGCTAGAAGCGATGCTGGCGGCTTCTGTGGATAAAATTGTCTTTTCTTCAACTTGCGCTACTTATGGCATCCCTGCGATCGTTCCCATTCCTGAAGAGCATCCCCAAAATCCTATCAATCCCTATGGTATTAGCAAGCTGACAGTTGAGAAAATGTTAGCCGATTTCGGTCGGGCTTACGGACTAAAATCGGTTATTTTTCGCTATTTTAACGCGGCTGGGGCAGATCCGCTCGCACGGTTGGGCGAAGATCATACGCCCGAAACTCATTTGATTCCTCTGGTATTGCTAGCAGCTTTGGGCAAGCGAGAATCCATTTCTATTTTGGGAACCGATTATCCTACCCCAGATGGAACTTGTATTCGAGATTATACTCACGTTGCAGACTTGGCTCAAGCTCATGTGTTGGGATTGGAGTACTTACTCGATGGTGGCGAGAGCAATATCTTCAATCTGGGTAATGGCAACGGTTTTTCGGTTAAGGAAGTTATTGGTACGGCAAGATTAGTGACTGGACAATTTATTAAGGCGATCGAATGTCCCCGTCGTCTCGGAGATCCCCCCGTCCTCGTTGGCAGTAGCGATAAAGCTCGAAAAATCCTCAATTGGCAGCCTCAATATCGGGATCTCCAAAGTATGCTTCTCCATGCTTGGACTTGGCACTTACAACGCCACGGACAGGAACCATCTCTAGTCTGGCAAGCAGGACATTTTCGCTCTCACCAAAATCTAAAAGCAATCTAATTTGCTAGAAAAGAAAACAAGTTCCCAACCATTTTAAAAACTTTTCAATCGCTAGTTAGATTAGGTAATTTTTATACGACAATGGAATTTCTACAAGGATTGCAAAAAAGTATTTACGAAACTTTTGTCTATGCTTTCACTGCTTATTTTCGATATGCAATTCTAGGGTTTCTCATTTTTTGGATTGCTTTCAAAGATCGACTCGTCCATTTTCGCATTCAACCTAGACCGAGAACAAAATCCCAAGTTATTTTTAGAGAAATTGGCTATAACTTTTTAACGTTTTTTGCGATCGGTATCAGTAGTTGGATTGTCGATACGACGCTTTTAAATGGACGTTACGGTCTATTTTATAACAACTCCTACAAATACATCAGCGATTATGGTTGGATTTATTTTATCTTAAGCGTGTTTTTACTGTTGGTTTTTGAGGATACCTATTTTTATTGGGCGCATCGTTTTTTACACCTTCCAAAAGTTTATAATCGCATTCATAAAATTCATCATTACAGCGTCGATCCCAATCCTTTTACAACTTATTCTTTTCATCCTTTAGAAGCTGCAATTTTATTTTTTGGTCAGGTGTTAGCTACATCTATTATCCCCGTACATGATTTGGCTGTCAGTATCTGGTTATTACTGACCTTGCTTAATTCCATCATAATTCATCTCGGTTATGAAATTTATCCTCGATGGTTTACTCAATCTTGGTTAACGAATTGGAAAACTCCCAGCACGCACCACAATATGCACCATGAAAAATTTCATGGAAATTATGGCTTGATATTTACTTGGTGGGATAAGTTAATGAGAACTGAATTTTCAGATTATCAAGCTAAATTAGAATTCGTACAAAAAAGAAAAATTACTTTTTTGAGCTTTTGAACAATTAAGTATAAACAAGCTTTCTTGCATTTCCCCAGTAAAAAAATGTATAAATTCTATTTTTAAAATACAAAATAAAAATATTTTTAAAATTGCATCTTGCTATATTTTTTGTATGGAGATGTAATTTTTCCGTGCAAAACTAAACTAAAAAAATGCCAATTAATTTTTTGTTTTCAAATTATAAAATTTCATAATTAATCTATTGTTAAACATTTTTTAATCTTTTAGTATTGCTTTTATAAAATTATTAAACCAAACAAAATTTAATAATAAAACACCAGTAAATTTGCTATGATAGCGAGGCGATTGCATGTCATTTATTAGTTATTTAAAAAATCTGTTTGATGTTGACATGAAAAATTTAATATATCTAAAAATTTTAGTTTTAGATATATTGTTGCTTTATCCTTCATTTGCTCTCTTGAAGTGGAATTTACTTGCGCGATTGGGAACGAGCAAACGAGAAAGAGAAACAATTTTTTCTAATCGCAAAAATAGCTTTTATTTAACTTATTTTATTGAAAAATATGGCGATCGCCAACTCCGAATATAGATGGACTTTCTCGCAAGAGCTTGCATATGTTAGCGGGATTTTGGCAGTTAATTTTTTTTAATTTAGTCGTTAAAGACGATCTCATCGCTTTGCAAATTACTTTTCCTTATCAAATCCTTTTAATTATTTTGAGTGCGATCGGCTATTCTTCTAATAGAATAATTGGTTTGGCAGGATTAATGTATGGAGCGTCTAGTAGAATTCGAGATGGAATAGATGGAAGAAAAAATCTTTTTGTCGCTCGACTTTCTGTTCTAAATTTATTTCTTTTAGCTTATATAGAATATCTAGCTAGAAAGAACGCGATCGCCGAAGCAAATTTGATGTTTTTCTCAGTTTTTATTTTTTTGCCGCTAACAATAGGCGATGCAATGGGCGAAATCATTGGAACTGTTTGGGGAAAACAAAAATTACGAGTGTGGGGGATCGGTCAAATCAATCGAAAATCTTTCCTCGGAACTGCATCGGTTTTTCTTGGCAGTTTACTTCCTTTGTTATTAATAGTTATCGTACAGGCTCTACCTTTCCAATGGTGGTGGCTTTGTTTAGTCGTATCGGTGACTACCACTGTCATAGAATTGCTAGCTCCAAGAGGAACAGATAACTTTTTTATTCCCATAGCAAATGGACTAGTTTGCTTGATATTTGCCGTTCATTTTCTTCCTAAATAAAAGAGTTATAAAAATGTAAAGCTTTACTTGATTTTTACGCGATCGCGATAAAGTAACCAAAAAAAATAAAATTTCAATCTAGAGGATAAAAAAATGGATGAATTTGAATTTATAGTTTCGTTACTAACACCGGGCAGCGATTTAGTTACGGGGGATACGACAGAAAGATTTGAAGCGGCTTTCGGTCGTAAAGGAAACGATACATTCTACGTTGACGATCCTGGTGCAACTGGTAGTCTCAGTCAAAATATCGATTTTTTGTTCTTAGATATTTTTGACAACTCCGAAGAAGAGTTTGAAATTATTCTCGCTATTCAGGATACTCAGCAGGGAGACAATCCATTACTGATCTTAGAAAGAAATATCCCATCTGTCGGAGCAGACAGAGTGATTCTAGGAGATAAAAATCAGCCCTACTACACTGCTAAAGACCCAGCTAGCCTAACAACGACAAACCTACTCGGTTTTAACGAGTTTGCCGTACTCTACGATTTCAGCCTCTCTCAAGATACTATCCAGCTAAACGGTAAGCGTAGTGATTATCGCGTCGTAGAAGTTAATGGATTGCAGGTCGAAGGAATCGAGCAGCCGTTTTCTGGGGAGTTTATCTTTTCTCTCCAACAAGGAACGCCCGATGCTGTCGCCTTTGTCATAAATACGCCCGATGTAGATATCGACCTTAAAGGCAAATATTTTGAGTTTGTGGGCGATAAACCAGCAAATAAACCACGGCAAAAAAAGATCGGACAATTAGGCACGACTAGTAACGATATCAGCGTTGGGGCGGCTGCTGACGCTTCGGGAAATGTCTACATAACGGGTTCTACCAACGGGCCTTTGCAAGGATCGAATCGAGGCGGTTCGGATGCTTGGGTCGCCAAATACGATAGCAGCGGCAACCAAGTATTTTTACAGCAATTTGGAACTTCCGGTAATGATGGCTCGAATGCCGTCGTCACAGATAGCAACGGAAACTTTTACTTAACAGGAGCCACTGAGGGAGGCTTATTTGGCTCTAAACAAGCAAGCGGTTCGGATGCTTGGGTGGCTAAGTACGATAGCAGTGGCTCTCTTCTTTGGAGTCGCCAGTTTAGCGCGACTTCGGCTGATGTTTTGTCTAACGGTTCTTTTGGTCTTGATGTCGATGAAACAGGCAATGTTTATGTATCGGGATTAGCCATTAAAGATAACCGAAACTCGCCAATTTTCGATTTTGCCGTTCAAGATGATGCTTGGGTGACTAAATTCGATTCTAATGGCAACCAGCAGTGGTTTAGCGAGCTTGGTAGCTTCTTTTTTGATGAAAACTACGACCTGGCTGTCGATAAAGATGGAAATAGCTACCTAGTCGGATGGACTCAGGGTTTAGTCGGTCAAGGAGGACAAGAGTCAGATCCTTCCCGACAGCTTTTGAAATACGATGCTTGGATAGCGAAGTTCGATACTAACGGTCAGAGACAGTGGGTACAACAGCTTGGAAGCGTCGATCAAGGTTTGGAATATGGCTGGGGAGTCGATACCGATAGTCAAGGTAACGTCTATGCGACCGGATGGACGACAGGCAATTTATCAGGAAGTAACCAAGCCAATACTTCTTACGATATCTGGCTCTCTAAATTTAATACGGATGGGGCGCAGCAGTGGGCGAAACAGTTTGGATCTAAGGGCGATGATGGGATGGTTTTATCCGATATGGAGATCGACGCACAAGATAATATCTTCTTAATCGGATACTCTAACGATAAGTTGGGCAAAGGTCAAAAAGACAAAAATTACAATGCCTGGGTAGGGCGGTTCGATACAGAAGGCAACAATAAATGGATTCAACAGTTCGGTAGCAAAAACGATCTCGACTACGCAACAGGCGTTACTACCGACGACCAGGGCAGACTTTATGTAACTGGATTTACAGAAGGCTTTTTGGGCAGTAGCAGTAGCGGCGCAAATGGCGCGGCTGTTGATGGATGGTTGGCACAGCTTGACGTAGAGAGGGGTAGACTACAAAGATTTAATGGCAGTTCGGACGATTTGATAAGTATTGACAATCCTGGTTCAATCCCGACAGTAGATCTCGGCGACGATCTCGTTACCGACGATCGCTTGCCCCGCGGCGATAATCGTATCGATCTTGCTCCAGGCGATACGATAGTAGACCCACGGAAAATCGAATCCCGTCTTGGCAGTTTATTTGATTCTAATAATTCCAATTCTGTAACCAGAAGCTTCCTTGACGCAATTAATAATAACAATGCTCCCTTCCTCAATCCTAACGATATGGACTTTATGAGAGGCGCGATCGTGGAGACATAAGCGAGTAGTTGGTAGACTTGTTGCTCTTATTCGGGCAAAGGGAAATGGGGAAAGGGTAAGAGGAAAAACGTTCATCAATATTTCCCCTTTTCCCTGTATATAAATTAAATTTTGCGATCTCTATTAAAGCTCTAGTTATCGAGCCATATGACTGATTACTGATTACTGATTACTGATAACTGTTATGACTCGTATTTTACTAGTAGACGACCAAGCTCTTTTCTGCGAAGTGTTGAGAATCTGGCTGGAGGCTGAAGAAGATTTTCAAGTGGTGGGTAATGCTTGCGACGGTCAAAACGCGATCGCGCAAGTAGAAACCCTCAAACCCGATCTCGTCCTCATGGACGTTGAAATGCCGATAATGAACGGCATAACGGCAACACAGATTATTAGTCAGCGTTTTCCTGATGTAAAAATAATTGTTCTGAGTGCCAATGACGATGAAACTTCTCTTACAAATTCCCTACAAGCAGGCGCTAAGGGTTATCTGCTCAAAAATACTCAAGCAACCGAACTAGCCAATACGATACGTTTCGTTTGTCGAGGCTGCAATCAAATCGAACCGAAACTTCTCAAAAAAGTTGTCGCTCTAGTCCCAACTTCAAATACGTTCGACTCCAAGCCACAACCCAAGTTAGAGTTAATCTCCCACACCCAACTATCCGAGCTAGAGATTTTGTTGGAAAATGAAAAGTGGGACGATCGCAACAATACGCAAATTCAA
>JALOOL010000087.1 GCA_025454425.1 Hydrococcus sp. Prado102 | reverse complement strand
TGTCAATCTAGTGCGAGGATTGAGAGAAATATCGAGCGATATTTCTCAAGATTTTTTGAGAAGTTTTCTGTCTTTTAGCATATTAAGTACTGAAGAACCCAAACTTATGCACCCCAAGAACTGTTTGCGGCAATGATTTGGCAGCGTCAATTCAACGAGTTTGATGGCTCCCAAGTAATTACCGACCTTTCCAACCATCCCGATTTATGGGAAAGCTTTCTATTTTCCAAGCCGATTTTTGCTTCTGACCCCGATGGTCTGAGTTTCAGTGGCGTTATCGATACACTTCTGGCTATGGCGAATTATCGTCCCGTGCCAGAGGGTAGCATCATACACTTCATTGCTTACCCTGCCGATACGCTCTACATTCTGAGTGAGAACCAAGATCTAAAAGTGTCTCGGTTATTAGACTTAGGAAAAAAGTGGCAGGCTGACTCAGTAGACGTAACCGATGGTACAAATGCCGATTACGGCTCTCGGCTACAACGTAGACTCAGATCTCGCTTGCAAGATGGGCTAGATCCAGATGTAGCTCGACCATCTCGCGATGCTGTGGTGATTTCTTATTGGTGGGATTGAAATTTTCTCAACTCCTTATTTGTACTATCATAATAGTACAATATTCGGCAGGAAAATTTTGAGAGATGAAAATAGCCGATTTACCCCCTGATGTAATTGACGACCTGAACCGCTCCGAACGTGGTTGGTTGGATATCGAGCCAGGATTTGACAGCAAGCATGAATTCTGGCAGGCTTGGCGACGTTTTCTAGTTCAGGATTCATTAGACGACGAAATTGAGTTAGCTGAGTTTTTAAACTTTGATGGCTTTGACGTGCTGCTACCCGTGCCGCGCAATCATCACCCATACATCAGGTTAATTCGTTTAATTCCAAGCTCCCACCAGAAGACATTAACAATCTTTTTGCATGATTCGTTTTATCAAGACTGGTTTCAAGACCAACAGGGGGCTAGATATGGTTTTTTAGCCGTAGCAGATCGTTATGAGAAATTTGGCTGTGATTTTTACTTAGCCAATTATTACCATTTTTCCTATTTAATCGATGGAGATTATGAGGAAGCTTCTAAAATCATGGCGCAGAGAACCAATACGAAAAGTTAAGAGCGATCGCATAATCACCCTTTCGGGGCACACGTCACATCAGCAAAAAGATCTCAATTAATTCTTTGAAACTATTATTTGATAACCGTTCTAGGTATTTGTTAAATCGGCAAAGTAGTGGCTTAATCAGTACTATGAGCTTGGTCTATTGTTGTAAGGATTCAGGCAGCATGAGAAAATACTCTCAGTCATCGAACATCAATGATTGCCCATGCCCGTTCTAGGAAAAATCGAGATAACGATTAAAATTAATGAGTTCCCTGTTGACGTTCAAACCGTTGAAAATGGTTGGAAACAGTTTGAAATCGACTGTGACGGTCGAATAGTTAGCGTGACAGTTAAACCAAAAGTCTTTAAGAAACTTGACGAAGCTAAAGAGAATTCTAAGTACAGGACAAAAAACGGAGAGAATGATAATAATTAGTTAGATCTGGCTCCAGATTGAAAAGCAGACGACGCAGATAATCGAAGCCATAACGAAAAATACTCTTTGCTTTTCGTCCATGCTTTTTGAGCGTGATGGGTTGATGTTGACATAACCATTGACCAGTACGATGTGCCCAACATAAAGCAATAGTGAGCAAAGCTAATAAACGACTTAATCGCTCAGAATCTTGTAGGTGAGTATCTTCAAGATTAAAACCGCGACTTTTAAAAATCCCAAACAGGGTTTCAATCCCCCAACGAAGAGAATAGTCTTCAATAAGCTCGTGAGCGCGATCGCCAGCTATAACTATCAGCAAAGAATTATCTTTCAGGCGTAAAGCACTCACATAAACTTGATGACCCCAAAGAAGTTTTCTTCCACTTAGCAATTGGGATTGACCAAATTTGAGATGGGAAAAGACTACACGGGCAGGCAGAGTGTGTTTTCCGTCACTCAAACAATCACTCTCACGAATCCGAATCCGAAAAGGAATCATTGGTTGTGAAAGTAGATAGCTCAACCACTCATGACCTAAAAATTCTCGATCTGCTGTTAAACAAGCAATTTGACGTTCTGAAAATAGCTCGATAAATTCCTTGAATAAATCAATCCGCTCTTGAGTATTAGAATTGCCTTTTTTATCAAGCAACCACCATAGTAGGGGAAATGCCACTCCTTGATAGACAATACCTAGTGTTAAGATATTGAACATTTTTTGCCCGAATTTCCATTCGGTACGATCTACGCTTAAAACCCAGGGTTCGGGGATTTCCATCATTCCCACAATTAATTTAGCCAGTGAGTAATAGTCCAAATCAAACTCTCTGAAGAATCTTTGTAATCGTTTATAGTTGGAGTCGATTTTTGTCTTTCCCATAAATCCTGTAGCTAGTTCGGATAAGTTTACAGTTTTAACCCGAAATAAAGCTATGAGGAATAAAGCCAGAAAACTAAGTCTTGCCCCATGCCATTGAAGATGAGGTTTCAAGGTTTGTCTTAACAAGTTAACATGATCCATAGGGTTTCACGCTTGATAATCATACATTTCTATGAAACCCTTTTCCTGTCTCCTTTTTCAAGTTTTGTCCTGTACTGAGAAGAGAATTATCCTTTGTGGGTGGCAGCAATTAGAGGAACGATGGGGGAGTTGACAGAAAAGGGTTTTGTTTTAGAACAGCCGTCTATTCAAGTTTTTGAGCGACAGGCGAAACAAGAGAAAACCCAGGAAACTGAAGCGAGTGCGTAAGTTTGGTGAAGATTCCTTATCTTAGTTTTTTATTTAAAAGGCTTTGACTAATCAACCACCGGAGCGCGATTGCGCAGAGCGCACCGCACTCATGCGATCGCCAATCCGATTTATCAGTTCGTCGAACAATTCAATCTGCCACAACCTTGCAGTGCCGTCATCTGCGGCTGTAGCTAACAGCTTGCCGTCCTTGCTCAAACTGACTTTTCGGATAATCGAATCTTGATGGGCACTCCAGGCAGAAAATTGCTGTTGATTCTGCAAATCCCACAACTGCACGTTGCCTTTATTATCGCCACTGACGAGCATCTTGCCATCAGCAGCGAACGCTACTGAATTAACTTCCGCATTATAGACTTGGAATAGTTTTCCATTGCGATTTTCTTGTACATCCCGCAGGCGGATAGTGCCATCAGCACCTGCGCTCGCCAATTGCTTGCCATTTGGACTGAATGCTACGCTATAAACAGGGCCTATGTGACCCGCCATTTCTCTCATCTGCCGACCCTGCAAGTTCCACAAGCGCACCGTGCCGTCAGCGCCTGCGGTAGCCAAGATTTGACCGTTCTGACTAAACGCCACGTCCCAAACTCGCTCTGGATCGGCTTTCCAGACTGTCAATAGCTGACCCTGCAAGTCCCACAATCGCACCGTGCCATCATCTCCGGCGCTAACCAGTAGCTGACCCTCTGGGCTAAAATTAACGCCTCTGACTAAATCTTGATGCCCTTTCAATTGGGCTAATGGCTGACCCTGCAAGTCCCACAATCGCACGGTGTTATCTTCAGCGCTAGCTAGGATTTGACCGTTCGGACTAAAATTGACGCTTCTCACCGAACCGCGATCGCCCTTAAATTCTGTCATTAGTTGACCATGTGCGTTCCACAAGCGAATAGTAGCGTCCTCGCCACCAGTAGCCAGCATCTGACCGTCGGGACTAAATATGACGCTTCTGACGGAGCCTTGATGCCCTAACAATTGGGCAGAATACTGACCCTGTAAGTTCCACAAGCGCACTGTACCGTCATCTCCTGCACTAATCAAGGTCTGACCGTCGGAACTAAAACTGACGCTTCTAACTGGGCCTTGATGCCCTTTCAATGTCAACAACAGACGCTGGAAATTCCATAATCGTACCGTGCCGTCCTCTCCTGCACTCGCTAGTCGCTGACCGTCCCGACTGAAGATTAGGCTCCAGACTCGACCTTGATGTCCTTTTAATTCTCTCAACAACTGACCCTGTAAATTCCAGAGTCGTACCGTGCCCTTCTCTCCTGCGGTAGCCAGTATCTGACCGTTGGGACTAAATTTGATGCTGTCGATCGCACCTTGATTTCCTTCAATTTGCGCCAATTGCTGACCCTGCAAGTTCCAGAGTCGAATTGTGCCATCTTCCGATGCGCTAACTAAGGTCTGTCCGTCGGGGCTAAAACTAACGCTCCAAGCTTCATTGGTATGCCCTTTCATGACTGCTAATGGCAGACCCTGCAAGTTCCAGAGGCGGATAGTCGCATCATTCCCTGCGGTAGCTAGTAACTGACCGTTGGGACTAAAGCTGACGCTTTTCACCCGACCTCGATGCCCTTGCCATTGGGCTAAAGACTGACCCTGCAAGTTCCACAATCGCACAGTTCCATTATCTCCAACGGTAGCCAGGATTTGACCGTTGGGGCTAAAACTGACGTTGGCGATCGCCACTTGATTTGCATTCCAAGCTGCCAATTGCCGACCCTGCAAGTTCCACAAGCGTACAGTACCGTCCTCTCCCGCGCTAACCAGTAGCTTGCCATCGGGACTCAAACTAATCCTGACCGTACCTTGATGCCCTTCTATGCGGTTGAGTTCTTTGACGGTATAAACGGCTCTTTGTAAGGTTCCTCTGACTTTCTCTTGCAAGCGATCGCCTGGTTTAAATAATGCTAAAAGTGGCGACTGTAAAGACTTTCCCGCCTGTAAGCTACTCAACATTCCATCTAAGGATTGATTGGCTCGCAAGTATGCTTCTGCGGTTTCTCTAGAAGCGTTAGCTTGCTCGATCTGTGCTTGTCTTTGATTGATCAGAGCATAAATAGTTAACCCGCTCAATCCCAGTATTACGCCAATAGCAATACTCCAACGTAAATTAACATTTCTGCGCTTTTGGAAAATGCTACGCTCGACAAACTCAGCTTCGATTTGATTAAACCAGTTACGATTAAAATTAAGCCTTTCCTTGAGTACGTCGAGATAGGGATTGGCATTCCAAAGAAACTGTGCTGCTTGAGAATGTAAAGCGTCTTGTTGGTTTGGGTTTCGTCGCCGTAAGCGAGCGATTTTAGCATCGATCTGATTATAGAAATTTCCAGCCGCGTCAAGACCTCGATCCCAGTAAGCGAGTAAAGGCTCAACTTTTGCCAGAAATTGCGATTCCCTACGGGAGCGCTTTGCAGATCGCGTTTCTTTGCTCGTAACGTTTTTCCACTCTTGGGCTGCCGATGTCAGCCGTCGTTGCAAGATTAAATTTTCTTCTTCTTCTCGTTTCCACGCCAGCAACCTTTGCCATCCCAGCACTAAAGCATCGTGAGCAGGTTCTACATAAGGTTTTCCTTCCATATCCTGTCCTTCTACTAGCAGGCGTGCTGCCGAAAAGCTTCTGATGACCGTTTTCACTCGCTCGTTTTCTGATTCTGGGTACTCTAATTCTGCTAGGGGGACTCGTCTGCGTGCCAATTCGCCACTGCCTACCGCGATCGCGCGTAGCATTACATTGCGAATAGTTTGTGCATAAGCTTTATCTTGTTTGACTAGGGCTTCGTATTCCAAATCGGCTCTTTGAGTCAGGCTTCGCGTCACTCCGCCCAATTCTTCGTAATCTTCTTGAAGAATCGCCCGATTGTTTCTTTTTCCCGCTCTGACGGCTCTTAAATACTTGAGATAGAGTTCGCTTAAAGTAAAAGAAAGTAGCGGTAGTGCCCCTGGCATCTGTACCACTTCATCAATTAAATCGTCTACCAAACTGTACGGCTCGAAATACAACACCCTTTTAGTTGCAGGTTCTTCGATACAGGAACGCAATTCCTCCCGCGTCATTGCTGGGACGATAAATCGAGCCAAATTCCAATAGGTTTCTAGGACAGAATTGCGGAATTGCGGTTCAAAATCCGATCGCAATGTTAGTACAATTCTTAACTGTTCTGGATATTTAGCTATTAACCCAGCCAACAATTTTAGAAAACTTTCTCGCTCTTGCTCGTTTCGACACAGAGTTATTAATTCTTCCAACTGGTCGATCGCTAATAGTAACTTTAACTGAGGATTAAGCTGTATCCAAGTCGCTAGCTTAACAGAAAAAGGTTCCACTTTTTGCTCGGTAGTTAAGTCAGTAATCAAGGAAACAGACGAGTTTTCCTGCGCCTGTAGATTATTCAAAGCCATAAAGGGAGACTCGCCTGGGCGCATGGGAGTAAGAACGCGCCACTGCTGTTTCTTTTCCTTCTTGATGTAAGGAATCAAACCCGCTTTTACCAGACTCGATTTCCCTGTTCCAGAAGCTCCTAAAACTACAGTTAAAGGCTGTTTGCAGATACGTTGGTATAATTCTTCGGTTAGCGCTTGTCTGCCGAAAAACAAGTGGCTGTGTTCTTCATCATACGATTCTAAACCGCGATAGGGGTTTTGCGACTCATCTAGAGGGGGTGCTGGGGGTAAATTTAATTCGTGTTCGGGAGAGAGGAAAATATACTCGCCTTTATCGTGTTTTTTGAGCGACCAAATCCCAGGGGTTTGTCGTTGGCGATCGCTTTGGGTTGCCGTTTCGATGCGATCGCGTAAATATAAATACAGTTCGGTAGCGGTAATTACTCCATCTCCCGATGGTTTATGTTCTTTGGCGGGAGGATAAAGATCGGCTCCTCCCTCTAGCGCTTCAAATAAGGCAGCCGCAAAAGGCGAATGATCGCCAGCAGAACCGCGTTTTGCGTTGAGATTGAAGGCATCTAAAGCTTTTTGGTCGGAAGCTGCTGAAGTAATAACTTGCCAAGCTGGGTCAGTTATAAAGCGATCGTAACGCTCTTGGTGAATAACTTCTGGAGTCGTTAACAAATCTCTGGTACTCGACCAGCGAAAAGCACCTGCAAAACAGCAATCGAGGATACCCAGGAAATGACGACAGGATAAGTTTTCTAAACATTCCTGTAATTTCGTCATGGGTAGATAAGTTTGAGTATCTCCCAAAATTGCATCTTGAGGGATTAAATAACCCATCGGGCCATCCTCGCCATTGAGAGCGATCCCGTGTCCGGCAAAGTAAAATAACAAGCGATCGTTTGGTTCGACTTGTCGCGGCAATGTCTGTTCGAGCAGGTTATTTAAATTATTGAGAGTTGCCACCTCGTCCAAGCATACCCATACTTGATAGCCATGCTTTTCTCGTAAAATCTCAATTAGTTTTTTGGCATCATTGACGGCATTCTGCAAAGGAGAAATCCCATTTTGATAGTTGTTAATGCCGATGACAAATGCCATATTTCGTGTAAATTCGGGCATAATATTACACCATTTTGGATTTTGGATTAATTCATTCCCAACTCACCTTGTCTTCTGACTCCTTTTTCAAGGATTCGGACAAGTCCCTAAACCCCAATCAACATAAAAATCTCTTGGGTCGGTTTCGCGAAGCCAACCGACAAAGCGTTGATAATCGGCAATAGTATATACCCCAACACACCCGGCTGTTCCTGGATAGCCTTTGCGCCGATTCCAGTCGATATGAATTTCGATCGCGCTTCGTCGTGTCGAATTTGGCTCTACATAGGTTAGGGGAGTAGAAACGGGACCAACCCCAGGAGTAGGAAATTCTCCAATATACCGATCTTTTCCCGTTGCCCATTTAATGTTCTCGATCCGCCATTTCCCTTCTGGCAGGGGTTGGAAAGACTTTTGTACGCTCTCAAGCGCCTTTTTGAACGCCTGCCGACCAGGGGCACCAGAACAGGTATTCAGGGAATCTTTAAGTTGTCCATCTTTGTAATATTCCATTTTCAGGATGAAACATCCAAACTCATCTTTTTGATTGGTTTTGGTTAATTTCAGATAATTTTTACCAGGAATTGCTTGGGAAGCATCAGCAATAGAGGTGACAGATTTATCCTTTGTGACGGTAGTAGGTTGTCTCTTTTTGATACAAATTTGCTCTCCGGTAGGAATTGCCTTGTCAGGAGAAGCAAATATAAAGTTTTGGGCATTGGGATATTGGCACAGGACGGCAATCAAATCTTCTTTTTTATAACTTTCTAGGGTTAAAATTTCAACGACTTCTGAGCCGTTATAAGCCACAATAATCGTATTATCGCCATCGCTTTCTCGATAGCCTTCCAACCAAGTAACCCTATGTTGTGGGGTTTCTTCTGCTGTTTCTAAAGGAGTTCCTTCACTACCAATTTTTTCAAAGAGCGCTTTTTCATCTTTGCGTCGATTGGTCAATCCTTCGAGAACAATTTTGACACCATTTTTAGTAGCTTTATTCCAGCGTAAAAATTGCTCTGCCGCGCCCTTAAAATCTCCTGCATTCAGTTTCTTAAGCAAGGTACTTTCTTGAAAAGCTCTCGCGCCTACGTTGTAACAAAAAGAAATCAAGGCATCAAATTGATTTTGATTGAGTGTCACCGTAACTACATTATTAACGACTTCCGCAAATTCATCGCATTTTAACTTCAGCAAATCTTCAGCTTCTGATTCTGAAATGACATCTCCTATTTGAATTTTTTGTCCATTTGGATAACAAATCGTTCCATAACCGATAGTAGGAATTCCAACTGGATCTAAATAAGCGTTGGCTCGAAATCCTTCCCATTTTTTGATTAAATCTAGACAATTTTGCGAAATATTCATTTAAAAAAAATCCAATTTTTTGATTGAAAATTAACGATTGGTTAAGCTGTTAAGCATTTAAACTGTTCAATAATTCAAATTCTTTCAGAACTTAAAAACGATACAAAGCTGCCTTGGGCGCAAGCCTTGCGCCCCTACAACCCTACTCCCTAAATTCAGTAACCAATTTAAATGCCTATTAGCTTATTTACTGTTTACCGTTGCAGGGTTAGGTTGCGTGTTATTGGATTGCGACCATACAACTAAACCGATCGCGCTTATTACGAACACAATTGCGATCGCGCTGCCAATAAACCATTTAGAATTTTGCTTTTTTACTGGGGTACTATCTTTGACAGGAATCGAGACAGTAGCAGGGGAGAAGGTTTTTCCTAAAGCTCGATTTGCTGCCGTTGCCAGGGCTGCTAACCCGTCTGGATGGCTAAAATAAACTAAATGGTCGCAACCGACTTCTTGTATTTGAGGTTGAGGCGATCGCGCTTGACTTACACTCTTGATACTCGTTACAGTGACAGCAATATCGTTCGGTTGACCGAAGAAAGGTAGTGCGACTACTTTGTTAAACAACTTCTGCATCAATCGCTCTATCGGACTAGAATTGCGATTCCCTTCTGGTACGAGGGCGGCGGGAACGATTGAGGTATTGCCTGCAATAATGGTGTAAGGAATTCTCGGATCGGGATTAGCAGCAAGGTTTTTTAAGAATTCAGATTCTGGGTGCATTTGATCTAAAGAGATATCAATCTTTTCAACGACTGCAACCGTTTTGTTAATCGCCTTCACCAACATTCCCAAGACGGGGACGGGCCAGGTAATCTCTGACAATCCATTTAATCCGATACTGAGGGCAGTTAGTGCCCAATCTTGCACAGTAGACCAGGGAGAACCAGCATTAGGCGTACCGAGCATGATTAAATGTTTAACCATGCGATCGCCGCCTTCTCGTTCGATAAACCAGCGAGAAACTAATCCTCCCATCGAGTGCGCGACAATATGTAATTCTTTGCCGCTATCTGCTCCCAAACCAACAGCTTCGAGTCTTTGTTTGAGAAATCTGGCATTTTCTTCAATTGATGTATTTAGATTCTCGTAGTCAAAGGTAAGAACTAAATCGTATAAATCGGTAAGCTTTGCTCGTTGCACGCTTGCAACCATGCTTTGAGTATCGCCGATAATGCCGTGAATGTAGAGGACGATTCGCTTTGCTTGGGCAACTCGTGCTTTAACGCGATCCGCGAAGCGCTCCCGTAGGGAATCGCTTTCTGCCATGTAAGTAACGGTTTCATCGGGGCTGACATCTGCCACGGCTAAAATGGGATACTTAAAATCCAGTCCCAATTGTTGAGTAGTAATTTTTTGAAAGAAAATCCGAATCGAACCGCCAAGGCTGCGATTTCCTTCTGCTACGGGTTCTGGCAATCGTTCTAATACAATCTCCGTTTGACCTTCTGAAGTCCTGTAACCGCGTCCCAAAGGCAAGAAAAACTCGCCATCATAACCGACAGATAATAATTGCTCGTCGGGCGAAAGTGGCGTATTGACAACAAGTTTAAGGGGATCTTGTGGCGTGACTACGGAGGGATCTTCTACTTGACTCAACTCCAACGCCGAAAGTCCTGGATCGGTTCCTCTACTGTTAGTAAACTGAAAGGATTCGATTCCTTCTCGATCTGCCCTTAGAATTGGCGGTAAAGTACAATTCCCTAAATCGCGCGTGGATTGGGTAACAGTAGTCAGACGTGCCTTAGCGTTTAAACTGGGATGCGATCGCATTTGAACGCCAAATCCTAACGAAATACTCTCACCTCCTTTGGGAATGGTTGTTGTCTCTTGTGGGCGCACGGTTGTAATAACGATTTGACTCGTTACCCAGTCGTCGCAGAGTTCTTCCGCCTCTGGTTTGGCTCTCAAATCGCGGGATTGCACCCGATTCATCAGACGGTTTAAAGTTCCTTTGCCTCGGCGAGGTGATGGCGTGGCGCGAGAAGGCAAGTCGAGTTCTTCAAGTTCGAGCAATGTCGCATCAAATTCGGCGGTGCTGACGATGAGTTTGAGAAGATCTTTGATTTCAGTAATCCCTTGTTTCCACAGTTTTTCTGGCACGGTGGGATAAATTGGCTGACCTCCTAATGCCCAAGCTTCCTCTCCTGGTTGCAGCCAAACTCCTCCCCCATCTAGCAAACCCGCACTAACGGCGTAGCTATCGGTTAAATCCAACAAGGCGCAATACAAGGCTTCATTGCTGGTATTTTTGAGCTTGAGTTTGAAAGAGGGTTGCTTCTTTTGTTGGTATTCTAAGCGAATCTGAGGCTCTTGTAGTTCTTGTCCCTCTTGCTCGATAATCATCTGTACTGCATCGGGTTGAATGCGACTGGTAGCAGGACTAGAGAGTTCGGCGATATTCGTCCAACGGGTAAGATGTTCTAATCGCTGTATCGCCTGTAATGCCGTTGCCGTTGTATATCCCTGAATTTGAGCGACTAAAGGGCGGTCGTCGGCAGGTCGAGTAATGAGATATTGTCTGTCGCGAGCTAGTAATTTAAACTCGGCTTGTTGGGGGCTGGAAACTTCGCGAATATAGAGAGAGGAGGATTTTTGTAGAGTCGTGCGAGCGAGTTCTATTCCTGTTTCCTCTCCTTCGAGCCAAATTCCTTTGGGCGGTAAAGGCAAACTGGTTATAACTGCTTTAAAAGTCATATCTGGCGCTAAGTTTTCAATTCCGTTAATCCTAACTGTACTCAGTTGCGGCATGACTTCGATTACTTGCACTTCACCTATTGCCAAAGACAATTGACGTAACCGTTCGAGGGGAGTATCGAAGGGAAATAATGCGAGTAAAGTTGTCTCGTCGTCATTCGGTTGAGGGATGCCATGAACTGCCCCACCATCGATTATCCAGTCGCGATCGCTGCTATAACTAACAGTAAAGTAGGGAGTATGTTGCGCGATCGCACCTCCGAGAAATGGTTGGTCTAAATCCCTCAAATCTGTTGCTTCGATTTGAGGAGATTGAGCGGTAACTTTCGAGCGAACGAGAGCATTGGTGCGTTTGAATAAGTCTCGATAAGTCAGGCTACCATTGGTTTTATTTAAGGTATCGAGCAAAAAGTAAGAAAATGCTCCTCTCGGTTGCCCCTCTGCATTGTATTCTTTAGCTAGCTCACTATCTCGACAAGCAGCTAGGAAAACGTGTTTTCCTCTCGGCAATGTCCAGCCACTAGGATTTTCTTCGGGACTGCGAGACGTTGAAAGTTGGTCTGCTTCTGCCAATGAGAAGATGAAGCTATCTAACGGTCGCTGGCGGCGGTCTATGGGCGCTTTACGCACTGCTGTTTCTCCTTCTAATTCGCCACGATTGCCCGAACCGGAGTGGCAGCAGTCCATAATAATCGTAATGTGAGGATTTTTTTCGGCTACCTCAGCGATTAACTTTGCCATCTCCTTATCTGCCAAGTCCCAACCGCCAGGACTGCGACTGTCGTAACAAACTAACGTTTCATCGAGTCGGTCTGGTTCTAAAGTCCAAAACTCTTGCGGGGATTGTTCTTGAGAACCATGTCCGGCAAAGTAAAAGAAGGCGACATCTTCACTGCTAGCTTGACATAAATGTTGGCGAAAACCATCCGCGATCGCAGCACGAGTGGCATTTTTATCTAAAAGCGTGCGTAAATGTAATTGGTATCCATCGCTAGCAACCCGACCTTGTAGATACTCTTTTACAGCCAGAATATCGTTTACACAGCCTTTCAATGGAGAAACGGGAGCGGTGTATTCGTCAATGCCAACTAGCAGTGCATAGATGTTACGAGTCATAGCTACCTCATACTATTTTGGATTTTGGATTTTAGATTTTAGCTGTACTCCGCGCCTCCTTTTGTCCGTGTGGGTTTTGGATTGAAAAGGTTTATTTAAATGACGGTGCGATCGCTCTAGCTGTCACCTTCATTTTTTACTCTTTGAATACGAGCGAAATTTATGCAAAAAAGGGTTCCTATTACTTTTAATGATAGTTTTTGAGCAAGAGGATATTTCAAGCGATCGCTTACACGAACTGAAAAACGCTCTGTGTTAAGTGACTGCATTCATCGTAGAAATTTAACCAGGAAAAAACATCTGGCAGATGTCAATAATTTCTCTTCAACGAAATAGATAAATTCATTCTTACTTTCGTCGCTCTGCTAAGTAGATATTCTTATAACTTTCGTTGCAATTTTAATAAAATGTAAAAGACTGGGAATTTTGCATTGTCATCAACAATGAAAGTTTTTCTAAACTCTTTCCTGCATACTTCTGACTATTTTAGTAACTAAATTCCTTGGGGTAAATCTCACACTTAAAGCCAGTAGTTTATTTTTTAGTCCGGGGATAACAACGGTTTCACCTTTCATCAAACCGCGATAGCCGATTTCGGCAACGGTTTTTGCATCCATAATCCGTTTTCCGCTAACCAGTTTCGATTCTTCCATATTCGCTCTAGCTTGAAAACCCGATTCTGTCGGCCCCGGACAAAGCGCAGTAATAGTTACTCCAGAACCTTGTAATTCATTGGCAAGTGCTTCAGAAAAGGAAAGAACATAAGCTTTAGTAGCATAATAAACTGCCATCAACGGCCCTGGCTGAAAGGCAGCAGTAGAAGCTATATTGAGAATTTTTCCCTGATGTCGAGATACCATTTCCTTGAGAAATAATTTAGTTAAATGCGTCAGTGCAACCATATTCAATTGCATCATTTGTAGTTCGGCATTCAAATCGGTTTCAGCAAAGAAGCCATAACTAGCAAAGCCAGCATTATTAACTAGAATGTCTATTGCGATCGCGTCTTGTTGCAATTCTCTAAAAACTTTTTCCGGTGCATCTGGCACAGATAAATCTAGCGAAATAATCTTTACTGAAATACCAAATTGTCTGGTGAATTCATCGGCGATTTGCTTGAGTTTATCCGCACTTCTGGCGACTAACACCAGATTATAGCGATCGCTTGCCAATAACTGAGCCAATTCATAACCGATTCCGCTAGATGCTCCAGTAATTAGAGCAGTTTTAGAACGTGTAGATTCGTTGTTTGTATTCATATTGCTTCTTGTTTAGATTTTGGATTAAAGGAGAAATCCAAAATCTAAAATCCAAAATTGTTTTGGCAGATAATGTACTAGAAAGTCTTCAGAAACTCAATCAACGCCTGCTTGTCTTCATCTGAAAGATCCGTTCCGAAGTAATGACCGTGGTCTTCAATGAAATCAGGCGACTGATTATTTTTCAACAGCAGTGGTGTAATGACCTTATCGGGCGCTAAATTCACCAGCGCTTGCAGCACCTTAGCTCCTACATCGGAGTTCAATTTCTTTTGCAGAATTTTTGGGGCACTGCTGGGATCTAAATTGGCTAGCAAATTAATTGGCGCGCCTTTAGGAACATTGGCTTTGAGATTGCCGACTTCTAAAACACTATTTCGCTGCGTTCGCAAAATAGTCCCCTCGCGCTTTTCGGGCCACAAAAGTTTTTCTGTAGCATCGTTAAAGGCTTCCATCCGTCCTTCAGTGGAAGGATCTGCATTATATTTGCCTAACATATTGTTGTGGAAGAAAGGAGCGCTCGTCCACAGACTAATCAGCGAGGGAGTTCGATAATAACCCGTTCCTCCAGATGGCACTTCAAAGGAGATCGGTTTATTCTTATCAAAAGGATTCTCCAGCTTCAACGTGCCGGGTGAAGGCAGATTTTTGAAAGTCTTAGATGAAAATTGCTCCCAAACATGACCCTTGCCAGCATTAGTCGCCAAGGCGCGGGAAGCATTCGTGCCAATCAGCGTTACGGGTTTGCGGAGATCGTCCGACAAGAAATTATGGTCGAGAAAATCAGCACTCAGCACCGATTGTCGATACCATTCCTTTGCTTGTTCGGGATTGGCAGCAATTTCCGCTGGCGGCTGTTTGCTCGAATGACAGGTGGCACAAGTATCGGCAAAAACAGTTTTTCCGCGCTCTAGTACTGCTTTATCGTTAGTTAAATAAGCTTTACCCCCAGGCGCATCTGCCAGGTGCATCGGTTTGAGAGTTTTCAGAAACGCTTCTGCATCTGCCATACGTGCTTCCGTCTTGGGCCAGTATTCGCATTTCTTTCTGGCTGTTTCAATATCGAATGGTTTCTGCGGTTTTCTTCCCAATAAAGGATCGTGGAGTGTCAGCCAATAATCCGAACACGAACCGATATTAATATAAACCCGCTCTGAAGCAAGAGCAACGCCTTCGGAATCCGCACCATCTTTAAGAATGTTGGGGACTCCTTTGGTTGTCCCATCATTGAGGACTTGTTCGTGACCGGGTTGATTTGCCAAATTCACTCGATCTTCGAGATTGAAAATCGCGTTAATAGCATTGGGGTTGTTGATATGGTCGGTGGCGATGCGAGAAGTATCGGAAGTCCCTGGCGGCTGACTGTCAAGCACCTGTCTGCGAAAATCGAGTGGTGGTAAATTCCCCCCAAACAAGGCTCCTTCTCTAATGTACTGGTTGCCGATCGCCGATGCTAAATTCTCCCATTTCGGGTTTTCTAGCTCGGCAGGCGGTTTGAGCGGGTTATAGGCAATATGACATATGCCGCATGACATTCCGATTCGGTAAGGCGGTTCGATCTGCGCTCTTTCTTCCCCGACTGCATAATATTTGGTGACATCCCATTTTTGAGGGTCAAAGTTGGGATTGGGGAACTTCCTAGCTCCCATAATCCCCACTGCATTGGGATCTTTATCGCATTTATCTAACCATAAGCTATACTCGTCGGGTTCTGTCGCTTGCTTGCAACTAGGGTCATTGATGGCTCCGATGCCTTTGAAACGCTCGTTGCGTTGAATGTGGTGCGTGTCGCCTCCAAGCAATTCGCTATCGGGACGAGCGTCGAGAAGGCTTAAAAAGTCGTTTTCGCCGTGGGTTTGCTTAGCAAAATCGCGAAAGAATTTTTCATTGCCTCCCGTCCAAAAGTACCATGTTTGCAAACCGCGCTTTTCGGCATCGGTCAGATCGCCATAATAGTTATCTGGCACGTAACCGAGATAATCGCGATCGTAGGGTTCCGAGGTTTTTGTCGCAGTATTTTTATCGTACTCAGTTGCCTGAGTCGATGAATTTGTGTTTTGCTTGTACTGAAGCGATGTAGTAGGTACATCGGCAACAGTTACATTGGCTTGAGCGATTAACTTACTGAGATGTCCGACAGATGTAGATTTATATTCATTAGAAGAACAGCCCAAGAGCATCAGCATCATCACCATGAAACAAGCGATCGCGCTTAGACGTGGCTTGTTCATATATTTCTCCTGTTAGATATTTAAAGCTTCGATTTGGTTAAGGTTTTTTGAAAAGATTCTGTTTTATCTACCAGATTGTCTTCTTAGTAGAAATAAATTCCATACTTGTAACAAATTTTAATTGTTAATTTTTTTATCTTTTTAAAGGTTTTTGCATAATTTGAAAGGAGAAAGTTGAGGTCTTAGACGAGTTGCGTTAATCTTATCGAGCAATATATAAATAATTTTAATGCCCTAAAAATCTTTAAATAGTCGATAATTGCGATGATAATTAACTTCTGACTTACACGGTCAAATAAATGTGACTTATATAATCTTTTTTGTTATTTAAATTTGTATAAGCTTAAACTGATTGACAATTACGTGCTATAAATCGTCATTTTTGGAAAAAATCAGCTATAGATCGAGCTAAAATTTATAGAGCGAGAATTTAATTTACTAAATTAATTAATTTAAAATTTTTATTGGATAATTAAAAATTCTCGAAAAATAGCTGAGAAGCAAAAAAATAAAGTTTTGTAAAAACTATGAGTTTGATCGGATGCTTTGTGATGTATCTTGGTCTTAAAAATATCAAAATAAAACAAAAAGTTTAAGAGTTCCTCTACTCGAAGATAGATTTAGCAAAGTTCTACCGTCTCAGTCAAACGTAGAAAACTTCTTGCAGTTGTTCGTCCCTAACTTGTGAAGATTATTTCATAACGATTAGAGCGCGATCGCGCTTTTCGTCTAGAAGCAACATGGGTCTGTATTTGGCACTGACTGAGGTTAAATTTTTGGCAATTTCCTATACCTGACAGCAGGCTAGCACTAACGGCGATCGCATCGGATTAAAAGCATGACAAAAAATAAAACTCTTGTGGATTATGGAAAACGATATTATTTTTCAACGCCTAGAGTTCCGAAATTTAACTATTAAAAATCGCATCTTTCGCTCTAACATTTCTGGAAGATTCGACAACTACGATGGTTCGGGCAACCAAGCACGAATTAATTGGGAAGAAAAATTTGCGCGAGGCGGTGTCGGGGCAATTGTGACTTCTTTCGTCCCCGTCACGATCAAAGGACGAATCGTTCCCAATTATGCAACCATTCACTGCGACGATCGCATTCCCTTCTGGCACAAAGTTGGCGAAAAAGTTCACGAATACGGCTGTAAGTTGATTATGCAACTCAGTCACTCCGGTCGCCAACAGGACATTCAGGGCGTTGAGAATGACTACATTCGCCAGAGTTCGACCAACCAGACCGAATCATTTCACGGATTTGAGTGTCGGGCAATGACCGCCGATGAAATCAAGCAGGTAGTGCAAGCATTTGGCAAAGGAGCGAAACGCGCTAAAGATGCAGGGCTAGATGGTGTAGAATTGCATGGAGCGAATGGCTATCTAATTACACAATTTCTCAGTTCGGGAATTAACGATCGCACTGATGGATATGGCGGTTCGATTGAAAATCGCGCCCGCTTTTTGCTAGAAATCGTTGAATCAGTTCGCCAAGAAGTAGGAAATAACTTTCACTTCCAGGTCAAAATCAGTGCGGAAGACTTCAACAATGCGGTCATTCCTTGGGAAAAATCGGGGAATAAGCTAGAAGACACGATTAAAGTTTGTCAGTTGATAGAAGAAGCGGGAGTGGATGCCATTCATGTATCAGTTGGTAGCCTTTTTCCCCATCCTTTGAATCCAGCAGGTAAGTTTCCCCTCGAAGGCAAGTATGCCACCGATAAAGCCTGCAATACTTACGATACGATGCTCTCTAGCGGCACTTTAACCTTCCGCAACTACCTTTTATTCCGCTATCCGGCTTTACATAAAATTTTCGAGTGGTTGTGGTATCGAATTCCACGAAAAGTATATCAACAACCCAATCCCGTACAAGGATTACCCATCAAAGAAGCAGAGTTGCATCCCGACTTTCGCAAATATGTCTCGCTAGAAGAGGTACAACATCTTTTAGAAACTTATCAAGGGAGAAATCTTGAATATGCGCGAGAAATCAAGAAAAATGTCAAGATTCCGGTAATCTGCACGGGTGGGTTTCAGCAAGCGTCATACATTCGTAAAGCCATTAGTGAAGGATTTTGCGATGCGGTGAGTATTGCTCGTCCTTTAGTGGCGAATAACGATTTAGTCAAGCTATTCGAGCAAGGAAAAGATATTCCAGAGTGCCCTTGTACTTACTGTAACCGATGCTTGCTCAACACCTTAGAAAACCCCTTGGGATGCTACGAACCCGCACGTTACGGGGACGACTATGACGCGATGATTTCTGAAGTGATGACCGTATTTAACCCACCACCATTTCCATTTATCGAACCAAGCACCCAGAAAGTGATGAGTGAGGCGAGTGAGGTGAGTGAGGCAAGTAATGAGTAGACCTCTTGCATAAATCTAAAATTCCTCAATCCAAAATCCAAAATTATAAATTGTCAATTCTTAAAACTTTTGCAAGAGGTCTAGTGATTAGGGAATGTTTTACAGATATGCTACGCGAATGCCGAAGGCACTCGGCATCGCCGAGAACGCGACAAAGGAACTAATTTATGAGCGAACAAGAACAAGATCAACCAACCCTAATTCAAACAGTCCTCAAACGAATTTGGGTATTTGTTGTTGGAAGTATCCTAGTCGTGATGCTAATTCTAGTCTGGCCCTTCCTTTGGAATAACGGCCCCGTTAGATATGCAGACATTAACGAACACTTTAAATATGGATCGATAGGCGGTGA
>JALOOL010000086.1 GCA_025454425.1 Hydrococcus sp. Prado102 | reverse complement strand
GTTATAGGTGTGTTCTAAAATTGGGGTAACATTTTCTACAAAGCGCGATCGCATTTCTAATATGATGCGATCGCTTTTTATTCGGGATGACACGAAAATACAGGCTCTTTTTTGAGTGCTTCCAAAACTATATCTAACAATCCTGGAAATTGTACCTCTAAATCTTCGCTACGCAACGAATTGATGTGTTGAGTGCCTTCTTTTCGCGTATAGATGATGCCCGACTCGCGCAGGATTTTGAAGTGATGAGACATCGTTGATTTGGCGATCGCACAATCGAGTGCAGCACAAGTTAACTCTCCTTCGTTGGCCAGTCGTCGCACGACCTCCAAACGAACTGGATCGCCGAGTGCATAAAGAACGCCAGCTAATGAAATCTGGGTGCGATCGGGATGATAAAGCAATTTCATATACTTTGACCAATAATACATCGACCTACTTGCATTATCGCATAGGATTCGCTATAGTTTAATTATTCGAGAAAATCGAAATAAAGAATTATTGAAAAAAGGATAACTATGTCATCCGTATCCAACGTTAGCAACGTCAGCGATGCCACATTCAAGCAAGAAGTATTAGAAAGCAAAGTCCCTGTCCTGGTTGATTTTTGGGCACCCTGGTGCGGCCCTTGTCGCATGGTAGCGCCAGTCGTCGATGAGATCGCCACTCAATACGAGGAAAAAGTAAAAGTCGTCAAGCTCAATGTGGACGATCATGCACAAATTGCCACTCAATTTGGCGTTCGTAGCATTCCTACCCTAATTCTCTTCAAAGACGGTCAGCAAGTCGATACCGTTGTAGGTGCAGTACCCCAAACCACATTAGCAAACGTACTAGCTAAGCATTTGTAAATAAATTATTGGGTGGGCAATGCCCGCCAATTACCTCAACTAAAGCAAACAATTTGCCGTGGTAAATGATTGAGGCAAAAAATATAGCATTTCTCAAATTTTAAAGGATAAATCATGAACGCCAACCTTAACTTACTATCTCCTTACAAACTGGGCAATCTCGAACTCTCCAACCGAATCGTTATGGCACCACTGACCCGCGCCCGTGCGGGAGTTGAGCGAATTCCTAACGCATTGATGGTTGAATACTATGTCCAACGTGCCAGCGCTGGATTGATTATCAGCGAAGCAACTAACATTTCAGAACAAGGCGCGGGTTGGGGCGAAACGCCTGGAATTCATAATGACGAACAAGTCAAGAATTGGCGCATGATAACAGATGCGGTTCGCGCAAATGGCGGTAAAATCTTTCTGCAACTCTGGCATACCGGACGCGCCTCTCACCCCGATTTTCAACCTAACGGCAATCTACCCGTTTCTGCTTCGGCAATTCAACCAAAGGGGGAAATTCATACGCCAATGGGCAAAAAAGCTTATGTAACGCCTCGCGCCCTCGAAATCGACGAGATTCCTGGGATTGTGCGAGATTATGCTCAAGCAACGCGACGGGCACGAGAAGCAGGATTTGATGGAGTGGAAATTCATGCAGCTAACGGTTATTTAATCGATCAGTTTTTGCGCGATGGATCTAATCAACGCAACGATGCTTATGGTGGCAGCGTTGAAAACCGCGCTAGATTTTTATTGGAAGTGACCGAAGCAGTGGTTAATGCTTGGAGTAACGACCGCGTTGGCGTAAGACTCTCGCCGACCAATCCTTACAACGATATGCGAGATAGCAATCCGATCGCAACCTTTACTTATGCAGCAGAAGCTTTAAATCAATTTGGACTGGTCTATCTACACGTTCTCGAAGCATTGCCAGGACACTTTCTAGCAGCAGCAGAAGGCGATCGCGTTTCTCCTTATCTGCGTCAAGCTTTTAAAGGGACTTTTATGGTCAATGGTGGTTATGATAAGGAATTGGGCGATAATGCGATCGCGTCTGGAGAAGCCGATCTCGTTGCTTATGGCATTCCCTTTATTGCCAATCCCGATCTGCCCGAACGCTTTGCCAAGAATGCCTCGCTTAACGAACCAGATCCGACAACCTTCTACGCGCCTGGAGCAAAAGGCTACACCGATTATCCTACTCTCAAACAGTTAGCTGGTGTAAGAGCTTAATTGGTTTAAGCAACTAGCAGAAAATTTAATTTAAGAATAGGGGAATGGGGAAAAAATCGATGACAGTTTTCCTCATTCCTCTTTACCCTTTTCCTAAAAAAATCTTTAGGGCACACGCCATGCGCCCCTATAATTACTAAGCGTTCTAATTTATAAGTAGGTAGGCAAAAATCAAGTTAAAATTCCCGTAGAGTGGGTAATTAACAGTTATCAGTGACCAGTGACCAGTGACCAGGGAGACTCTTGGAGACAAAGGAGATTATTGATTTTTGAACTTTGCACTTTGAACTTTAATCACTGATAACTGTTAAAGCGTTGGAACTCTTTAGATAATTGCTAATCTAATTCTTTTAGCATTATGATAATTCAAATGCACTAGTTCTCAATTGCATTCACAAAATAATAATCTCTTTGAGTGCGATTTGGTCAGGCGTTAAGGCGAAAGTTGTTAAACTTCCCGCGAGATTTTTATGCAAGAACAACCATTGGGTTCGATCGTTCAAGGTTCGCTAAGTAAAGGATTAGAAGTTCGCTTGCATCCCGACGTTTCGGTAGAAGATATGCGCGTCGGGAAATTTTTAGTCGTTCGAGGAACGCGATCGCGTTTTTTCTGCCTCCTCACCGATGTTGCATTGGGAACTGCTAGTCCGAGAATCCTTGCCAATCCTCCCGACGATAGTTTTTTGCGGGACATTCTTGCAGGTAGCGGGACGTATGGAACGATCGAATTATGTCCCATGTTGATGTTTACTCCAACTGAGGGAGAACAACACCAACCTCCGCCGACTCCTAGCAACGGCAAAAGTTCTCTCGCCTCTTTTGAAGCGCAAACTAGCGCCGAGATGGAATTGCTACCCGTTAAGACGATTCCCGCCCATTTCAGTCAAGTTTTTGAAGCTAGCGAAGCAGACTTTCGCGCTGTCTTTGGTTGGGAAGACGATCCCTATCGACGCAATTTTGCGATCGGACAACCTTTGGATATGGACGTTCCCGTCTGTATCGATCTCGATCGCTTTGTCGAACGCAGTAACGGCGTGTTTGGCAAATCGGGAACGGGTAAATCATTCCTGACGCGCTTGTTAATTTCTGGTATCATCCGCAAGCAAGCTGCCGTTAACTTGATGTTCGATATGCACTCCGAATACGGTTGGGAAGCGATGCGCGAAGGCAAAGAAGTCTCCACCGTCAAAGGATTGCGCCAACTTTTTCCAGGACAAGTAGAAATTTATACTCTCGATCCCGAATCGACCAAGCGACGCGGGGTAAGAGATGCCCAAGAACTGTACCTTAGTTACGATCAGATCGAAATCGAAGATATTCGATTGATCGGACAAGAATTAGGATTATCGGAAGCTAGTCTCGATAATGCTAATATCCTTTACTCCGAATTCGGCAAAAATTGGATTATCCAGTTGTTAAATATGTCGAATGAAGATATCAAAATGTTTTGTCAGGATAAGCAGGGACACGCGGGATCGATTATGTCCTTGCAACGCAAACTTTTGCGTCTCGACAGTTTGAAGTATCTGCGCAGCGTTTGTCCGCACAATTATATCGACCAAATCTTGCAATCTCTCGATGCAGGAAAACACGTCGTCATCGAATTCGGTTCGCAATCGAATTTGTTATCTTATATGCTGGCGACCAATACGATCGCCCGACGCATCCACGGTAACTACGTCAAAAAGTCGGAAAAGTTTCTACAGTCCAAAAATCCCCTCGATAAACCCCGCCAACTCGTCATTACGATTGAAGAAGCGCATCGCTTTCTCGATCCGAAAGTCGTCGGACAAACGATTTTTGGGATTATAGCTAGGGAGATGCGAAAGTATTTCGTGACCTTACTCGTGGTCGATCAGCGTCCTTCGGGGATCGATAACGAAGTTATGTCTCAAATTGGGACGCGCATTACTTGCTTATTGAACGACGAAAAAGATATCGATGCCATCTTTACAGGCGTGTCTGGCGGTCAAAGTTTGCGATCGGTTTTAGCTAAACTTGACTCTAAGCAACAGGCACTCGTTTTAGGTCATGCCGTCCCTATGCCAGTTGTCGTGCGTACTCGCGCCTACGACCAAAAATTCTATGCTGAAATTGGCGATACTGATTGGGAAACAATGCCAGATGTAGAAGTGTTGGCGGCTGCTAAAACAGCTAAAGCCGATATAGGATTTTAATTAATTTTAGATTGCAATGCTCGAAATGAAACTAAACAAAACATAAATGGGTGTTGGGTTTCGTGCCTCAAACGCGCTTGTGGTCCAAGGGCAAAGACCGCCTTCAGAGCGCACTGGCTCCCCAACCTTTTATTTTAAAAGAAGTGCTAGAGTGCGATCGCATTTCTCTCGATTCTTATACCAATTTGAAAAAAGGATGCGACAGATCGATTTCCAGAATCCAGATTTAAAAAGGGTTTCCGAATCCAAAATCCTTTCATCCAAAATGGTATTAAAACGCGATCGCACCTTTAAGTTCTTATCTCAAACCGCAGCCATCGCTAAATGTTCTATCTTTGTCCCCAATAACTTAAATAATTTTCATATAAACATAATAAAAGGCGAGCAAAATCTGTTGACTTGCTCGCCGTGGGTATTGCTGCTCTGAGAAAATTTAAAATAAAGAAGAAAACCTATGCGACTTGAGGTTCTAAAAGGACTCCCAACTGTTCGATTCCTTTTTGTAAATGTCGAGTTACTGTCATAGGACTAATCCCAATCTGTTTGGCTGCTTCTTTGCGAGGTAAATCTTGTATGTATACGCATTCAATTGCGGCTTTGGTTTTTTCTTCAAGCTGATTCATCGCTTTTTGAAGTTGTAAGCGTTCTTCTGCGATCGCTTGTTCGATTTGACAGCGAGGATCGGGTAACGTATCGCCAAAGGTAACTTGACAATCGGTTGAATTAGCAACGGTTGCATCTAAGCTTACCAGCAAGCGATTTTGTTGGGCAAGTTGGCATTCGTGCCACTCTTCGAGCGAAATACCGAGTGCTTTAGCGATTTCGTGTTCTCTGGGAGAACGACCTAATTTGACTGATAATTCTTTGCGTAAAGCTTTACCTTTGGTGTAGAGTTCTTGCCAACGGCGAGGAATACGCATAACGTGACCTTTATCGCGTAAGTAGTGAAGGATTTCGCCTCTGATGTAGGGAATGGCAAAGGAACTAAAAGCGCAACCTTGTTGGGGATTAAAACGCTCGATCGCGCGAATCAAACCAATAAAGCCGATTTGCATTAAGTCTTCGTAGGATTCGGTACATTGCTTGCTCAAGCGGTGTGCTACTTGGCGTACCAGTCCGGCATTGAGTTCTACTAGTCGGTTGCGAAGTTGAAGGGAAGGGTTGCGAGAGTAGGCGCTTAAAAGTTCGATATTGCGAAGGCTAGAAGGTTGGGTAGTCATTGGTTGGATGCAGCAATTAATTGATTGAACTGATCTTATTTTCCGCATCTGACCCTTTGAATACTATCGGCATTTCACTGAATTATTGAAAAGACAATTTTGCAGTCTACGTGTTTATACAGAGATAATGCCTAAAAGCCTTAGTTTTTCATTAAGCTTTTTTAAACGAAATGCGATCGCGAGCAGATCTTGCACTGTGGAACCGCTCGATTTCGGTATTCTCCACTAACTCAGCCTGTCTTATATCATTTTTCTGTTATTGTCACAGCGATCGCCAATGCTGTTAGTACTATCCCCACCCTTGTCTGATATACGACCGTTAGATTAATCGGTGGCATACGCTCTTTTCAATATGCACTCGCTTAAATGCGTCATCTAAATTCAGGGTTGTCTCGCCACCGCCAAGAAATAAATAACCGTCTGGTTTTAATACCCTTCGTACTTTAGCCAAAATAGTTTTCTTTGTTTCTGTATCGAAGTAAATAAGAACATTCCTTAAAAAGATAATATCCATTGGCAGTAGTGAAGACCAAGAATCGATCAGATTGATTTGGCGAAATTCTACCATCTGACGAATGTTCGGCACGATTTGCCACTGGTTATCTTGTTGCTGAAAATAGCGATCGCGTAAATTTTCGGGTAGTCCCCGATTGATTTCGAGTTGCGTGTATCGACCTTGACGAGCGCGTGCTAGAATTTGTCCCGAAAAATCGCTAGCAATTAAGCGTAAATTCCAGTTGAGGAGCGTCGGAAATTGTTCGCGCACGAGCATAGCAATGCTGTAGGGTTCTTGTCCGCTAGAGCAAGCAGCAGACCAAATGTTGAGCGATCGCTCGTTTTTGCGTCGGTCGATTAATTCTGGCAATACGAAGTTTTTTAGTGCCTCAAAGGGGTAAATATCTCGAAAAAACGAGGTTTCGGTTGTCACTAGCGACTCAATTGCCCGAAAGTGCAAATCGCCAAAAGGTTGAGTCTGTAAATACGCTACCAACGAAGAAATTGAATCGAATCCTGCTGAGAGTGCTAGCTTCCCTAAATGGAGTTCGGCGAGATATTCTTTATCCGCATTCAGCACGATTGCCGAATGTTGGCGGACTAACTTGCGGAGGTAGCCAAAATCAAGGCTACTAATATTCATAGTCTGTTTGTTACAGACGTTAACCATTTTTGTAAAATCATTATGACTATTTTAGTCATTGTTGTTTACTTGGTGTAAAATTTCTTCTGCCATTAGGTCAAGATTTAGTACGCGATCGGCAAGTCCGGCATCGGCGACAGCGCCAGGCATTCCCCAAACGACGCTGCTTTCTTTATCTTGAACGAAAATCCGTCCTCCGACAGAGCGAATCCACTGGCATCCGCGCAATCCATCTTGACCCATACCCGTTAGGACGATCGCTAGGGATTTTGCACCGTATACTTGAGCGACTGAATGAAAAAGGACATCGACCGAAGGACGACAGGAATTTTCGGGCGGATCTTGATTGGTGGCAAGTCGCACGAGATTGCCTTCGCGCCGGACAACTAAGTGGAAATCTCCAGGCGCGATCCAAGCAGTTCCCGGCTGTAGGACGGCTCCCGCAACCGCTTCTGCAACCGGAATTTTGCACTTAGCGGCTAATCGTTGAGCTAGCAGCTTTGTAAACAACGGCGGCATATGTTGCACGATGAGGATGGGAACCGATAAATCGGCACCGAAGGCGGGGAGTAAGGCGGTAAGGGCGTTAGGGCCGCCAGTGGACACGCCGATCGCGATCGCGTCTATGCCTTGGGAGTGTAAAGGATGTGGGGTTGTTTGAGAAGGTGCGATCGTTTTGGTTAGGGTTTTAGCAGCCCCCGACCCAAATAATTTAATTTTAGGGATTAAATCGGTGCAGATGTGTTGGTTTGCCGCTTCGACGCTTCCTAAATTACTGGGTTTAGTAGCGTAGTCGGTAGCACCTAGCGCCAGTGCGTCCAGTGTTGCCGTTGCCCCCGCGCGAGTAAACGTGCTGAACATAATGACGGGCAGCTTGGGATAAGATTGCCGGATGGCGGCTAAGGTTTCTAAGCCGTTCATCTGGGGCATTTCTACGTCTAGCACGATCGCATCTGGGTTAACTTGAGGAATCTTGGCGAGGGCAATACTGCCATTAGCAGCGACACCGACAACTTCTAATTCTGGATCGCTTGATAGTACTTTACTGACTCTAGTGCGAACGACAACAGAGTCATCGACAATGAGAACTCGTATTTTTGGCATCTATAGCGTTTCTCTTTCTAGGTAAGGTACAGCTTTGGGGAAAGGGGAAAGGGGAAGATCGATGTACTTCACTCATTATGAGAATTGCTGTTAGGTAAATCATCATAATTCAAAGAATTCAAACTCAGAAAGCGATCCAAAATCCAAAATCCAAAATGGTATTACTTGGGCGCACGCCATGCGCCCCTACAAAGGCTAATACTTAAATTTACTAACGACTTTTTGCAATTCTACTGCCATGCGAGCTAATTCATTAGCAGCTTCTGAGGTATTACTCGCCCCTGTTGTCGTGATTTGTGCATTTTGGGCAACGATACCAATATTCTTGGCAATGTCAGAAGACCCTTTGGCTGCCTCAGAGACGTTACGAGAGATTTCAGCCGTTGTTGCCGTTTGTTCTTCTACGGCACTGGCGATCGTGTTTTGGATATCGTTAATTTGGTCGATAACCCCAGAAATCTCTGTAATTGCTTTTACTGCTCCGTTGGTATCGCTTTGTATCGCTTCGATTCGCTGACCGATATCCTCAGTTGCTTTTGCGGTTTGTCTGGCAAGTTCTTTGACCTCGTTGGCGACTACGGCAAATCCCCTGCCTGCTTCGCCTGCTCTCGCTGCTTCGATAGTTGCATTGAGTGCTAGCAAGTTGGTTTGTTGGGCGATCGAAGTAATGACCTTAATGACCTTGCCAATTTCGACGCTGCTTTGACCGAGTTTGGCGATCGTTTCATTAGTGCGATCGGCTGTTTGGACGGCTTCGTTCGCTACTTTTGCGCCTTGGGCGGCATTTTTGGCAATTTCTGCGATGCTGGCGTTCATCTCCTCTACCGCTGTCGCTACTGCGATCGCGTTTTGACTGACTTGTTCGGCGGAAGCAGAAGCCGATGTTGCCTGTTCTGCCGTTTGCGAGGCATTTTCTGTCATTTCTTTGCTCACCGCCGTTAGTTCCTCTGAGGAAGAGGCAACGGTTGTTGCCACCTCAGCCATCTGTCCGAAGGAATTTTTGAGATTAACAATCATTTGATTGACGTTATCAGTCAGCGTTTCAAACTCCCCCGCATTTTTCGCCTCAATTTGTTTTAATAAATCGCCTTGGGCAACTGCTACGGAGATCTCGACGACGCTTCTAATTTGTTCGGCAATCTTGTCAGACATTCGGTTAGTATTTTCGATTAATTCTTGCCAAATCCCTGCCGCTTCCTTGACCTGCGCTTGCGAGCCTAACTTGCCTTCGGTTCCAATTTCATAGGCGACGCGGTTCACTTCTGTGGCAAATAAGTTAAGCTGGTCTACCATCGCGTTGATAATCGTCCCTAACTGTAGAAGTTGACCTTTCAAGGGTTTGCCGTCAATTTCTAAAGCCATTTTTTGCGAGAAATCCCCCATTGCGATCGCCTTCATAACTCTTTCTGCCTCCCTCATCGGCTTTACTAAGTTATCGATCGTCTTGTCGATCGCCGTCGCTATTGTTGCCCAGGAACCTTTTGCCTCCTTTAAAGCCATGCGATCGTTGAGGTTTCCTTCTTCGCCAACTTTTTGCGCCATCTCTACGATATCGTCGGCAAAGTTTTGCTGTTCGCGCATTAGTTCGTTAAAAGCCCCCGCAACTTCTCCCAAACCATTGTTTTCTGGCAAACGAACGCTAAAATCTCCGTTTTTTGCTGCTTTCAAGGCTTTGATTAGCGGCTGTAATTGCGTCTTATTATTATTTCTTGGCTGTCTCGTCGCTTTTGTTTTCGTCTGTTTCGGTTGTGTCTCCTCGTTTTGGGGAACGGCATTATCTGTTTCTCGAACGCGATCGGCGACCATTACTATACTTCTCCTAAAGATTTAACAGCTAATATTTTTTCGATATCTAAAATAAGTAAAAACCCATCTGGGAGTTGATAAGCTCCTTGTAATAACTCGCGCACTCTGCCTTTAAGCGTCGCGGGTGGCGGTTCAAAACTATCTTTGGTAAATTCCAAAACATCGCCGACATCATCGACTAGCAAGCTTGCGATTTCATCTTTAGTCCGCACGACAATGTTATAGCTAACTCGATCCTCGCTCATCAGAGAAGTTAGCGCTATTGCCTTGTCGATCTCCAACCTGCGTTGGAGATCGATAACCGTCACGATTTGTCCGCGTAAATTAATTAATCCACAAATGTCTGGCGGTGCTAGAGGGATGCGAGTTTTTGCGCGATCGCGAATAATTTCTCGAACATCTTGCAGGGCAATGCCAAAATAAGTTTGATTGAGAAAGAAGGTGCAATATTGCTGCTTGTCGCTCATAAGCTATCGCGCATTCAAATTACTGACCGAGTTTAGGGAATAAGGGATAGGCAATAGATATCGTTTTTGAGTCCTAGAAGAATTTTCGCTATTAGGAAGTTTAAATGTGTGACAGCTTCAACCTATTTTTTAAGTTCTAGCACCGGATAATTGTAAGAAATACGGGTTTGTTTTTCTAATAACGTATTCGAGATCGAGCATTTCAATAACTTGACCTTGAATGTTTGCGTAAAAAAGCACGCCCGGTCTGCTGGCGATGCCTTTGACGGCAAGCGAATCTTCTACAATATCAATAATGCGATCGAGGACTAATCCAATACTATGTTTGCGATCGAGCGAGACGACAACGATTTCCAAAGTGTCTTCTTCGTTGGTAGTCATTGGTTCGTTCAAAGGGGTGCAATCGTCCTCACAGAAGGCGCGATGAAGATCGACGAGGGACAATATGGTATCTCTATATTGTACGACATAGCGATCGCCGACCTTACTAACCGCACTACGAGGAAACTTCTCTAGGCGCGAAGCTACTGACAGGGGAATACCCATCAATGCGCCTTCAGGCCCTTCAAACAGCAAGATTAGCTGAAGTTCTTCTCTCTTCTGTTCTTGGGTGGTTATTTTATTCGGTAATTGTTTGATTTGCGCGTTAACCCCCGCACGATTTGCCAATGCGATCGCATCGATAATTAAAGCAACTTTACCATCCCCTAAAATTGTCGCGCCAGCATAGATACTTAGATCGCGTAATTGTTTTCCTAGCGGTTTGACGACAATATCCTGAGTATCTTCGATTTGGTCTACGACTAAGCCATAGCGATAATGCTCGGCATGGATGACAACAATATTAAAGGAAGTCGAAAGTCGAAAGTCGAAAGTCGGAAGTATGGGAGGCTGCGAAGCAGCAGAACCGGAGTTGAGGTCTGATTTGCCCTTACGTTCGAGTGCCAAAGGCACTTCCGAACTACTTCCAACTTCAAAAAGGCTTTCGACTTTCGACTTTCGACTTTCGACTTCAAAAAGGCTTTCGACTTTCGACTTACGTCCAAGGGACGGGCTTCGCCAACGACTTTCGACTTTAAAAAGTTGCAATTCGCGGTTGAGATAAAGTAACGGTAGGATATTGCCTCGCAATCGATAAACGGGTACGTCATACAATATCTCAATGCCGGAGTCGATTTTCTCGGCTTCGAGGCGAACTAGCTCTTGTATAGTAGCTTGAGGAATAGCAAATCGATCGCCCCCGCTCGTGACAGTTAAAGCGGGAATAATTGCTAAGGTAAGCGGGATTTTGAGTTTAAAGGTCGTTCCTTGTCCGAGTTGGCTATAAACTTCAACCGTTCCGTCGATCTGTTCGATGTTGTTTTTGACCACATTCATTCCTACCCCTCGTCCTGAAATGTTAGTGACTTGTTGGGCTGTTGACAAGCCGGGGGAAAAAATTAAATTTATGGCTTCTGATTCGCTCATCGCATCAGCTTGTGAGGTACTAATCAATCCGAGTTGTCGTGCTTTTTGCTTGACTCGTTCGATATCGATGCCATTGCCATCGTCGCCAATTTCAATATTGACTTTACCGCTTTCGTACCAGGATTTCAAAAAAAGCCGTCCTTGTTCTGGCTTATTGCGTTCTAGCCGTACTGCTGGCGTTTCAATTCCCCCATCGATGCAGTTGCGGATAATATGAGTGAGGGGATCTTTAATCGCTTCAATGACGCTGCGATCGAGTTCGGTTTCTGCGCCTTCTATTTCCAAGCGTACTTGTTTGCCACAAGCGATCGCCAAATCGCGAATCATGCGCGGGAATTTTTGGAAAATAGTATTAATGGGCTGCATTCGGGTTTTCATCATCCCTTCTTGCAGTTGGGTTGTAATCGAGTCGAGATGTTGGCAGGTAGTAGCAACGGTTGAATTTTCTTGTTTCGATAATTCTAGAAGCTGATTGCGGGCTAAGACTAATTCTCCTACTAAATTCATCAGGCGATCGAGTAGTTTGACATCGACTCGGATCGATGACTCCGATACTCCTACATTAGTAACTTCTGGATTCTTCTCATTTGAACTAGGTATCGGTTCTAAGGGTTTTACCCGCGACCCTAACTCTTCTGGATGCAATTGCGTTAAGCTTTCAATTAGGAATGAATAATCGGCATCTCCTTCGTTATTTTGGATCTCAATAGAAGCAAGAATCTGTCGGATGGTGTCTGCCGTTTGCAGCAGGACAGCGATCGCTTCAGGACTTACAACTAGATTGCGATCGCGCAGATAGCCTAATAAGTTTTCAGCCGCATGAGCAACTGACTCTAATTTAGGAAATGGTAAAAAGCCACAATTTCCTTTAATGGTATGAAGAGAACGATACATCCGAGTTACTATCTCTTCATTGTTAGCATTTTTTTCTAATTCGATAATGTCGCGTTCTATTTGCTCGATACTTTCATAACTTTCAATTAAAAATGCTTTTACGTCATCTTCATCTAGGTCTACAAACTCCATAAAATTTAGACAGAAAATTTCTCCATTGCCCTAATTAATCCTATGTCAACCTAAGACCGATCTCGAATCTATCTAAAGATAGAGGTTTAGTCGAGCGAGTTGCTGGAACGATAACGATCGCCTATCTTAATTAATTGGATATATGAAATGTCCTAAGTGTAACTCGACGCAAACGGTTAAAAACGGCCATCGCAAAGATAGACAGTGCTACAAATGCAAACAATGCGGTCGTCAGTTTCTCGAATTTTATCGCCCTTGGCAGTACTCCCAAAAGGTTAAGTTACAATGTTTAGATCTGTATCTCGAAGGGATGGAAGTTCGGGCGATCGAGCGCCTAACTAACATTCACCATACAACTATATTGGGTTGGATTCGCCAGGTTGGTTTAGAGACGTTAAATCGCTCGAAGCTAAAAAATTATTAAATTAATTAAAAATGTTGTAATCGTCAATTCTAGCTTCACGGTTTCAGTAATAATTATGAGCGAAATCTTTAAAGAGTTAGACCCAATGATATCTATCTTAATTGTAGATGATGCAGCATTTTCACGTAGGATGATTCGTAAAATTTTTAAGAGCGATCCCTACGAGATTTTAGAAGCAAGCAACGGACGCGAGGCACTAGAGATGATTCGCATTCATCAACCTAAGTGTATTTTAAGCGATCTTCTCATGCCCGATATGGACGGCTTTGAATTTTTGAGTAGTTTACAAGCACTAAATCTCAAAATCCCGACAATTATTATTTCCGCAGATATTCAAGAATCCTCGCGCGAGCGTTGCTTAGAACTCGGCGCTGTTGCTTTTATTAATAAACCACCAAAAGAAGATATCGTTCGTCAAACAGTCCAGCAAGTTTTTAATCCCAAGGAATAATTTCTATCATGCAGCAGTTGACAGAAGAACAAATCGATGCTTTACAAGAATTAATTAATATTGGTGTTGGTCGAGCCGCAGGTATTCTTAATGAAATGCTCGACTCTCGAATTCTGTTACAAATTCCTTTGGTTAAAGTCTTAAATTTAAGTCAATTGCAACAAGAATTAGTCGAAAAATTTGCTGACGGTCAACTTGCAGCCGTACAATTAGGCTTTACAGGTTCATTTTCTGGAACCGCCGAGTTAGTGTTTCCCACAGAAAGCGCATCCAAGCTAGTAGCACTTCTGACAGGCGAGGAGCCAGGAACGCCAGATCTCGATTCTGTTAGGATTGGAACGCTCAGCGAAATTGGTAACATCGTTATTAACGGTGTCATGGGTTCGATTAGCAACGTGCTAAAGCAGCAAATGAATTATACATTGCCGTTTTATGCAGAAGATTCTATCAAAAATTTATTACAATTAGATGATTATCGCGATCGCGAAACGAAGCCGGAAGTCGATCGCACTGTATTTATCTTAGCACAAGCCCGTTTCACGATCGAACAATTAGAATTAATTGGAGATATTATTTTGATTTTTGAAACTATTTCGTTTGATGTGTTAATTGAAGCGATAGATCGGTTATTAGAAGTCCCATTAGTATAAAATAATTCTCTTAAAAAAAGATTATTAAAGACTAAGTAAATAATAAGAACAAAGAAAATTTTAGATAACAAATTAGCAGAAAATTGACGATTAAAAACTTATTTTATCCCTAACAATAAAGATTAATTTAATTCGCCAATCTGAAAATGGATATAATTGCTCGCTCTCAAAAAGAATTCAGCCTGCTAGATTGCGTTCCCATAGGAAACTGTATTATTCAGTCGGATTATACAGTTTTATTTTGGAATTACTGCCTAGAACAATGGACGAAAATTCCAAGAGAGAAAATCTTAGGAACTTTCATTAACCAATATTTTCCTCACTTCAAACAATCTCGCTTCGCCGACCGCTTAGAGCAAATTTTTCAGGGAGGGCCGCCGACAGTTTTCTCCTCACAACTGCACGATTATGTTATCCCCGCATCATTACCCCAAGGACGGTGGCGCATTCAACAAACAACTGTCACTTCCATCCCTGCATTAGAAGGAGATGGGTTTTATGCGCTGATTTCGACCCAAGACGTTACCGATCCCACCTTCCGAGTACAAGAATATCGCAAGCTACGCGATAAGGCTCTGCAAGCGAAAGAAATGGCCCAATCGGCTCAATTAGAGGCTGAGAATTATGCTGCCAAACTCATTTTGGCAATGGATGCCGCCCAAATGGGATCTTGGGATTGGGATTTAACGACCAATAAAATTGAAGCAACGATTCACTTCAGACGGATTTTTGACTTGGGCGAACTCGATGAAATTAGCTATGAAATTTGGATAGAACGAGTGCATCCAAACGATAGGGAACGAGTAAAAGCGTTATTACAACGTTCTATAAACACGAAAAAAAATTATGAGGATCGATATCGGATTAATTGGTCGGATGGAAGCTTGCACTGGGTCAATGCGTTGGGGCGCTGTTACGGGGACGCACAAGGCAATCCGATACGGTTGATTGGTATGGTTGTTGATATCAGCGATCGCAAGCAAGCCGAAATTCAACTCAAAGGACAAGCAACAGCATTAAAACAGTTGAATGCTAACTTAACGCAAACCACGCACTTATTGGAAAAACGCAATCAAGAATTGGATCGCTTTGTTTATGTCGTCTCTCACGATCTTAAAGCACCATTGAGGGCGATCGCCAATCTTTCAGAATGGATTGAAGACGACTTAGAAGAACAACTATCAGAAGAAAACCAACGACAAATGAAGCTTTTGCGCAATCGCGTCTATCGTCTGGATGGTTTAATTGACGGATTGCTGACATATTCAAGAGTCGGTCGCGCCGAAATTGCCTCACAAAAAGTTGACGTTGGCGAACTACTCGGCGAGATCGTAGATTCTCTCATGGTTCCAGATACTTTTACAATCGAAGTGCGATCGCCGATGCCAACTATCATAACCAAACAGTTGCTCTTATCGCAGGTATTCTCCAATTTAATTAGCAATGCTATCAAACATCACGACCGCCCCGACGGAAGGATTGAGATTTGGGCAACCAAAAAAGGTGATTGCTATGAATTTGCCGTCGTTGATGATGGCCCCGGTATCGCCCCTGAATACCACGAAAAAATCTTTACCATCTTTCAAACGCTTAAAAGTCGCGATACGCATGAAAATACTGGAATTGGCTTATCGATTGTCAAAAAAATTATTGAAACCGAAGGCGGCGAGATAACTGTGGAGTCACATTTAGGCGAAGGAACCACTTTTCGCTTTACTTGGCCCTTTTTACAGTAATCAGTAATCAGTAATCAGTAATCAGTTGTAGAGACGCTCTCTTATCGCATCTGTACAATATTCTCCCTTATCTCCTTTGTCTTCGTTGTCTCAAAAAGTTTACCTTGTCTCCCCACACTCCCCACCCTTCCTGTTCTCGTTCCCTTATCGTCACAGTATCGCATTAGATCTCGCAAAATCTTGTTACAGAGAGAGGCAAATCGAAATTAAAGTTAATAATATAGAAAGAGACTTGTTAAGAATCAGTAGAATGACAAGTAAAGTAAACGTTCAGTTCGATTTCAATCGTCAATCTACCGATTTGGATAAATTAATAGAGGCCTGTGATAGATACTAAAAAACGCACACAAAAAGATACTCCTATCATTAACGAAAAAATCCGTTACCCCGAAATTCGCGTCATCGATGCTGATGGGGCGCAACTTGGCATTCTTACGCCTAGCGAAGCATTGCGACTTGCTGAAGAAAAAGAGCTAGATTTAGTATTGGTCAGCGACACTGCTACTCCTCCCGTGTGTCGGATTATGGACTACGGCAAGTATAAATTTGAACAGGAGAAAAAAGCCAGGGAAGCCAAGAAAAAACAGCATACGGCTGATGTCAAAGAAGTCAAAATGCGTTATAAAATCGACGACCACGACTATCATGTCAGGGTCAATCAAGCACAACGTTTCCTCAAATCCGGCGATAAAGTCAAGGCTACTATTACTTTTAAAGGTCGAGAAATTCAACACTCTCACTTAGCTGAAGAGTTACTCAACCGACTAGCAACCGATTTACAGGAAGTTGCCGAAATTCAACAAGCACCCAAAAAAGAGGGTCGCAACATGATGATGTTGCTTGCACCTAAGAAATAAACTATCAATCTTAATTGCATAGAGAAGCTAAAGCGCTATAGCGCTTTAGCTTTTGTTTAATCCGCGATCGCGTTGAGTAAAATTTCTGTAAGCGTATAATTTTCCATATCCTCGATCGTTACTGTATCGACAATATCGAATTTTGCCCCGACACTCTGCATTTCGTCGTCTAAGGCTTTAAGAAACTGCGTAGCGCCAGCATCTTCACCGATTTGAACAAATGTAATCGCGAGTTCTTCGTCTTTTTCGAGGCGACGCGATGCTTCGATGATAACGCGCATGACTGCTTTGCGATCGTCGGGTTCGCCATCGGTAACGACTATAATAATCTCTCCGTTGGCTTTGGTTTGTCCGGCGGCTTTGCGTTGGAAGTAGCTGTTAGTAGCATCTTGCAAGACTCCTGCTAAATCGGTACTTCCTATTGGTTCGTTTTCGATAAAAATTTGCTGAACTTTGGCAGAAGTGACATTTTCGTAGCGTCTAAACCGACCAGAAAAGGTATAAACTGTAATTCCATCGGGGTCGATATCTTCGCATTTACTCGCTAAAGCAAGGGTTGATTCCTGCATGATACTCCACCGGCTTTTTCCGCTGGCTCGATCTTTGATTGACATACTGCCGCTTTTATCGATAATAAGCGTAAAGTCTCGTTGGTCTAACATCGCCCTCTCCTTGTTTTGTTCTACTAATCGACGATAGCATTGAGCAAAACTTCCGTCATCGTTAGATTTTTTAGATCGTCAACTGTTAAGGTATCGACGAGATCGAATTTAGCGCCTGCATTCTGCATATGGTCGTCCAACGCTTGAAGAAATTGCTTAGCATTTAGATCGTCGCCAACTTGAATAAATGAAATTGCTAATTCTTCATCTCGTTCCATACGCTGCGAAGCTTCAAAAATAACCCGCAAGATGGCTTTGCGATCGCTGGGTTCTCCGTTGATAATAACAATAATGGTTTCTCCATTAGATTTTGTCTGTCCGGTGGCTTTATTCTGAAAATAACGAGCGATCGCATCTTGTAGCGGCGCTGCTAAATCGATACGTCCCGATGGTTGGTTTTCTTGGAAGATTTGTTGAACTTTGTTGGCGGTTACGCGATCGTAACGTTTAAACTGTCCTGAAAAAGTATAGACGGTTATGCCATCGGGGTCTAATTCTTCGCATTTACTCGCTAAAGCAAAGGTTGATTCTTGCATGATACTCCAGCGATTTTTACCTCCAACTCGTTCTTGAGTTGACATATTGCTACTCTTATCGATAATCAACGTGTAGTCTCGCTTATCTAACATGGAAGTTGTCTGTCCTCGTGTTTGCTCTAACCTTACTCAAATTCTATCTTTAACAAGTTGGTAACAAAGACCGTTAAAAATCTTAATTACATATCCATAAGGACTGTTAGATTGGGATGTCAAGTTTAAAAACCTTATCGATCGTATTAGGAATATTAGGCGCGATCGCTCTTAGTATTTTAATCGTTAAAAGTTCGCAAAATCCTTTTCAAAACCCCTCCGAAGTCGGCTTGGATATTAATACCTATCCGGCATTTACACAAAACTTTTCTGAATATTCTAATTATGAATTTAAACTAAAATATCCTAACAATTGGACGATAGAAGAATATCAACCCAATGAATTTAGTCAGATTGTTGCTGAATTAATGCCTCGCGATCGCAATTTTAAAGCCTCAATTGCTCCTAAAGTTTTGATTGAGGTAAGACCTTTAAAAAAAAATGTTGCGATCGCCGCCGTCAATCAAGAAGCTACTAAAGCAATTCTTGATTTTTTACCGAATGCAAAAATTTTTGAAAATAGAAAAATTAATTTAGATAACCAGCCAGCTTATTTATTGATTTATACGGGATTAGATGGAAAAAATAAACTACAAAGAATGCAGGTAGGAATTGTTAAAAACGAGCATCTATATCTTATAATTTATGAAGCTAAAATCGAGCAATATAAAATTTTTGAACCAACAGTTCGACGAATTATCAATTCTTTTGAGTTCTTATAAGCGTTTTATAAATTATCTCGCGAAGAGGCGCTCCAGACGCAAATAAGTAAATTTATTCTTTTAGTCTTTACCAAAGTAATAAAGAGAAGTAAGT
>JALOOL010000387.1 GCA_025454425.1 Hydrococcus sp. Prado102 | reverse complement strand
ATGAGAGTTAATCCCAATAAGAGTCCATTTTATCACAAAGGTCTGAGGGCTATGACCATTATACAGCAAGCCTTCTAGCTACGTTGTCACCCCGTCAGCATTTACTTTGAACTTTGAACTTTGAACTTTGAACTTTGAACTCAGATCGCTGTTCACTCTCTAAAGTCTTTCCCTTTCCCCAAAAAAATCTCCCTTACACGAATACAAAAGCAGGATTAGATAGACTTAAATCGCTTGCAACATTTTGGATTACTCCGATAACTTCTCCTCTTGCCGTCGCACCAGGATCGTAAATAATGGCTGCGTCTGTCGTCCCCATACTAGAGGTAAAGAAATCTAGACTATAAAAATTGGCTGGCCCTTTGAGTTGGACGATATCCTCGCTGAGGTTTAAGTCAGTAATTAACCCATAATCAAAATCGCCACTGGTAGCAGCATCGCCATCATCATAAAATCTGCGATTCGAGTCGCCTAATAAGAAAAGATCCTTACCAAGCCCGCCTGTTAAAGTATCAATTTCAAACGTACCAAATCCAGCGCTAGTAGAAGTACCAATTAACGTATCGTTTCCTTTGCCACCGTCAAGCGAATCGAATCCCTCGCCGCCCGTAAGTCTATCGATTCCATCTCCACCAAAAAGGTTGTCGTTAAAGAAACCGCTTCCCCCAAATAGGTTATCGTTGCCAACACCGCCAAAAATAGTATCGTCTCCTTCGCCGCCGTTGATTCTGTCGTTTCCGCCTTCGCCGTCGATGCGATCGCCGCTAATGAAAGGAGGAAAACTCGTGTCATCGATGGGAAAGATAATAAAACCATCATTGCCACCAAAAATATTGTCGTTGCCAGCACCGCCAGAAATAGTATCGAAACCTTCTCCGCCATCGATATTGTCGTTGCCACCCTCGCCGGAGAGATTGTCGTTACCTGCCCCGCCAAAAAGACGATCTGTTCCTGCTCCCCCTTTGATTTGGTCGTCGCCGTCGTTGCCAAAAACAACATCTAATTCATTGCCGCCAAGAAGGGTATCGTTGCCAAAACCGCCAGAAAGATCGTCATTGCCGTCGCCTCCCTCAACTCTGTCATTACTATCTCCAGCATCGACTAAATCGTCTCCAGCACCTCCTAAGATAGTATCGCGACCCCCCTGACCAATGATGTCATCATCGCCGCCTAAACCCGAAATTCGGTCATTTCCTTCGGTTCCGACGAGAACGTCATCGCCGCTAGTCCCCGCCTTGACAGTTGGTGGTGCAACCAAAAGGTTAAAACTATAATCTCCCGTGTTGCCAGTAAAGGAACTAGAACCGCTTCCTTGTACGGAAGGATTAGACCTCTTGCAAAAGTCTTAATAAAATGAGATAAATAAGTCAAAAAGAATTAAAAAGATGACTTACGAAAAAGTAAAAAATCTCAAAGCTGAAGAGTTTAAACGTTTTTGTGGTGTTAGGTTAGAGACATTCGAGCAGATGGTACTCTTAGTAAGAAATCATGATAATCTGAAAACTAAAAGTGGTAGACCATCAAAATTAAGTGTAGAAAACCAAGTGCTACTCACTCTGGAATATTTAAGAGAATATAGAACTTATTTTCATATTGGACAGACTTGGGGACTCAATGAATCAACAGTTTTTCGGATAGTTAGAAAAGTAGAAGAAAAATATCTACAGAAGCCTGAAAATATTCAGAATTTTATCAGAACGGTATCGGAATCGAGGGAAAAGATTTTCTTTACGGTTTAACTTGATTGCCGCTATTCATAACTATGAACTTTGTTTGAGCTAAAATTGCTGTTGCTCACTATTTTTGCAAGAGGTCTATTGTAGTTGAGATTGTCGAATCCGCTAATGCCGATGTAGAAAGTGCCTGTATTGGCGGCAGTTAAATCTAGAAACGGATCGAGAGAAAAAGCTTCGCCTGGGGCGCGATCGTTGTCGCTAAAGGCGATTTCTTTACCAGTAGAATCAAACACTCGCAGCACTGCATCTAAAGGTAACTCACCCCCAAAAGAATCGATGTCAACGACTAGGCGATCGCCTGCATCGAGTTGCACTTTAAATAAATCTACATCTAATTCGGGTGTAACGTTGATTAAGCGTCCCTACAATAACTGATATAAGATGTTCCCTCGCTTACAACTTGCTTGCGCGATCGCCATTACTCTAGCGTTATCTTCATCCCCTTCTCTTGCGTCTCGATACGCACAAACCCAAACTCTCCCAGATGCAACGATACAGCTATATCAGCAAGGCATCAAACAGTTTAATCGCGGTCAATTTCAGGATGCTTTAAAAACTTTCGAGCAAGTTTTGCCACTGGCGAGACAAATAAACGATAAAAAGCTTGAAGCGACGAGTTTAACCCAAATAGGTACTATATATCGCCGTTTGGGTCAATACGATCGCGCGCTAGAATTTTTAGAGCAAGCCTTGGCGATTAATATTGCTGGTAAAGATAAAATTAATGCAGGGATAACCCTCTACAATTTAGGGCAAGTTTACGAACGGTTGGGTCAGTACGATCGCGCGTTAGAATCTTTTCAAGGAGCGTTAGCGATCGCAAAAAACACTAAAAATTTAACCCTAGAAGGAACGACGCTGCACAATCTAGGACAAGTTTACGACAAACTCGCTCGCTACGATCGCGCGATCGCATCTTTGCAACAAGCAATTGCCATTCATCAAAAAAGGGGCGATCGTAAAATGGAGGGACGCACCCTCAGCAATCTTGGCATAGTCTATCGAAATCTCGGTCAATATTCCCTCGCCCTTCAAACGCTACAGCAAGCACTTAATCTTAGCCAAAAAATAAACGATAGACCGTGGATGGGAACGATTTTGAATAATCTTGGCTCGGTATACGTTAATCTGAGTCAGTATGACAAAGCAATGCAATCATTGCAACAGGCGTTAACGTTAAGTCGAGAAACCCGCGACAAAATCCTTGAAGGCGCAATATTAACGGGAATTGGAGATGTTTATAGAAGTCGGGGCGAATCTTCCAAAGCGCTAGCGTTGTTTCAACAATCCCTCGCTATTTATCAAAAAACGGGCAGTAAGGCTGAGTCGGGAATAGTTCTTAACAATATCGGTCAAGCTTATACTACTTTAGCGCTATATCCTCAAGCCTTAGACGCTTTGCAACAAGCCTTTGCCATTCATCAAGAAGTTGGCAATCGGGCAATGTTAGGAACAACTTTTATTAATCTTGGTTCGGTTCATTTAAATCTCGGTCAATCTGACAAAGCTTTAGCTTTTTTCAAACAAGCATTAACCATTAGTCGAGAAATTGGCGATCGCGCTAAAGAAGGAATAACACTTAACTATCTCGCAAGAATTTTAGCAAGAGAAAATCGATTTGAAGAAGCTTTAAAAAACTCTCAAAAAGCATTAACAATTTTCAACCAAATCGGCGATCGCGCTGAATTAGCTGCAACCTTCAACAATCTCGGACAAATTTATCTCGCACAAAAACAGTCTGAAAAAGCATTGAGTTTTTATCAGCGATCGCTCGCCATTAATCAAGCGCTCGGCAATCGATTAGGATTAGCAAATACTTATAACGATTTAGGATTAGTTTATTTAAATCTAAAACAATCCGATTCTGCTTTGGATTTTCTCAAAAGATCTTTAGCTTTGAGTGAAGATATTGAAGATAAGTTAGGACAAGGAACGATATTATCAAATTTAGGTTATCTTCATTGGCGCTTGCGTCAGAATTCCCAAGCCGAAAAATATCTTGTAGAAGCCATAAAAATTTTAGAATCTTTGCGACCTGGTTTAAAAGATTTTGATAAAATTACTATTTTTGAGGAGCAACGTAATCTTTATGAATTATTACAAGAAATCGCGATCGCCCAAAATAAAACGAATTTTGCTTTAGAAATTGCCGAACGCGGAAGAGCAAGAGCATATGCTGAATTATTAGCCTCAAGAATCTTAAATATTCCACCAGAAAAACTAACAATTTCTTCAATCGCGATCGAACAAATTCAACAAATTGCCCGACAAGAAAACGCTATATTAATCGAATATTCTTTAGTAGGAAATAGTATTTATATCTGGGTCGTTCGACCGACAGGTCAAATTAACTTTACCAAAATCGATCGCACTTCTTTAAAACTTTCCATCGATGAATTAGTAAGCGAAACTCGCGCGTCAATTGGCGTAAGAAATCGCGGCGAACCCCAACAAATTGCTTTTCTACCAGGAGATTTAGTTAAATTAAATAGCGATGCACCCGATTACGAACCGTGGGAAGTCGTTGCGTCAAAAGCAGACGATAACCGTCTTTCCCTTAGACAATCCTCTTTTCCTCAAGGCGTGACTATCGAACGTCCCGCTACTGATGTCGTAGCTAAAGTTGAGTCTCGCCGCAGCAATAACCGCTATCTACAACAACTCCATCAACTGCTAATCGAACCGATCGCGAATTTTTTACCATCCGATCCCAACGCTAACATTATTTTCATTCCTCAAAACGAATTATTTCTCGTTCCCTTTGCAGCTTTACAAGACTCCCAAGGCAAATATTTAATCGAAAAACACACGATTCGTACTGTCCCTAGCATTCAAGTATTAGGATTAACTCGCAAACTAAAGCAAAATAAGCACAAAAAAGGCGATATTTTAATCGTTGGCAATCCAACCATGCCTAAACTCGCTTTTTCTCCAAAAGAACCGCCTCAACCCTTATCTTCACTTCCCGAAGCAGAAAGAGAAGCACAAAAAATTGCTCGATTATTACAGGTACAACCATTAATTGGGGATCGTGCTACAAAAACTACAGTCATGGAAAAAATGTCTGGGGCGCGAATTATCCATTTTGCAACGCATGGATTGCTTGAAAAAAGCGCGATCGCACTCGCTTCAGATACTTCCTTAAGCGGACAAAACGGTTTGCTAAGCGACGAAGAAATACTACAAATGAAACTCGAAGCGGAATTAGTCGTTCTCAGCGCTTGTAATACGGGAGGAGGACGCATTTCAGGAGATGGCGTACTCGGATTATCGCGTTCTTTTATTGCGGCGGGAGTTCCTAGCGCGATCGTTTCTCTGTGGACTGTTCCCGATGCGTCTACTGCCGATCTTATGAGTGAATTCTATCAATATTTACAGAACAATTTGGATAATGCTCAAGCATTGCGTCAAGCAATGTTAGCAACGATGGAACGATATCCCCATCCGAGAAATTGGGCCGCTTTTATCTTAATTGGTAATTAACTCTTTTGTGTCACTCTCCGAGACTATAACATAAATCGTATTTTTACTAAACTCCTGAACTTCTGAACTCCCGAACTACTCTAGTATAAGCTTCGATCGTTTGTTTGGCGATCGCGCCCCAGCTATACTGTTCTATAACTAATTTCCGCGCGTTAATACCTTTGAGTT
>JALOOL010000085.1 GCA_025454425.1 Hydrococcus sp. Prado102 | reverse complement strand
ACAGCTGGACGCCGGAACCGCCGCCGGACGCGGCGTGGACGCAGGCGAGGAGAAATCTGTCGAGTAAGTAGTGGGCGTGAATGAGATTGTGTGTAATTGAAATAGAACTTTTTCTGGACGTTTCCCAACGGCCACGTCATAGCCAAGTATAGCCAAACGCTACTAAATGTGATCACAATTTAGGATTTGCATCGATATAGACTCTCTAGCAACTGCAAAGTAAGAGAACAATGCAACAAAATGAATTCAGCCTTTGAGCACGATCTCACACAAGTTCTTATGAGATACACATTCTTGAGAGATTCAAGGGAAGGTGAATAATTTTCTAGCTTGTTTGGGTCCAAAATTGAATATTTGTTTTGTTTGGTCCTAATAGTCGAAAATTGAACCAAACATTGCTCAGCCGCGCCTAATTGGGCCAGACAAACCGTTTTTGACTATTTCAACCTAATTTTCAACAGAACTTAACTATGATTTCAAGACAAAATGTAACGTCCACATTCTGTCAGAAGTTCGAACTAGGACCACTAATGATTAATGACTTATCGTTTTCTCGTGAATTTTACAAACTCTACAACATCACACTTGTAACATGTTCCAACGTTTTTAGTCAAAGAAACAAGCTCACGCTTGAAAAGAAAAAAACCGACCATATTACAGATCTTCATATCTGCTTTTCCCAGGAAAGTCTGAGTTCTAGGTCGAACTTCTGACAAACCGTACACGTTATAATCTGACATAAAAGTTTTTGAGAATTCTACTTAAAATTAAGTAGAAAACGTCAAATACGGTTTGTCTGGCCAAATTAGGCACGGTCAAGCAAGGTTACGCTCAATTTTGGACGAAACACGATCAAACCTGAAATATCTAACTATACTACAGGCAGGGATGGGAGGTTCAGGGGATTTCCACAATGCAAACCTTACACCTTGAACCTATTTTTTATTTTTTCGGTGGTCAAACCTTGAACCTCAAACCTATAATATTTTTCCTGGAAATTTGAACATTAAACCTCGAACCTATTATTTTTTTCCTGAATGGACAAACCTTGAACCTCGGACCTTTTGCCGCTGAAATTTGTGAACCTGGGTACGTTGAACCTCAAACCTTGAAACTTCAAAATGGGTGATTTTCCTTTTTTGTTTCAATCGCACGGCTGAATGAACTGACAGTAGTCCACCGTGATTATAAGCAATAAGTTAAACGCATAGAGTCAGTTCTGATTTCTGGGGTTTGCGAGCTAGAAAAAGAGTGCTTGGTATTGAAATTGTTAAGGTTTAAGGGCCGATGTATTTTTGCTCGTTTATAGTGGACCTTGAACCTAAACCTTACAAAAAAATTCTTGCGTGTCAAACCTCAAACCTAGACCTTAAAAAGTTTTCCTGGCAGGTCGAACCTTGAGCCTCAAACCTTTTGCCACCTAAAAAGGCAAACCTCAGAACCTTGACCCTTGAAGCTAAACCTTGAACCTCCCATCCCTGACTACAGGTCTTCCTCATTCCTGCTTTTTAACCGTACGTGACATTTACATATGATGATACGGTACTAAATTTCCCACACGTTCAATTTCCTCGAGACATCTGCGAGTAGCACTAACCGAAGGCAAGTGGCGCTCTCGGCAAGGACACGGACGTTCGGCTGCTCAAAGCTCGCGTTGTGAAAGATGAGCGATATTCGCGAGACCCTCTGCCCGCACTTGTCCGTCGCACCGACGCCGCGCGACGGCGCAAACACCGTCCGCAGGTCGTCGTGTTCCGCCCCAGCCGCCGCCGCACCACCACACCCGGCGGCGCCGTGGACCGAGTGCCGCCTGCCCCACACTCTGTGGTCAGACAGCACGTCCTTGGCCTTGGCCTTCCCGCCGTTTCCAGCCACCTCGTCGACGTCTTCGTCTTCTTCGTCCTCGTCGTCACTGAGACCGTCGTTGACCACTTCTGCGGCGGGTTCTTCTTTCATCAAAACGTCTTGACACGCTTCTTCTGCTTCGGGGTCTGTCGTTGGAGCGTTTTCAGTTTTTATGGGGCGGGGGTGGGGGTGCTTGAGGCCCTCAACCGCGTGGAGGACGGGCGGGGTGCGGAGGAGGGACTCTCGGATGGCGGTGTCCGGGATGGCGTCCGACCAGTAGACGCCCATGTCGGGCAGCTCGTGGTTCTCCACGTAGTCTTTGTACAGCGTTTTCAGAGATTCTGAATACCAAAAAGAAAGAGACATTAACCTTCTTTGATCAGGTAATTTAGGTAAGTTTGTGAACTAGTAAACGCTGAAGAGGCTAGGAACGATATTCATTGAATAATTTGCTGATTTTCAGACAACGATAACGGTTAAAATCAGAGATTGAAGAGTTAATAGTTACCAAACTAAGCAAAAGTTCCCAATTCTATAACCTGCTCTACTGTATATATTCATTTGCCCGCTTCTTCAGATCCACTATAGACTATAACATTCTTTAGTCTGACTCTATAATAATCTTGGGAAAAAAAAATTGGGTTTGTAGATTATTCATTCCTCTACATGTTATTTTCGCCACGGAAGCTTTTTGAATTACATGCTGAAACTCTAGTTGTAAAATGTCTAACACCAATAACACGGTTAATTGGTCTAATCTAGCATGATTTTGTATGTTCAGGTTAGGTTAAGTCAGGTTGGGTTCTTTGGTCTGAATCGTCTTGTAGAGAAAAGAACAGGAAAGTTTTTTGTTCTTTCCCCTACAACAAGACTTGACTTGATTGAGCTGATTCATGCCAATTTTTTGCCAATTTTTAACATCCATTTCACCAACCGATAACTTACCTCATTACCAAATCATTCCAACCATTTGATCTATAATTAATCAATGTGTATAGTTACCAAATTCCTAACGTTCCATGACTTCAAACGACATCTTCATGACCAGTCAATCTGTATCTTATTAAGTTTTTGAAATGTTTCGACTTCTACTTTACCAATGCTCATGTTTACCAAGTTCCTAGCAACCATTTGAACATCCCAATCTATCAAATATGTATTTGTCAGATTTTTGAAATTCCGTGGTTTCTATTTGGTTAACATCAATATATGTGCAAAGTTTTAACGCCCACTTTTCCATCCTTTGATTTGTTTATCTTAGCCAAATTTTTGAAATCGTTAATTTCTACCTTATCCATATACATATTTGCCAAATTTTCTACCTTTCCCAATCTTTCAATCTTCATCTTGGAAGAATCTTTGACATGCAATTTAGATTATTTAATAAATTATTTGCGAATTTAATAATTATTTGCAATTTAGATGTTAATCTTATGTCGATTTTTTTTGTCGGCAGCGAAAGAGAGAAAAGGGAAAACAAAACAAAAAACAAAAAACAGGTAGCAGTAACAGATTAGGTGCGTTAGCCGCTTGGACAGGCTAGGTTGGGCATACATACCGTCACGAAAGACGCCAGCGTGAAAGGCCAAGTAGTCGACAAGGTGCGGGCACTTGTCGAGCCTGAGAGGATTCTTGCTCCCCTCCGAACACAACAGCGTGAGAATGTTCAGGGCCAGCTCCTGCTCGTTGGGTAACGGCGACGACAGCGACAACAGCAGCTTCTCGTAGTCAGACGGACCGGAGGAGAGCGGCGCGAGCTCGAGCTGCTGTCTCGTTGCATCTGGGACGATGATAGAAAAGAAAGAAGAAAAAATTACATTAGGAAAACTTCGTTGACCAAAACTTCACCAGAGAAAAAAAAAATCATTGCAAAAGGAGATCACAGAATGTATCTGAAATATGGATCATTATGATAAAAGATGCTCGATTTTTCTTTCTACTCCCATTTTGTGACAATCTTGAACACCGTTTTTCACTTTATTTGAATCTGCTCACTCCGTTTACTGTAGATGTAAAGATGATCGTTTTCAAGTGTCCAAAAATTTCGTGACGATTTCAAACCCCGATTTGCTCTCCAGCAGTGAAACAAGGGTTAATCATGCAATAAGAAGCTGAAAAAAGCACACATCTGATCGAGCTTGATCACAGAAAACCATTGGTCTGATTGGTGGTATCTATTTCACAAAGAAGTGAAGAGCTAAGACTCTACAACCTGATTTAGAATTTGACAAATTTCAAACCCCGGTTTTAAAACAGTTTCACAAATCCGTCTGTTGTCTGAAAAGGTTCGTTTCTTGAGGGTGATGTTCAGGCTTTTCTTGAAGAGGGAGTCAAGGCCTATATGATGGCACCAATGTCGTCTTTCGTCTTGACAAATTTTTCTTGCGGTCTTCACATCTAATGCCTGTGGTAAATTTGACAGCATGGTAATGGCAGTATTGTAGTCAACTGCAGGATGACAGCCTTCAGTAGTGTTTGATTGGCCAAGGTGTCAAAATGAAATAGTCTCACTGCCAGTCACAGCTGGGGTTTGAAATTGTAACATAAACTTAAGACCGTAACTTCAAAGTTGTCTCTTCAAAGTGGACTCTAATTAGGCCGAACACCGGCTTCATCAGAGAATTTTGTGAAAGAGGTAGTAAATAGAGAATGTTTCCAAAGAGAAAGAGACAGTCCCAATCAATCCATTGACACCAAAACGCCAAAGAACTCTTCAGAAATTCGTTTTTATCTTCGTCTTTCTTGCTGAGCAGCTTCTCAACATCCAACTGCTTGTTTCGCCATTCCCTTTCCAGCTTTGTGTCCAAAGTGAATGGTCTGGGAAAACCGGAACGACGGGCGACGTACCTGATATGAGGTGCTGTGCGTGGTTGTACGACAAAGGCACGGAGTGGACGAGCTGTGCGCCGCCTCCGCCGCGCCGCAGGAGCCTCCGCGATCCCCCGAGTCCGCCGTCGTCGTCGAGGTCGCCGGCGTCGTCAACCTCGACGCCCCTCAGCTGGATCTTCTCGTAGTGGTCCAGAAACCTTCACGGAAGATAGAAAAGAAAAAAAAAATGTGTGAGACAAGAGAACATGAACCACGAAGAGACAGGGAGGGAGGGAGAGAGAGAGAGAGAGCTGTGGATTACATGTTTGATCAGAGAATTTCTACTCGACGACGATATTGAGTGCATGATCATGGATACTTTGTCCTTAGCTGATGCTTATGGCCAAAGGTAAGTTTTCAATCGTTTCAAGCCTTCCTTCATTCCCAGGGCAGATTACAGACTCAAATCTCTATCCTCTGAATCCTAGAGAAGAAGTGAACATGGACCTTTGCTGAGAGATTTAGAAGTATTTCGTGGCATCAATAAGTAACGGTAAACGAATAAGAAGTGGGTGCTTGTTATGAAGGCCAAACTTTGAAGCAGCTTCACGGCCAAACCAAAGCAGACCAGGCCGCGACAACCAAAACATTTGTATGAGCTCCATCAGTACACGCCATTGCTACATCTGACCCTTGAACTCTTTTTGGCACAAGGGCTGCTGTAAGATGAACAGATGAGACTATGAAGAAATCAAGTCAAACGTTCACCAAGTCTTAAAATGTTATCACATCGCATTTACGTTATATGCTGCTTCCAGCGCTGCACAGCGTCTTTTGTGGCCCGCGAACAACCAAGTGATGACTTCGCTGTCGCGGACTTGTGATGTGAATGACTTGCCAGGAAAACGAAGATAAGTTTCCAGGTCATTTCGAGAAGATTAAAGAGTGTTTGATTAAAGAAAATAGGTTATTAATATGACATTAGCAAAATATCTTCTTGGAATTGTTGTACCCCCAGTCGGAGTTTTTCTAAGCTACGGAGTAGGCACGACTTTATTGATTAATATCCTGTTAACACTTTTGGGTTGGGTTCCTGGTAGTATTCATGCTGTTTGGGCAATATCCAAGCGTGAAGAGGCGCTAAGAGGTTACTAAAAATCGCGATCGCACGCATTTAATCTTCTCTAACAAAAAACCTAGCTATCACTAGCTAGGTTTATTTAATAGGAGGAGAACTATGACCGCTTTGAAACTTCGTATAAAGATGGGTAATTGTAGCTTAAACCAATCCTAAAAAACTGCCGATGACTAAACCAATAACTACGCCTGCTGTAGCTGAGATAGCAGAAGGAATAAAAGACCAATTGGCATGAGAGATTTGTTGGGATTTGGTAGGAGTTTGAGAAATCATGGGGTTGGTTGTTTGACTTTTTTCTATACTTTTATAGTTCCCAAAACTTTTGAGAAAGTAACATTAGTTCGCCCCAAACCTAAAAGTTTTTTCAAAGCTAACCCAGATCGGGTTTTGAAGAAAGTAGAAAATATAATCGTTAATAACTGGTAACAGGTCAGGAGTCACCGATAAAAATGATGGGCATTGCTTGTGACAAGCAATGCCCACTAAGATCGGGTTAACTCGATTTTCGCTCCGGCTAAATACTTAGGTTAAAGTTTTCCAAGCTTGAGTTACAATCTCACTAAGCCAGAGTCTCTGTACGCGATCGAGAATTGGATCGTCTTCTAACACCTCAGCCGTTAAATCTTCCAGCGATTGTCCCTGAGAATGTGCCATTTTAACTAAACCTGCGATCGCCACGGCAATTATCTCTTCATCAACGGGTTTTTGACGGAGTGCGACTATTTGTTCGGGATTGACTGGAATAGCATGATTCATAACGGCTTCACAATAACCTCTGGTAATTTTACAGTTAGTGGTATAGTTGTAAACTTTTTTAAAGTCATTTTAAGGATTTAGTATAAGAGAGTCTATCTTATTTTCACCACTAATTGAGTCCGTATTATTTGGTATTTATTTAGATATAGAAAAAATAGAAATGCGTGAAATCCTCTATAGAGAAGTTCCAACCCCAGATCCAGCTAGCGTACTTGCTTGGTTACATCAAGAGTGGAAACCCACGATTGGTAAAAAACTTATTACCCCCGATGGCGTTCGCCTACAATTTTCTCAAGAGACTTCAAAGCGATCTCAAGCAATTCCCGAAAGCGAACTTTCTATTTTTGTTTGGTCTTTGCAGAGAACTACTTATTTAAAAGTATTTCGCTGGGGAGAACGAGATATTCGAGAGCAGAATCGAATTGTACAACAATTAACAACCGATTTGAGCGATCGCTTTCCTCAACGATATCCTAAACCTCCAGAGATAAATCTAAAGAAACAATCTATATTTGAAGCTTTAGATTCACACTACCCAAAAACGGTTCATTTCTTTAAAAAGATGCCCAAAGGAGAATACGATCTTCAACGGGTTTACTGGTGGGAAAAACGCTGGCGCGAAAGTGTTAGCGATCCCCAACAACCAAAGCAGGTAGTGTTTAAGAAGTCGAAAGTCGGAAGTCGAAAGTCGGAAGTTGAAAATCGGAAGGCAGAAGGAAATTCTTCAATAGAATACGATTTAATTTATATTGGAGGGGCATTAGGGGCGATTCATGCGGCGGTGATGGCGAAGTTGGGGTATCGAGTCCTACTTATCGAAAGATTGCCTTTCGGACGAATGAATCGCGAGTGGAATATTTCTCGTTCTGAGTTTCAAAATCTCATCGATTTGGGACTATTTACAACCCAAGAATTTGAAAGTCTCATTGCCAGAGAATATATTGACGGATTCAATAAATTTTTTGATGGCAATTTGCCAACCCATCTAAAAGCTGCCGTTTTACACACGCCAACGGTATTGAATATCGCGATCGCATCCGATAAACTACTCGATTTATGCGGTGAAAAACTACGTCAAGCAGGCGGAGAAATTTGGGACGAAACTGAATTTATTCGTGCGGATATCGATTCATCACAAGTGGCGATTCAACTGGTACACTTGCCCACAGGAGAACTCAAACAAGTAAGCGGACGCTTGCTAATCGACGCAATGGGAACGGCATCGCCTATAGCGTGGCAACTTAATGGCAAACGTACTTTTGATAGCGTCTGTCCTACGGTAGGCGCTGTTGTAGAAGGATTTGAACCCGAAGTCTGGGATTCAAAATATGGCGACGTTCTCAACTCCCACGGCGATATCTCGCGCGGACGACAATTGATTTGGGAGTTATTTCCAGCAGCAGGAGACGAACTAACCATTTACCTGTTCCATTACCATCAGGTACACCCCGAAAATCCTGGTTCTTTATTAGAAATGTATGAAGATTTCTTTACAATTCTGCCAGAGTATCGACGCTGCGATCTGGAGAAATTAGTTTGGAAAAAACCAACTTTTGGCTATATTCCAGGACATTTTAGCGTAGGAAGTCGCGATCGCGCCGTAGCCTTTGACCGTTTGCTGGCGATCGGCGATGCTGCCTCGTTGCAATCTCCTTTAATTTTTACAGGTTTTGGCTCTCTGGTCAGGAATTTGAGCCGTTTGACTGCATTGCTTGATACTTCCCTAAAACACGACTTGTTAAGCGCAGAAGATTTAAATCAGATTCGCGCCTATCAAAGCAATGTTGCTGTTACTTGGCTATTTTCTAAAGGAATGATGGTTCCAACGGGGGCAACATTACCTCCCGAACGCATCAACGCCATGCTGAATACCTTTTTTGGTTTGCTGGCTGACGAACCCCCAGAAGTCGCAGAAACCTTTATTAAAGATCGAACCACTTGGTTGATGTTTACTCGACTTGCTCTCAAAGCTGCTAGTAAAAATCCGGCTTTACTATGGTGGATTTGGGAAATGGCAGGAAGTCGAGATTTACTGCGCTGGCTGGGTGCTTATTGGGAATTTACTTTCGATGCGCTTAAAAATTGGTTTTTCGGTGGATGGCTTTCCAATTGGCTCAAGCAGTCGCAACCTTGGCTAGAAAAACAATATCCGGCTTTGTGGCTGCGCTTGCTGAGTTTACAATCCGGTCTGAGTCTTCCAAAAAAAATGGCTTAATTTGGGACTGGGGACTGGCGATCGGGATTGGTGAATGGAGAAAGGGAAAGATTTTTGAAGACAAAGAGGACAAGGAGACAAGAAAGAATATTTATTTTCGACTTTCGACTTTCGACTTTCGACTTTCGACTTTAAAAAACTGGTCACTGGTCACTGGTCACTGATAACTGGTCGCCGGTCTGTGATGCCCCCGAAAATCGTCGAGCAATCCATGCCGTTACAAGATGGGATAACAACCCTACAGGTCCGGCAAACAGGCAAAGAATTAATGAATGCAGCGTCCAAACGGCAGTACGCTGTCCTTCCCAATAAATCCATCTTCCGACAAATAAATCCATGACTAAAAAATGCGTCCATCCCGTCGCCATGACTGCTTCGTCTGAAAACGCTCTAGCCAGATCGCTTAATTGAGGACTTGATAAGGCTTGTGCCGATTCGGGCGTAATTGCTCCCACAAAAAAATAAATATAAAGCAAAGCCAATGCAATAAAGGGAAGATGCGACTCCATTACTTTTTTGGTGACTCCCCAGTTAGGCAAAAGAATCATTAATGCCCAGAATGGCAAAACAAAGAGATTGGAAACATTAAATAGTTGAGTAATCGTCATTGTCTTATTTGTTAAGTTCTGTCTCGCTTATGTTGAAAGCTATCCCCCCATTGGGCACCATGTCTATAGATAACTATCTTCAAGCTTAAGTGTAACTCTTGATACTGGGCAATTCGAGAGAATAAAGCTAGCCTAGTGCAAGAATCATCACGCGATCGCGCAAAGCGCAGCGCTGTCATGCGATCGCCATTAAATGAAGAAACGTTGTGAATTTTACTTCATTTCTTAAAAATAAAATCTTAAAAAACTCTTAAGATTTTATAATGGGGAGTGTTGTCAGGAGGTTTAAAGGTGTTTATACGACTAGCACAGCAACACCGTCAATTTGTCAAGGACTTGGTAATGAATCTCCAAGCTTTGGCGATTGTTCTGGAAAATCGAGGTTATCTGGCTTCTTGCTACACTTGTGGCGGTCAGATGAATAGTGCCTCATTTATGGTTAGCTTGGGAGAAAATCACTTGATCCGTTTTTTAGTCTCTGACTACGGGATCACTTGGACGGAAATGCGAGACGATCGCGAATTAATGAAACTAGAAGGTGCAGAAGCGATCGCGCAATTGCAGGATTTAGCCAATCTCGTCAAATATCAGATTGAGCCTTCAGCGTCTGTGTCCCGCGAAAACCCAAACGAAGCACAAACAGTGTAGACAATTTAGTCGCTACTGCTCTTAATTCATAATTGAATCTCAACCTTCTTGCTCAATTTAGTGCTTTAAATATTCTGAGACAGAAGACGAGATTCAATCCTTATTTTTTAAGTTATTTATCTTCGGCAAAGATATAACGATAAAGTTCGCTGGGATTGGGTTCTGGACTTTCCTCAGCAAACTTAACGGCATCTTCGATGGTAGCTTGAATGCGACGGTCGATCTCTTTTAGCTCTTCGCCATCGGCTAAGTTATGTTCTAACAAGTAAGCAGCAAATTTAGAGATGGGATCGCGCGCGCCCCAGTATTGTTTTTCATCTTGAGAACGCAACTCATCGGGATCGGCAAGGGAGTGTCCCCGGAAGCGATATGTAAGCGCTTCAATTAAGGTCGGGCCTTCTCCCGCACGGGCGCGAGCGATCGCTTCTTGGGCGACGTTACGGACGGCGAGAACGTCCATTCCATCAACTTCAACGCCAACCATATCAAAGACGCTAGCTTTTTTATAAATTTCTGGTTGAGAAGTCGCGCGATCGTGTGCCATACCAATTGCCCATTTATTGTTTTCAACCACATAAAGAATGGGCAACTTCCAAAGGGCAGACATATTGAGGCATTCAAAAAACTGACCGTTATTGCTCGCCCCATCGCCAAAAAAGCAGACGGCAACTCGGTCGGCGCTAGCATCTCCCATCGCGTCTCGTCGATACTTAGCTTGAAATGCTGCGCCCATTGCAACGGGAATTCCTTCTGCTACAAACGCATAGCCGCCTAAAAGTTTATGTTCGGCAGAGAACATGTGCATCGAGCCGCCACGACCTTTACTGCATCCAGTTTCCTTACCAAATAATTCTGCCATAACTTCGCGAGCGGGAACGCCGCAACTGAGTGCGTGAACGTGATCGCGATAGGTGCTGCTCACATAATCTTCGCCCCTACGCAAAGCTTTAATAATTCCAGTAGAAATAGCTTCTTGTCCGTTGTAGAGGTGGACAAAACCAAACATTCTGCCTCGATAGTACATTTCGGCACACTTGTCTTCAAAAGAGCGTCCGAGAGTCATGTCCTCGTAGAGCATCAGCCCTTCTTCTCTGGTAATTTTGACTGAAGCTGTATTAAATTCGGGTAAAGTGCGTTCGGAAACCATACTGTCTCTATAGTCTTAACAACAATTAATATTTGAGATTATCTACTGAAAAACTCAGAAACTCAATTGAATCGATTTGAGACACCATAACATATACTACCTGGCAATCTCTAGGCGGTATTCAGACAACTGCTCGCTTGTCTAGAAGCTAAATTTAATTTTTATTTTAAGATTAAATAGCTTAGTTGTAACTAAATTGCTCTTGTACTCTCCCTTAAGATAGAAAAATTAAATATTTATTTTACTAACTGAAAGTCTTTAAGCTAAAATTTTGCCTAAAGACAACTTTGGCTTATTGGCTTTCGCGATCGCGTTTGAGTAAAATTTTTGAGAAAATAAAATTTGCAAGTTGAATCGGCTCTGAGGAACCTAATTGTGAGAATTCCGCTCGACTACTATAGAATATTAGGAATCCCGATGCAGGCAAGTGAAGAACAACTGCATCAGGCTCATGCCGACCGTAGCTTGCAATTGCCGAGGCTCGAATATAGCGAAGTCGCGATCGCCGCTCGTAAATCTCTGCTAGATCTCGCCTATGAGGTTCTTAGCGACCCTCAAAAACGAGCCGAATACGACCGACAGTTTGTAGCCCCAGAAAACGAAGCGCAAGTAGAGTCTGAAGACGAAGCCTCTTTACCAGAGACGGACGATTCACAAAAAAGTGCCCCCGAATTCAATCCTCCGAGGCTTGAAATCGAGAGCGATCGCCTCATTGGAGCGCTATTAATTTTTCAAGAACTCGGCGCTTACGATCGCGTTATCGAGTTTGGCTATCCTTTCCTCAACAGTCTCGAACGAAAAGGCACAGACGCGCTAAAAGCTTTAAAGAGCGACGTTATCTTAACGCTAGCGCTGGCGAATTTAGAGGTGAGCCGAGAGCAATGGCACAAAGGAGAATACGAAAACGCTTCCGAATCGGGAAACAGAGGACTAGCTCTATTAGAGCCAGAAAAGCTCTTTTTTAGCGTTCGAGACGAAATTGGTGCAGAATTATACAAATTAAGACCTTATCGAATTTTAGAATTATTATCCCTAAGCGAAGAACGAGCGAGCGAAAGACGTAAAGGATTAAAACTACTTCAAGAAATGCTGCAAGAGCGCGGCGGAATCGATGGAAAAGGCGACGATCGCTCTGGATTAGACATCGACGACTGCTTGCGTTTTATTCAGCAGATCAGAATTTATTTAACCGCTCTTGAGCAACAAGAACTATTTGAAGCAGAAGCCGAGCGACCCTCAGCCGTTGCTAAATATTTGGCGATTTATGCTTTGATTGCGCGAGGATTTGCCCAAAAGCAACCCGAACTAATCGTTCGGGCAAATATTCTGCTTGAAGAGCTTAGCAAGCGCCAAGACGTTCATTTAGAACAAGCCGCTTGCTACTTATTGCTCGGACAGACAGAAAAAGCGAGTCTCGCTCTAGAAGGAAGTCACGAAGACGAAGCACTCGAATTTATTCGCCAACAATCCCAGGGAGAACCAGATTTATTGCGGGGATTGTGCGCTTATGAAGAGCGCTGGCTGCAAACAGAAGTTTTTTCTCATTTTAGAGATTTAAAAGACCAAAAAGCCTCTTTAAAAGATTATTTTGCCGATCGCGAAGTTCAGACTTATTTAGAACAGTTACCTCTCGAAGAGATCCAAAGCGAAGCGTTTATAGAAAATGAGGAATCACTAACCACAGGAGAAACAATGGCAAAAACTAGAGCGAGAAGACCATCGAGCTTACAAGGACAAAGACCCGTTCAAACGGGTTACTACAGCGACGAGCCGCAGCCACTCGCAAAAACCTATGGCGGACGGACGGCAACATTACCACTAGCTCCAACACCCTCTCGTTACGAGCAAGGCGCAGTTAATTTTAAGGAGAGTGCTGAAGACACTCAGGAATTATCGAGAGAGCGAATGGTAGTGACGGGATACCGCCAACCTCTTCAAGAAACGTCGCGCCGTCGCAGAAAGCGTTCCAACCCGCCAAAAGGCTACAGACAAGAGCCACAGCATCCTTCAGGGCGCAAAGGGAAATCGCGAGCCGCGCTTAAAAGAAGACGCTTGCTCGTAGGAATAGCAGCACTCTTAGGATTGGGAGCATCTGGCTTGGCATTGAATAACTGGTTTCAAGCAAGCCGCTCTCCTTTAGCAGCGCTCACAGGAGAACAATTAGTCATCGGACTCGCTAGTCCTCCCTTGACAATCCCGTCTGCTGGCGCACAAGTCATTCCTGCTGTAGCAGCAGTATTAACCCAGCAAGGAGCCGAACAAGTCATTCAGAATTGGTTTACTAGTAAATCTAAGGCGTTTGGCAAACAGCACCAAATTGAAAGCTTGGATAAAATTTTAACGGGATCTTTGCGATCGCAGTGGCGCGATCGCGCTCAAAAACTCAAGAATAGTGACGATTATTGGCAGTATCAACATGAATTGCAAGTGAAGTCATTGAAAACCGACACGCAAAAACCCGATCTCGCTACGGTAGAAGCTTCGGTGAGAGAAACCGCTAAATATTATCAAAACGGACAAATAAATAAAGGACGCTCTTACGACGAGAATTTACAAGTTCGCTACGAATTAGTGCGCCAAGGCGATCTTTGGTTGATTAAAACCATTCAGGTGATAAATTAGTATAATTCTTGCGTAATTTATCCGATTTTTGGTCGAGTAAGATTCGACCCCCTTGGTGTGAGTAAAAAAGTGTCCGCAGTTCGTTCCCAATTTTTGGGCAAAACAATCGATCGTGCTAGTAGTGCGATCGCAAATTTAAAGTTTCTAGCGTCATCGCTCTGTTGGCATATAATCCTCGTGTTAGCAATTGGCAGCGCGATCGATTTTGATGCGCCTGCACGAGCAGATGAGTTAAACGAACTTCTAGAAGAGTATTGGATCGCTCGAAATACGATTCCTTTTGAGCCTTTAGCGTTAGAAAAACCGCTTCAACAAGAAAGGCAGAAGGACGGGGCATACAAGGTGGCGAGGTATCCTCGCCACACAGCCCCTCCAGAGGGATGCCTCTGTATAAGAGTGACAAACAAGAACAAGGGATTGAGTCCAAGAGTGCAATCTCTGATTCACCGGGGGACTCAAAACCCCGAAACAGTTTCAGGAACCATTGACGCTACCGATTTTGAATCTACGGGCAATAGAGATGAGTTAAACCAAGTTCTCGAAGAGTATTGGATCGCTCAAAATACGGCTCCTTTTCAACCCTTACCGCCGTCCCCCCCACCAACTCCCGTCCCACTTCCCCAACAACCGCCAGAAGAACCGCTTCAGATCCCGCCAACGCCATCGCCACAAACCCCCGAAACAGTCTCAGAAACGATTGTCGTTACCGATTTTGAATTTACGGGCAATACTGTCTTTAGTGCCGAAGAATTAAGCGAAATTAAAATTTTGGGGACTGAAAAAACGATTGGCTCGATTGAGAATGAAACCTATTCTTTTAGCCAGTTACTGCAAATCGCTTCGCAAGTAGCTGACTTTTATGCTCAAAAAGGCTATAGAACTTCTGGGGCAGTCATTTCTATTCCTCAAGAAACGCAACAACAAAAAAAAGGAAGCGTCACCATTCAAGTTATAGAAGGGAAATTAGAAGCTATTCAAGTCAGAGAGATAGATTCTACAACGAGGAGACGGTTAGATGGTTATGTAGAAGCGCGTCTCGGTGCTGAAATTGGAGAACCGTTAAATGTCGATCGCACCTTAGAAGCCTTGCAACTGCTACAACTCGACCCCGTAATCGAGAGCATCTCCGCTAGACTCGCAGCGGGTTCGCAACAGGGAAGTAGCGTTCTAGAAGTCGATTATTTAGAAGCCGATACCTTTAATGCTTTTATTAATCTCAATAACGCTCGTTCTCCCAACGTAGGCAGTTTTCAACGAGAAGTGGGTATCAATACCACTAACTTAACCGGATTTGCCGATAGTTTGCGGCTCAGTTATATAAATACCGATGGTAGCGATGCTCTCAATATAGGCTATGAAGTTCCCATAACTTCCAGCAACGGTACGTTGCGTTTCGATTTTCTACTTAACGATAACCGAGTCATCGAACCGCCTCTCGACGATATCGATGAGGATGGCAACGAACCCGATATTACCTCAGAATTTAGCTCCTACGAACTGACCTATCGCCAACCCATCATTCGCTCGATTGACGAACAAACCTTTCGAGAATTGGCTTTAGGATTTACGGCTTCTTTTCGAGACAATCAAGTCTTGCTATTCGATGAATTTCCGCTCTCGTTGAGTGCTGATGAGGAAGGACGGACGAAAGTTTTTGCCCTGCGTTTTTCCCAGGATTACACCCAACAAAGCGCCGAAGAAGTTTTTGCTTTGCGATCGCAATTTAGCGTCGGACTTGGCGGCGTACTCGGTTCTACGATTACATCTGACATTCCTGGGGTAGAAGAGATTCCCGATAGCCGCTTTTTTGCTTGGCGCGGTCAAGGTCAGTACGTGCGTCTGCTGGATACCGATATGGTATTCGTCCTTCAGAGTAATATACAAATAGCCGATCGCGGTTTAGTTCCCATCGAACAGTTTGCCTTGGGCGGTGTAGGCAGTGTGATGGGCTACCGACAAAATTTAGTCTTGACAGATAACGGATTTTTTGCTGGGGCAGAAGTTCGCTTGCCCGTTCTCAGAGTTCCCGATTGGCAGGCGGTTTTACAAGTGATTCCGTTTATCAATTATGGCATCGGTTGGAATACGAATATCGATACGCCAGATCCCAACGATTTAGCCTCTGTAGGTTTGGGGTTACTATGGCAACAAGGGGACGATTTAACGATTCGTCTCGATTGGGGTATTCCGTTGATGGATGTGGAAGGAGAGAAGCGTACTTGGCAAGAGAATGGGGTTTATTTTTCGATTCAGTATAATTTTTTGTGACCAGTTTTACGGCGCGATCTTTTTGCAGGAGACGACCATGAACTAGGTTCGCAACCGAGGATGAAAATCGATTTTCCTAACAGCATCTTTTTTATCGCACGCTAAAACAATAAAATTTTTGTTTGTATTTTGAAAACCAATAAGATAAAAAGAGTTTTTTAAGGAAAAAATAGATAAAATCTCCTTCTTTCTCTATTGTCGTTTTTTCAACTAGGCAAGGTCAAATAAATAAAACAATTTATTTTAAATAAATACTTTTTAATTAGAGAAACTGAAATGAGAACAGTTATTATTGGCGGTGTTTGTAGATCGGGTAAATCCCGTCTCGCCAACACGATTTTTAATAATACAAAATCGACAATTGTTCATGCAGATAGTTTGACTAACTTTCTAAAAAAACACGTTCCAGAAAAATTTTCGGGTGACTTTCAGCTTGATGGAATATTAAAGACAGATCCAAGCGAGATCGTTATTAAAAAGTTAATTCGGAACATGGGAAAAGAATTCGATTATCTTACGATTGTTGATTCATCGGTCATTAGTCCAGCAACTGTCGCTCGGCATTTTCGAGGAGATCGATACATTTCTCTATTTCTTGGGTATCCTCGCGTTGATGTGTTGCAAAAGCTTAATGAAATTCGACAAGCAGCAGTTAGCGATCGCTATTGTTGGTCGCATCAGTACTCAGATCGAGAGATGTTTCGATATATCGAACATTTCAAACAGCTTAGTATTGAGATTGAGCGTATCTGCCAGCAGTTTGACCTACAATTTGTGGATACATCAAAACATTGGTCAAATGCAATTCAAATAGCTTATAGCTGCATAATTCGTCAGTTGCTAACATCTTAAATGAACGATAAATTAAAGCCAATTTGGTTACTAGATAAAAATATTCACTTTCTCAATCACGGTTCTTTTGGCGCAACGCCAATCGTTATTCTTAACTATCAACAACTCTTGAGAGAACGCATCGAGAACGAACCCGTTCGTTTTTTAGCGCGAGAATTAGAAGGGTTGTTAGATAAAGCGCGATCGCAATTAGCGGATTTTCTTATAATCGATGCGGATGACCTCGCTTTTATTCCCAATGCAACGGTTGGGATCAATACGGTTTTACGTTCTCTCAATTTTGAGCCAGATGACGAGATATTAATTACCAATCATACCTATAATGCTTGTCGCAATACCGCAGAATTTATCGCCCAGCGTAGCCAAGCAAAAATCATCGTCGCAAGCGTTCCTTTTCCGCTAGACTCGCCCCAACAAATTATAGAAGCGATTTTAAAGAAAGTTTCCTCCAAAACTAAACTAGCATTGTTAGACCACGTTACCAGCCCTACAGCCCTCATTTTTCCCATTGAAGCTTTAATAAGGGAATTAACGCATCGAGGGGTGGATACGCTAGTAGATGGCGCTCATGCGCCTGGTTTTGTGTCTCTAGACCTACGTTCTTTAGGGGCGACGTACTATAGTGCTAATTGTCATAAATGGCTGTGTTCTCCCAAAGGTGCGGCTTTTCTCTACGTGAGAAAAGATAAACAAGCCAATATTCGACCGTTAACGATTAGTCACGGCGCAAATTCACCGCGTAGGGAGCGATCGCGTTTTCGTCTAGAATTTGACTGGATGGGAACAGTCGATCCAACACCTTATTTGTGCGTTCCAGAAGCGATTCGGTTTATGGGATCGTTATTAGACGGAGGATGGTCGGCGTTACAGATGCGCAATCGAGAGTTAGCACTCGCAGCAAGACACATTCTTGGCGATACGCTTGGGGTAGCAATTCCCTGTCCCGATGAGACGGTAGGTTCGATGGCATCGATTCCTTTAGGAAAAGTATCTTTATCTTGGGACGTATTGCAGGCAAAGTTAATGGATGAGTTTAAGATTGAAGTGCCGATTGTACCTTGGATTGATGGATCTTGTTTGGTGAGGATTTCGGCTCAATTTTATAACAGGTTAGAACAATATCAATATCTAGCTGAGGCTTTAAAGCAAATTATTTTCTGACCCAGGAGAGCTTCACTTTGGGCGATCGACAACTGAGTAAGGATGTAGAATTGGTTGTTGTCGAATCCGATATATCGTGATAGATTAAAAAAATAAGCGATATATCGCGATACGTCAAAACAATGACAAGGAGCTAAATATGTTCAAACAATTTCATTCGCGTATTCCCGTGCCAGCATGGGCAGTAGAAGGAGCTAGCGATCGATTCTTTATGAGTGGGCGACATGGACGCAGAGATTCGTTTAGTGGTGATTGGGGAGATAAGCCTCGCACCCGTCGCGGTGACATCAAATTCATTCTGCTTGAGCTTCTATCTGAGCGTCCCCAGCATGGTTATGAATTGATGAAAGAGCTAGAAGCCCGTCGCGGTGGCTTTCGCCGTCTCAGCCCAGGCTCTGTCTATCCAACGCTTCAAATGCTCTCTGAAGGCGGTTATTTGACCAGTGAGGAAGTCGATGGCAAGCGTGTTTACACGATTACAGAGAGTGGCAGACAATTCTTGAGCGATCGCGATCGGCAATCTCATTCAAGAAGCGATCGCGACAGTTTTACAGAAAGTAAGCCTTCTGAATTGATTGAGTTACGGCGTACTTTAACCGAGTTGAATGATGCTGTCACCCAAATTGCTCGGAGTAGAAATTTAGAGCAAGCCAATCGAGTCCGCGATCTGCTTGTTCAAGTGAAGCGTGAAATTTACAAGCTGCTTGCCCAGCAGTAAGCGGGAGGTTGTTAGGTCAGACGTAACGACTTGCCCAACAAGTGGTGCTATCTGCCGTGTTATAGGTCAAAATGTTGAAGGTTTACCGAAGGATTGCTTTACCATAATTCTTCCAGTTGAAAGCCCTGTGACTTTAGTCCAGGGACGGGCGGTATAAACGCCTGGCAAAGCACAGGCGACACGCCCTCATGAAA
>JALOOL010000084.1 GCA_025454425.1 Hydrococcus sp. Prado102 | reverse complement strand
AACCCTGACAAACTAACCAAAGGCTTGCGGGATTTAAAGGAATAACCTCTCCTAGATGATATACAAGCTTAGGACGCGACTCAATTGGGTCGGTCTTGCTATTTTTTGGCAAATTTACGACCTGCTTATCTTGAGTTATATCATGCAAGCTCCAATTTAAGGCTACCAATTTTCCTTCGCTATTGAGGCTGGGAGCTACCGTTAAAACTACTGGTAAAGGGTTGCTGTAACGAGGCTGCAATTGCATCGCCCATTGATGGACGCGATCGCATTGACTTAGTTGATTGAGTTTGGTTAGGAATGTCCGACGCTCTTGTTGAGACAAGAAAAGCGTTAATGGTTTACCAATCAAAAACCGCCGCTCGATGTTGAGCAATTTCGCACCCGCTGGGTTAGCTTGCAGAATTGTTCCTCGAAGATCGGTTAGCAAGTAAGCATCGGGTAAAAATTCGTACAAGTTTTTGTAGTGCTGGCGTTCTGCCTCTAGCTGTATTTGCGTAGTTGCCATTTCCTCGGCTTGTATGACCAGTTGCTCGATGGCTACCTCTAATTCTTCCGAAGCAATACCGAGTTCTTTATAAGCACAACTTAATAGCCGATCGGGTTTTTCTGTATTGGTTTCGGCGTTTTTATACAGTAAGTATAGATTTTCTTGAAAGCTTTTTAGCCTCACGGCAAATTCGTCTACGTCTACCATAAGTTTCTAAAAATTAGTTAAAAATCTTTTATTTTTATCGAACTTAAAGTTGTGCAATTTATTTTAATCTAAGTACCGATCTGTATGTATACATAATTACTATCTAGCTTAACAATAAATCTTCTTGCTTGAGTTAGAACATAATCTATAACTTATGGGAGGTTTTTTTAATTATCTTCACCATCATGAATCGCGCCAAGAAACCTCTAAGTCAAACTATCCAACGCACGTCACGATCTAAGGAAGAAGGCTATCTTTGCATTAGGCACTGAAGGATGTGACAACAAAGAGCATGCCATTCAACCAAAGCTTGAGGGGAAACCATCACGAGCCTTATCTAGAGGGCGAGATGGGACGATGCTCGAACCTTAGCCGATCGCGTTCCTTCACTACTGCATCGGGAGCTTCGCGCTGCAACGAAAGATTACTCGCCAGGAGAAGCGATCGCAACTAAATAAAAAGACGAAGAATAAAGAGAAGCATTTTCCCCTTCCTTCTTCGTCATTACAAAGTTAAACCGATTGAGTCGTTCTTGCGCGAAAAGACCTACTTAATAAACAACATTTCTTGATAAGTGGGTAGCGGCCATAAATCGTCTGCCACTTCTCCTTCAAGCGCATCTGCGTATTCGCGTACCTTATCCATTAAAGGACGAATCGTTTGGGCAAAATACTGCATATGTTCTTCAATGGTAGCAAAGTCGTGCTTATCCATAGCTGCGCTGAGTTTGCTTACCATATCCATCATCGATTGAATTAGCGCCGCCACTTTGGAGGCAATTTCCTTGTCCAAACTCAGACCAATTCCAGTTACACTAGCGATCGCGTTACTAAGCTCGGATAAATATCTGACTGCGGCAGGATAAATCATCGTTTTTGCCATACTTATAACAAGTTTGGCTTCTACTTCAATTGTCTTGATGTACTGTTCGGAATAAACATCGAAACGACTTTCTAATTCAACAGGAGTAAGAACGCCTAATTTGTCAAACAATTCTTCGATGTGCTTCTCTTTGATAACGGGTAAGGCATCGGCACTCGTGCGTAAATTTAATAAACCGCGCTCCTCAACCGCCATTTTGTGCCATTCCTCACAATAGCCGTCGCCACCAAAGATGACAGCGCTATGCTTCTCCATAATCTCTTTGAGGATGGTGCGAACGGCAGTAATTAATTCCGTTCCTTTGGCTAGTTCGCCCTCTAACTTATCGGCAACCCAGGTTAAGGAGTCTGCTAGGATTGTATTCATTGCCACGAGCGGGCCTGAAACTGACTGACCCGAACCCACGGCACGAAACTCAAATCGGTTGCCAGTGAAGGCGAAGGGCGAGGTACGATTGCGATCGCCTGGATCTTTGGGGAAAACAGGTAAGGTATCTACCCCCAAGTTCATCATTCCGCCAGGTATAGAGTCTTTTATCTCTCCTGTAGCGATTTGTTGGAATACATCTTCTAGCTGTGTCCCTAAATACATAGAGATAATCGCAGGTGGAGCTTCATTAGCACCTAATCTGTGATCGTTACTTGCAGTTGCCACTACCGCCCTTAACAACGGGCCGTATTTATGAACGCCACGAATTACAGCACCGCAGAATAGCAAAAACTGCATATTCTCATGAGGCGTATTACCTGGATCTAACAAATTTCCTTGGGTAGCATTCCCTACCGACCAATTGACGTGCTTACCAGAACCATTAATTCCTGCAAAGGGTTTTTCGTGTAGCAAGCAAACGAAACCGTGTTTCTTTGCCGTACATTTGAGGATGGTCATGGTTAACTGTTGGTGGTCGCTTGCCACGTTTGCCGCCTCAAAAAATGGCGCAATCTCAAACTGACCGGGGGCGACTTCGTTATGTCTGGTTTTGGCAGGAATTCCCAGTCGATACATTTTCTCTTCGACATCCTGCATGAAAACCTGAACGCGCTCAGGAATAGCACCAAAGTAATGATCGTCAAATTGTTGACCTTTGGCAGCAGGTTTTCCAAATAATGTGCGTCCTGTCAGCAATAAATCGGGGCGGCTGTGGGCAAAATGAGCATCGACTAAAAAGTATTCTTGTTCCGGGCCGCAACTCGAATTAACCGTCGCAATGTCAGTATGTCCTAACAGTTTGAGAACGCGGGTTGCAGCTTTATTCATTGCTGCATTAGAACGTAAAAGCGGCGTTTTTTTGTCGAGTGCCACACCCGTCCAAGAGATAAAAACAGTAGGAATGCACAAAGTCATGCCATTGTCTGTTTCCATCACGTAAGCAGGACTGGTGACATCCCATGCCGTATATCCCCGCGCTTCAAAGGTAGAACGAAGTCCGCCATTAGGGAACGACGAGCCATCGGGTTCGCCTTGCACCAAAACTTTTCCGGTAAATTCTGAGATTACGCTGCCATCGCTTTGTACGGAAATGAAGCCATCGTGTTTTTCTGCGGTAGCGTTGGTGAGGGGATAAAATACGTGAGCGTAGTAAAGTGCGCCTTTGGATATCGCCCAATCTTTCATTGCTGCTGCAACGATACCAGCAATAGAGACATCGAGTTTTCCGCCGTTTTGGATGGTATTTTTGAGGGATTTAAACACGTCTTTGGGAAGACTTGCTTGCATCTTACTGAGCGTAAATACATCCGCCGTCCATAATGCCTCTAGCCGCGAGGGAATTTTGGACGGCATTGGTTGGCGGTCGATAACTTGGGAAATTGCCTGAGAGCGCAAGTCGTAACTCATAATGATTTTCCTATGATTGTTTTTAGTAGACTGAGGGTACGAAAAACTGTTCGTTGCGAGGGGGACGAACATAATCGTGGGGAGCATCGCGACGGGGCGGTAACTCCATCGGTTCGGGTGTCATATCGGTATAGGGAACCTTGCTCAGAAGATGGCTCAGACAGTTGAGGCGAGCGCGTTTTTTGTCGTTCGCTTCCACCGTAAACCAGGGCGCTTCTGGAATATTGGTATGGGTTAACATTTTGTCTTTTGCTTTAGAATATTCTACCCAGCGATCGCGCGATTCTAAATCCATCGGACTCAGTTTCCAGCGACGTGCGGGGTCGATTGTCCGCGATTGAAAGCGACGTTCTTGTTCTTCGTCACTGACTGAAAACCAATACTTGAGCAACATTATGCCCGATCGCACCAACATCCGCTCGAATTCGGGACATGAGTGCATAAACTCGTTGTACTGTTCGTCGGTGCAAAAACCCATGACCCGTTCTACGCCAGCGCGATTATACCAACTGCGATCGAATATTACAATCTCGCCAGCAGCAGGCAAATGTTCTACATAGCGTTGAAAATACCACTGAGTTTTTTCGCGATCTGAAGGCGTTCCCAAGGCGACAACCCTACAACCACGGGGATTGAGCGGTTCGACAATTCGCTTAATCGTACCTCCTTTTCCCGCCGCATCGCGTCCTTCAAACAGTATCACCAAGCGATAGTCAGTATGCTTAATCCAATACTGCATCTTGACGAGTTCGGTTTGCAGATTTATTAGTTCTTCTTCGTATCCTTTCTTGTCTAGTTTTTTGAGTTTGGGCTGTTCGCTTTCACCATGAAGGTGTATTTCATGCTTCTTTTTTTTCTTAGCCTCTTTTTCCAGTAATCCACTGGTGCCATTTGGCTGTTGAAGTTCCATTATTTCAACCTTTTCAATTTCCGAACATTCTTTGAGTCATGCAAGCGTTAGTTATAAATGCAACGATATGATGCTGCTTGTCATTCTCGAATGGTTAAAGAAACTGTTATGCTCGATAACAATACAGGTGTAACCACCCTTGTTTCTCCACAGATGTAACAAAAACTTAGATTAGATTCTAGATAAAGCAAAGGTTATGTACTGCTATAGGTTTTTTGCAATAGGTTTATAATAGAAATAGAAAACCCAAGTTTTTGTATCAAGATTTACCAGGCACAACAAAAATTAAAAACTTTTTACAAGTTTAAAAACCTAAAACAATTATGACGCTGCTTATGGGGGCATTTTTATTGTGCTATCAATCCTCTGGGGTTGGCAGGTCGATCGCGTTACCCCAGACAAGTACGATCTGTTGGGAGGCTGGATTGCACTTTTAGGCGTTATTAGTAATTATGTACGCGCCTCGACATTAAATCGAGATAGGCCAAATTTTGACGCACGAATAACGGGAAGGAAATAGGCAATAGCAAAGAGATTGAGATAGATTTAACCAATCTAAAAATGCGTTTTAGCCGATCGATGACTGGTGCGATCGCATTTTTTCTCCGTAATTTCCACATATAAAAGGCGATCGGCTTTGCTGCGGAGCTAGAGTGCGATCGCGATTTTAATCTAAAAACAATAGCTAATTAAATATACTCTTTCTGTAAATATACCGAGATTTAAAAAGTTCTTCGAGAAAAGTTCCGTAGAAATTACAATTGTAGACTTAGCAAACTAAAGGTTAAAAAGGATAGAAGTTTGAGTGAAAAACGATATCCTTTTCAAAAAATCTTTATGTTTGACGAATCTTTATTAACAGGTTCTAACTCATTTTCAAATTCATCCAACTCGTTTGATTTTAATGAAATAAATGGAATAGAACCGAGCGATTTAATTACGCCCAGCCCTTTTTTTAACAAAACCTCATCGGTTGGAGATAGTTCGATTAATCTTGAAAACTATCGTTTAACTTCTCAACAAAATTCTGACTTATTTGCCTCTCAAAGCTTTAAAACACAGCCATCAAAAGACTTTTTAACAGGTAGAACACTAGGAACGACTTTAGTCGAACCAGACGATAATACTCGAAGCACTGCGCGCAATTTAGGCGGACTCCTCAACAATCCCCAAACTTTTAACGATTCGATTAGCAGTACCGATACCAATGATTTTTATCGTTTCAGTTTAAGCAGTAGAAGTAATTTTAATCTTGCTCTCAATGGGTTGAGTAACGATGCTAACGTTCAACTCATCGATCGCAATGGCAACAATATTCAGACGTCTAATAAAACTGGAACGAATGCTGAATCGATAAGCAGAACCTTAAATGCAGGCGATTACTTCGTTCGCGTCTATCCTAACGGTAGCATTAGCAGCAACTATACGCTGAATATGAATGCGGCGATCGCAGACAGTGCAGGAAACACCCTAACTAACGCGAACAACTTCAATACGCTCAACGGTAACAAAAAAGTCACCGATTATGTTGGCGGCATTGATCCCAACGACTACTATCGCTTTAGCGTCAGCGACAGAAGCAGCTTGAATCTAACCGTCAATGGAATGAGCGCTAATGCTGACGTTCAATTCCTCGATAGCAATGGCAACGTACTACAGAGCGCTACCAATACGGGTACGACTGCTGAATCGATAAGTCGAACGCTCGACGCTGGAACTTATTACGTGCGCGTTTTTCCTGTCAACGGCGCGAATACCAATTACACCCTAGATTTAACCGCTAGATTGATGGATAACGCGGGTAACACCCTCGATACTGCTCGCAATGTCGGCTCGCTTAGCGGGACTCGTACTTTTAATGATGCGGTAAATACTAGCGATACCAACGATTATTATCGCTTCAACTTAACCAACAACAGCAATTTTAGCCTGACTCTCAACGGCTTGGGTGCAGATGCTAACGTTCAGTTACTCAACAGTGCTGGTAGCATCCTCAGTAGTTCTAGCAATACCGGAAAAACAGCCGAATCGATTAGTGCAACCCTTAACGCAGGCGATTACTTCGTGCGTGTTTTTCCCAACGGCAGCATTAGCACCAACTACCAAATTAGCTTAACGGCTAATGCGGTTCCCGTAGATGGCGCGGGCAATACATTAGCAACTGCTCGCAATCTCGGTATTCTCAACGGTACGCAAACTATGAGCGATGCAGTTGGAACTGGCGATACTAACGATTATTATCGCTTCAGTTTGCTCGACAATAGCGATTTCAGCCTCGCACTCAACGGATTGAGCAACGATGCCGACGTGCAATTACTCGATCGCAATGGTAGCGTTATTAAAACTTCGTTGAATGGCGGAGCAACAGCCGAATCGCTGAGCGCCACTCTCAATACAGGCGATTACTTCGTTCGCGTTTATCCCTACGGCAGCATTAGCACCAACTACCAAATTAGCTTAACGGCAACATCAATTATTACACCTTCTCCCGATCCAATTACTGCTCAGTGGTACGGAACAAATCTACTCGATGTCGAAATTCGCGATCTGACGCAGAATTTAGCCGCAGATAGTTCTTTGAGTCGCAACGATACGATCTCTATCTTCCGCGTTGCTCAAGATGGTAACGTCATCAGTGCCGATGAGTTGAGAGATTTACGCACTATCGTCGCCAATGCTAGTGGTTTTGGGATACAAGATTTCGTTCGCGTCCTCTCGGATAAAGTTGTTAACGGCAATGTTGCCAATCAAAAGTCAGGAATTGGTAACTTATTTGCAGGTAGCAGCGATACTCAGATGGAAAATCTGATCGGAAAATGGTTCTTAGGTAGCGATCGCCCGACAACGCTTTCTAGTTCTCATACCTATCGTCAGATCGGCGGTTCTCTGTTCCAAAATGGCATCAGCGCCGATGATGTCAAGCAAGGACAACTTGGTAATTGTTACTATCTAGCAACGCTTTCTTCCATCGCTCAAGAAAAGTCTTCCTTTATCCAAGATATGTTTATTGATAACGGCGATAATACTTTCACTGTTCGTTTCTTTAACAATAACGTTGCCGATTACGTGACGGTAGATAGATTCTTGCCCACCGATTCAAATGGAAGATTAGTGTACGCTAGCATGGGCGCTTCTGCTACCAATTCAGCGAACGAATTATGGGTGGCGCTAGCAGAGAAAGCTTACGCACAACTCGCTGAATCTGGATGGAGTCGCAATTCTGATTCTACCGATTCCTACAGCGCGATCGAGGGGGGTTGGATGAGCGATGTAATGGAACAAGTTGCAGGTTTGAGTACTTCAGAACGTTTTCTGACCAATGAAACTTCTACTCCTGCAATGACAAAACAGGAACTCATCGATTTAGTCAATTCTAATAAGCTGTTGACGGCTGGATTTGTTAATGGTTCTAAGTATGGGGTTGTTAATAACCATGCTTACACGATTACTTCCTACAATGCCGCTACTGATACTTTCTTCTTGCGCAATCCTTGGGCAACAAGTCACGTAAGTTTGACGATGGCACAACTTCTAGATGTTAAAACGTACATCCAATGGAGTAACGTTTAGCGATCGCGGCAATGCCAACATGATGTTAGAAAAACAAGTAGGATGGGCAAACTCTATCCTATTTTGTTTTTTATCTATTCACTTCTTCTAAATGTACCGAAAAATACTGACGGTATAAATTGCATTTAGGATAATATTTATCTCCATCGAGATTGACTAAGCCCATACTTTGTAATTTAAATCCACACTCGGATGATAAGGATATTGGTTGTTTGGATGTAACTACTTCAAAGAAAGCTTTTGCTAATGATGGCTGTTGTTGCAAAGTCCATAATAACTGGCGCAAACAATCGCTAAAAGGACTAGATTCGGTACAGGAAATTTGTAAAAATTCTTGCCAACTAACTTGCTTAACTTTTAAATAATCAAAGGCTTGTCTGACTAAGTAAGGATGTCCTCCAATTAAATTCATTAATTCTTCGATCTGCTCGTCTGTTAAATTTAATTGATAGCGTTGAGCTAAATCTTTTAATTGCTGCGGACTAAATTCGGGTAAAAGAAACACTTTACCCACTCCCGCTAAAGGAGAACTGTTAATATTTAGAGAACTATAAACATCTGTAGAATGGACTACGACTAATCGAAGTTGTTGCCAAATTCCACCTCGACGATCGCTTTGTCTGGCGCGATCGTACCAACCTCGCAACAGACGACAAAAATCGAGTGCGATAGTTTCATGTTCAAAAACGCGATCGACTCGATTTAAAGCTAATATTAATGGACTAGTTCTTTCTGTTAAAAAGTACTTCTCAAAATACTTGGTTGTATTTCTATTAGAACCTAAATTTTCACTCCAATAATCGTCTAGGCGATCGGGTAAATCTAATAATTGAGAGATTCCAGCACAGAAACTCTGAGAAAATTGGCTATAGCTAGTAAATATTTCACTGTCTTCTAATCCAAAATTGAAATGTAAGGTTTGATAGCCTTTTGTTCTTAGTTGAGCGAGGACGCGATCGAGCAATAACGTTTTCCCCATTTGCGGTGGTGCTTTGATACGAACAAATGCTCCAGGTTGCAAAAGTGCCTGATAACATTCTAATTCAACGGGTAAAAGCTCTACATAAAAAGGAGAATCTAGCGGTTGTGGCGCGAGACGATTAAGCCAAAGAGGATGCTGAATTTCTTTGAGCCAAACTCGTAATTTTTCAAATTTTCCGGCTCCTTTTATACCTTGAGTAAGATTGGGGCAACCATTACTAGAAATAGCAAATTGTTTGTAAACGTCAGTCATTTGCTTTTTGTAGCTTTCAATGCTTGTTGCTTGAGCGAGTTGCCAAACTTCTTCATCATTTTTATACCAATTTTCGTAAGCAAATCTAATCGAGAATGCTTCTCGATATTTTCCTTTTAACTCGAAGGAATTAGCCATATCTTCGAGGAATTTATCCCAGTGTTCGGGTTTCATTAATCTCAGCTATGCCTTTTCTTGTAGTTTAATGAATTTTGAACTTTAAATCGATAATCGAGGTCAAAATCTTTATTAAATTTTACTTTTTCCATATTTTTACATTTTTTTCTTTTTTATTAATAAAATATTCGATATTTTTATGAATAATTTCTATTTTTTTGGGGACTGACATTACCCCAAACAATCTTATAAAGTTAATTTGAGAAAACAAAAATACGATTTGACTCGTGCAATTTTGATTAAAGAGGGATAAAAAAGATGAAAACAATACCTCTAGGACTCAAACAAAATATTGTAGTCATAGTCGGCGCGATATCCATATTCTCTGCATTACCCAGCTATGCTTTAACGGTTCGAGAAGTCCCCAATCCCAGACAAACTAATAACGGATGGGTAACGGATTCAGCCAATATTCTCAGCGATCGCACAGAAGACCAACTCAACCAAATGATTTCTCAATTGGAAACTCAAAATGGTACGGAAATCGCTGTCGTCACCGTACCAGAAACGTCCCCATCTCCATCGCCGAAACAATTTGCTACGGAGTTATTTAACTATTGGGGAATTGGTAAAGCCGAGCGCGATAATGGAATATTATTATTAATTTCGGTTGGCGATCGACGAACGGAAATCGAGACTGGTTATGGGGTGGAATCAATCTTACCCGATGCCAAAGTTGGTAATATTATTAATACTCAAATTACTCCTCAATTCAAGCAAAAGCACTTTGATGAAGGAACATTGGCGGGAACTCAAGCATTAATAGATGCTGTAGAAGCTTCTGAAAATCAAGAATTAAAGAGAATAAGAATTTCAGACGATTCCCTACAAGATCGCTACATATCGACTCAAAATAATGGCAACTTCACAGGTTTGATAGTTTTATTATTATCGTCCGTGTTAATTATTTATTTACTACTTCGTCTGTGCAGAGTTTATGTTCGTCCAGAAGAAGTACGCAAGCGTATCCGAGGTAATGGCGGTCGTCCTGTCTTTTGTGCAACGTGCAAACAAAAGATGGAAAGAGTCTATAAACATCAAGTAGATAATGAACTAAGTAAGCCAGAAAAGATTGCTCAACAAATTGGAAGTATCAAATTTGAAGGTTGGAAATGTCCTAAATGTAGTCACCATCCTGTTTTAATTGCCTATACTTCCTTTTTCTCTAGATTTAGAACGTGTCCTAACTGTCAAGAATTAACAGTGACTTGCGATCGGGACACTATTGAATACCCATCTTATTCTAGTGAAGGAAAACGTCTGCTGACCGAAAAATGTCATTGTTGCGATTACTATCAAGAACAACTGGAAACTATTCCTCGTTTAACGTCTCCCCCGCCTTCACGCAGTAGCAGTAATAATACTTGGATTATTACTAATTGGAATAGCGATCGTAACGGTGAAAGCAGTTACAGTAATTCGAGTAGTAACTACGATAGCAGCAGCTACAGTGATTCGAGTAGTAATTACGATAGCAGTAGCTACAGTGATTCGAGTAGTAGTTACGATAGCAGCAGTAGTAGTAGTAGCGGCGGCGATTTTGGCGGTGGAAGTAGTGGCGGAGGCGGTGCTGGTGATAGTTGGTAATAACAAATATGTATTCTCAATTTGTCGTAATTCTCAAATTTCTTCAATTACTTGGCTATGTTAGTTCGCTTATTATTGCAATCAATTGTAGCTATAGTATCTATAACGGAGTTGACTTTTTAATTCGTGTTGGATTTTTATGTTTCTGCAATTACATAGTCACCCAAACGCCAATTGCGATCGTTGATATTCTCAATCAAATTGAAATCAATACTAGGAATCTAAGACGTGACTAATTGTTAATATCGAACTTAGAGGATTAAAAAAATGAAATATTCTTATTCAGAGATTCGCATCCCTGAAGATATGGCTTCAGAAGTTCTCACTTTAGCCTCTCAATATTATGCCGAACAAAACCAAGGTTACAAATTACCAGAACTAATTGAAGCGGGTTCAGAAGTTCAAATTCCACCAAGGTTGATTGAGTTAGCTTTACTTGAAATTCAAGCAAAACGCCAGCAAAAGTTAGAACGGCAAAAAAAAACAAACAATACTGTCATATATTTCTAACAATTGCTGCGTGTATGGGATTCGCGATCGCGCTCGTTGCAATTGGAACATACAATGACCTTACTTATTCTATTTCACAACCGCAAGCTGCTTGGGCGCAAGTCGAAAATCAATTACAAAGACGTGCCGATCTTATTCCTTCTCTTATTCGAGTTACTCAAGCTTATGCTCGACACGAAAAAGATATTATTTCTCTTTTGAATCAATCTCGTCGAGCTTACTTACAAGCTAATACCCAACAAGAAAAATTGCAAGCACTTGCATTAGTCGATCGCGCAATTAGTAACTTTCAAAATTATGCGGCTACCGATTCTCAATTGCAAGCCAGTCAGCTATTTATCAATCTTCAGTATGAAATAGCAGGTACTGAAAATCGTATTGCAGTAGAAAGAATGCGCTATAACCAAGCGACAAGTGCTTATAACCTGCAAATTCAGCAATTTCCTAATGTTGTGTTCGCTAAGGTTTTTGGATTTAAGCCAATGCCTTTTTACGAGTCGAGCGATCGTAATACTGAAGAGTAAATTTCAAGAATTTAGAAATAATCTTGAAAACTGTTCGGGATGTGAGGGGTGCTTAATTTTAATATAAGTGAGAGATTTGTAGTATTTTTAGCTGTTTAAGCTATGACGATTTTGTTATTTTCAGAGCAAATGGAGGCGATCGCGTTCGAGATTTTGTGCCCATTCAAGATGAAATCGTACTCGGTCGAGCGAGTTTTGGTTTGAGAAGCGTTCGAGGTCAAGGTTTCAGCGTCAGGAGCGAGTTTGCGATCGTCAATACTAATCTGGCTGCTGCTAATAGTGTGGCTAGGATTGTCTACAATCAAGTTAACGGGGCATTATTTTACAACGCTAATCAAAGTGTGGCAGGTTTGGGTCAAACTGGAGAGCTATTGGCGATTTTTGCAGGTGCGCCTAACCTGCTTCGAGGAGATTTTGAAATTATCGCGGTTCTCTGATAAGTAAGATTAGTTATAACCAAAAATAAAGACGCGATCGCTCGCGCCTCTATTATCTTATAAAACTAACTTACACAGTCCTAGACGTTCAACTTAGCAGGTGTAAAGCTAGGGACGACTATCTCCTCATTTTGCTTGGTTAGCTGATTGTAAAGCTTCTCCGTATTGGGGAAGTTAGCCGCAGGAAGCGTTGGGAAGCGACGATAGGGAACCACATCTTCGCCAAACACTTGAGCGTATTCCATGCTGTTGACCATTGCGCCAATGAAAGCACGAATGCCTTGAGTTGCGAGAATCTGATTGTATTTCTGGATTTCGCGCTGATTGAGAGGCGCGCGTCCTAAGAAATGCTTAGTTCCTAACTCGATGACTTTTGTATTGGGGAAAGGCGTATAGAACTCTTTAACGTAAAGATCCGAACAGCCCAACCCTTCAATAAACTCCTTAACCGTAATTTCTGAATTGCTCAGCTTGCTTTCTAGTGCAGAGAACTCAGTTTGAATGATAAAGGGATTGAGGTCGCGCTCGAAAATCTGACGATAAGCAGCCCCAATAAGACTCTTGAGCGCAACTTTATCAAAGGTAGAAATAAGCTTGAAGATCTTCGTTTGCTCGCGTTGAACGCTAACACCTTGCTTGACGCGCATTTGAATTTCGGGTTCGGTGCGTACTGCCGAAACTTGACCCAACTCGACAAAGCGGGGGGTTGTTTCTTTATCGACGCGCTTACCAGTATCTTCGCGCATCGCTCCTACTCGTGCCATCCGCATTTGCAAGCCGCCAGGAGTTAGATAGCGCTCGTAAGGAACGGTATCTTCGCCAAATGCTTGAGCGTATTCGGGACTGTCGATAATCGCATCTACAAGAGCATATAACCCTTTCTTCGAGCAAAGATCGAAGTATTGATTCATCTCTTGGCGACCGTAGGTAGGACGACCTAATAGACGGCGATGAATATATTCGATCGCCTTAACGACATAATAAGGTGTCCAGTACGTCTTGCGGAAGGTGTCCGACTTCGCCAACATTCTGATGAACTCGCGCAGGGTAATATCGCCATTTTCGAGCTTGATTTCTGCCACGCTCAAGCGCTGACCTTCGTAAACATCGCGACCGAACACTTGACGATAAGCGGCTCGAATCACTGCCTGGGTAGAGCTTTCGCCATACTTGACGCTAGAACCATTGCTAGCACCGGGTAACTCGTTGTTTAAACGGAATACCTTTGGCCCTAAAGAACCAGGCATCTCGCCTCGTGCGGAAGGGTTGCTATTTTGGTTATTAGTAGCCGGGCCTCGGTGGATGAGAATGCGCTTGGTATCTTTGTTGAAGGGAGCGGGACTATTGCTGGGGTTGCGAGTTTCTTTGGGGAAAATCGCGCCGAATTGAATTTCTAGCGGGTCGTTACCGGAACCGTAGACGTGTTGGTCGGGTAAGGGGCGATCGTATTTAGCGTAAGTCGTGATAAACTGAGGAACTTTGCGGAAAGGAGCGCTGTAGTTAAACAGGTCTTGCTGCATTCCCCAGTTGCGACATTCTTGAGCTTCTTGACCCAATCCACGCAGATAAGGTACGGTTTCTTCGCCGAAATAATCTGCATATTCTTGCGAATCGACTAAAGCATCCACTAAAGCAGCGAGTCCGCCGTTAGAGACAATTGAGAAATACTCTTGAACTTCTTCGCGAGAAGAGGGGCCGCGACCGAGGATGTGACGGAAAGCTAATTCTAGAGCGCGGCTGTTAATAAATGGCTCGAAGAATTGTTTCCGATACAGCGGCGATTTACACAGGCGACGAACAAACTCCTTCATGGTAATATCGCCATTCTTTACCTGGGATTCCAAGTAAGAGATTGACTGGCTGTAGGCGCGGGTTATATCTCGCTCGAAGAGTTGCCGATAAGCAGCTTTGATAACGCTTTGCTTTTCTAACGCAGATAGTCCCGGCTTCATGACGAATTTCTGCCGCCGTTCTGATGCGTTAAAGTAGCTTTGAGGCAGCGTTAAGCCTTGCGCATCGGTAGAGGGACGCGGGCGCAGCTTGTTGTTGGGCGTTGATGCTTTAAACTCGCTAATGAGAACGTCGAAGTATTGAGTTATAATTGCTTTTGCTTCTGTATCCCGTGCGAAATACTCGCTAGAAGCGGCTCGCATCTCTTGGAGTGCGACGAGAGTTGCATCGGTCGAGCAAGCATTTTCAATCACTTCTCGCAATCCGCGCGTGTTAACAACTAAAATATTGGGGTCGCCAGCAACGATCGCGTAGGTTGTATAGCGTAAAAACCAAGATAAATCTCGCAGGGACTTTTGCATATTGCTCGGCCCGTAACGAGAAATATTAATCGGACGAAATCCTGGCGGGATGGGGCCACTCGAACTGAAGATCGAGCGCAATCCGCCAAATATGCCGCCTCCGCCGCCTCCGCCGCCTTCGACGTAGGTAACATCCATTCCTGTTGCTTGTCTGGCGCTTCCTTTGGCTCCAACGCCTGCCATTGCCATTTCTTCAACTGGCGGCTTTTCTAAATAAGCCATTGGCGAGCCTCCGGTGAAAATCCGGTTAGCGGCGCGAGATACGATTAGGTCGGAGTTTTTGGTTAGCGTCTCGGAAATTTCTATACGCTTTTTACCAGAGCGAAAATATTCGATTAATTGATTGAGTTCTGCTTTTTCTAAAAAACGATCCTGTTGTTCTGCTTGCGAGATCGCAGATACTGGCACGGTTTGATAGAGTTGAGGACGTGCTAATGAGCTTCCACCACTTGCCTTAACAGTCATTGGATTTTAACTATCTCCCACGAAAAAAAGTGTTTGTTTGCTTTGATTTGGAGTAGAGATGCTTGCTACATCTCGATTTAAAATCAGATGTTTATAATTTTTGCGTCAGCATCTAGATTAAAACGTTTCGCGATCTCTGAGAGGCTTTGTTAAGAATTGTGTCATAAAGTCTGAGAAAAAGATCGAAATCACCTGACTCTATAAATTATGAGAGTTGCGATCGCGCTTAAATAAAAGCAAAAGCTGAGTTCGCTAGACTCAAATCGGCAGAAATATTTTTAAAAATGGCGATCGTTTCGTCTTTAGCTGCTATGCCTGGGTCGTAATTTAAAACAGCATTAAGGCGACCCTTAATTCGATAAAAATCTAAGCTATATTGCTCGACCTTTCCTTTGAGTTGCACGAGATCTTGAGTCGGATTAAAGTCTTCAATCAAAGCATAGTCAGACTCGCCAGTTGTTAAGGAATTACCATCTCCATAATAGATTCGGGTCGAGTCGCCCAGAATAAAAGTATCGCTTCCCGACCCACCTTTTAAGATATCTAATTCGCCTCTGCCATAACCCGAAGACGCATTAACTCCTAAAAGCTTATCGTCGCCAGTCCCACCATTAAGCGAATCGTTTCCCAATCCTCCCACGAGGCGATCGCTATTGGCTCCACCGTTAAGGAGATCCTTACCACGACCGCCGCTCATGCGATCGCTTCCATTATCGCCTTTTAATATATCGTTGCCTGTCCCGCCCCAGATTTGGTCGTCGCCACCCAGACCGATGAGGGTATCATTACCGCTAAGACCGGAAAGCGAGTCAGCACCGCTTCCACCGCGCAAGCTGTCATTCCCTTTTGTTCCGACGAGTTCGAGGCTAGGTGGAATTTTATAGAAATAGATATGTGTATTTTTGCCCGGAGATTCATCATTGCCATACCAAACAGTATTATTTCCCGATATTTGAGGGACAAAATCCAGGTAATTGTTATTAGTTAGTTGAATGGTGCGACTGCCATTGTAGTAATAGATTTCTATGTCGCTGCCGTCATCCCCTTGCCAAACAACTTTATTTCCATCTATCTGTGGGTTGTCGTCGCTGTAGTTATTATCGGTTAGTTGTATGGTGCGACTGCCATTGTAGTAGTAGATTTCTGCGTCGTTACCGTCAAATCCTTGCCAGACAACCTTATTTCCCGATATTTGAGGAGTCGAATCGTTGTAGTTGTTGTCGGTTAGTTGAATGGTGCGACTGCCATTGTAGTAATAGATTTCTGCGTCGTTACCGTCAAATCCTTGCCAGACAACCTTATTTTCCGATATTTGAGGAGCCGAATCGCTGTAGTTGTTATCGGTTAGTTTAATCGTGCTACTGCCATCGTAGTAGTAGATTTCTGAATCGCCGCCATTATTGCCTACCCAAACAACCTTATTTTCCGATATTTGAGGAGCCGAATCGCTGTAGTTGTTATCGGTTAGTTTAATCGTGCGACTGCCATCGTAGTAGTAAATTTCATTATCATTACCGTCATTACCTACCCAGACAATGTTATTGCCCGATATTTGAGGACTCGATTCTGTATCGACATTTATGCTTAGTCGAACAGTACGACTGCCGTTGTAGAAATATATTCCAAAATTATTATTTTCGCCAAAGCTTTTTTCATAGCCAGACCAGACGACATTATTCCCTGAAACCTGGGGATAGACATTGTAGTAGCTGTTGGTACTTAGTAGAATACTTTTGCTACCGTTGTAGAGGAAAATCTCAAAATCGGCTTTCCAGACGATGTTATTTCCCGATATCTGAGGATCGGAGTTAAACGTTCTCTCGCTTAGTTTAACGATGCCATTCGATTGAATAGTTTTTGCCATATGAAGTTTTGCCTTATTGAGTTCAGAAGTCGATCTCGATCTTTTGTTAGGGATTTATATTTCATAATTTTTAGAGCTATTTTTGCTTAGAAAAATTGTTCTATTTACAACAATGGATTGCATTTATGTGCTATGCGTTGATAGTATTATGTTTTTAGATCGCAATCTTAAAAGTCCTTAGATTGTTTTAATTATTGATACAATCGTTCAATAAAATTAACGATTATTGATAAAATAGACATCAATCTTTATTTAATTAACTGTGCGAACTAGAATTTTTGACTGAAACCTAATGAAATTATGATTAGATAAACTAGGTTTTGTTGGTATTTTTTAAAGATGTCCGATCCTCAATCCGTCAATGCTGCTGTTGCCAAACTCTACAATACTTATCCTTTTCCTCCAGACCCTCTTTCTGACGAACCTCCACCAGGATATAACTGGCGCTGGAATTGGATAGCGGCATACAATTTTTGTACCGGACAAAAACCCTCGCGCCAAGATATTCGCATTCTCGATGCTGGGTGCGGGACGGGTTCGGGAACGGATTATTTGATTTACCTCAATCCCGAAGCAGAAATCGTCGCGATTGATTTAAGCGAAAAAGCTCTAGAAGTAGCGAAAGAACGCTGTAACCGTTCGGGAGTTTTAGCAAATCGTGCAAAATCGGTCGAATTTAAACTTTTAAAGCTAGAAGAAGCCGTAAACTTACCTGGCGAGTTCGATTTGATTAATTGTGTCGGCGTATTGCATCATTTACCCGACCCAATTAAAGGAATACAAGCACTCGCCCAAAAGTTAGCGCCAGGCGGTTTGTTACACGTATTCGTGTATGCAGAGTTAGGACGCTGGGAAATTCAACTGATGCAAAAAGCGATCGCGCTTCTACAAGGCGACAAACGAGGCGATTATCGCGATGGGGTGTCGGTCGGTCGTCAAGTCTTCTCTTCTTTACCAGAAAATAATAGAATTGTCAAGCGAGAAAAGGAACGCTGGGCGATGGAAAACCATCGAGACGAATCATTTGCCGATATGTACGTCCATCCCCAGGAAATTGATTATAATGTCGAGACGTTATTTGAGTTAATCGAGGCTTCTGGATTAGAGTTTATTGGTTTTTCCAATCCGCAATACTGGCAATTAGAAAGGTTGCTTGGCAAGTCTCCTGAGTTGATGGAAAGAGCAAGAGGATTGAGCGATCGCGATCGCTATCGACTTATCGAACTATTAGACCCAGAGATCGCGCATTACGAGTTTTTCTTGGGAAAATCTCCACTAGCGAAAGCCGATTGGTCGGATGACGAAACTTTATTAGCAGCGATTCCCGAACGCCATCCTTGTATCATGGGTTGGCCATCACAAAGCTTTCTCAACTACGATTTTCAACCCGCCAGTTTATCGGATGCAGAATTTGCTTTTATGCAAGCTTGCGATGAGAGGAAGACAGTAAGAGAGATTTTAGAAAGTGTGGGACTGAGTTTAGAAAAAGTGCGATCGCTTCAACAACGTCAGTTGATTATTTTGGCATCGACATGATTTCTGATTACATTGGTTAAAAAAATGGCTAATATTCGCTTTGGTATTGAATCCTATACAGTAAAGCAAATTATTCCTTGCCAAGGTAACTGGATGGCAGTAGGTAAGGATGTTGACACTCTCCGCCCTATAAGGGCGGAGATTCTTGGTTCATCGAGCCTACTTGCCCTGACAGGATTGCTCCAACCAGAGTAGAGGTAGATTCTCCCCA
>JALOOL010000386.1 GCA_025454425.1 Hydrococcus sp. Prado102 | reverse complement strand
AAAGGAATCACGACCAATCCAACTCTACTTTCCAAAAGCGAATCATCTCCCGAAGACACTTTAAGACAACTTGCACAGATTAGTCCTGGAGAATTGTATTATCAACTCATAGCAAGCGATTTCGATGGAATGCTAGCTGAAGGACGACGCGCCTTTGAGATTATCGGCGAGAAAACCGTGCTAAAAGTTCCAGCTACTGCCGTTGGGTTTCGAGTAGTCGCTTGTTTGTCGCGAGAGATTCCTTGTTCGGTGACGGCGATTTATAGCGCCGCACAAGCTGCTGTAGCGCAAGAAGCAGGTGCAAAATACGCGATCGCTTATGTCAATCGCGCTACAAGATTGTTAGGAGATGGATTAGCTTTAGTTAGAGAAATGGCAGCGGTTTTGCAGGGAAGTCAGACTAAAATTCTAGCAGCAAGTCTCAAAACTCCCAAGGAAGCGGCTGATGCTTTGCAAGCGGGAGCAGATATTATAACTCTGCCTCTGGCTATATTACAAGCAATGGCAATTCACGAGCTATCGGAGGAGACAGTTGAAGAGTTTAATCGTAATGGGAGAGGGATTGGGTTTTGATTTAGGCTAAGTTGCTTTGTCAAGGATTATTTTTATCTCACGCAGAGGCGCAGAGGCGCAGAGGCGCAGAGTAAATAAAAGAGAGGAAGTAAGAGGTTTGAAGGCAATTTTGAATTTAATTTAAAAAGAATTGTATCAATTCATAGGCATAAGTTAAACTCAACATTATGCGATCGCGTAATGACGTTCGAGTCTTTGTATTCTTTGGTCAGTCCCAGTGTTAAACTTCCTGTTAGTGGATAAAATATCTTCAAGTTACTTAGCAAGTTCGCTAGGTAATTAGTTTGGTTATCCATTCCCGTTCGAGCAATTAGAGAGTTATGGGAGCAAAAATATATGTCTGAATCTCTCGTCACAGAAAAACAACTGACCAAAGCTGAAATTTCCCCCGTCAAACTCAATACAGATACAGGAACTCTCGCCGTGAGAGAGTATTTAGATAAATCGATAGTTGTCGGAAAGCAATTATCCGATGCGATCGCATTAATCCCTCAATATTGGTCAGACTTCTGGCAAGCATACCAGCGTCCTGTCAAATTATTGGGGTGGATCGTTGCAGGTATAATCGTTCTGAAAGTGGCTTTGGCTGTCTTAGATGCGGTTAATGATTTTCCCCTCCTGGCACCAACCTTTGAACTCGTGGGTTTCGGTTATGGCGCTTGGTTTATTTACCGATTCATCATTGGTTTTGCTAGCCGTCAAGAATTATCCACCAGAATAAACAATTTGAAAAGCTATCTTTTCGGTCAATAGATCGCTGGTTTGAAAAAACCTTTTCTATGGAAACTCCCTCCCAACAAACAGAAACTCTCTCCTCCACCAAACGCGCCCTCCTAGCACTCAAGCAGATGCAAGCTAAACTAGAAGCATTGGAGAGTGCCAAATACGAACCGATCGCGATCGTTGGGATGGGATGTCGGTTTCCAGGCGGCGCGGACAATCCAGAGGCTTTCTGGAACTTGTTGCGCGATGGAGTAGATGCGATCGCAGAGGTTCCCCAAGATCGCTGGAATGTCGATGCTTATTACGACTCAAATCCCGATGCGCCAGGGAAAATCTGCAATCGTTACGGCGGTTTCGTTTCTCATCTCCAGGAGTTTGACGCGCAATTTTTCCGCATTGCGCCGCGAGAAGCTTTAAGTCTCGATCCCCAACAACGTTTACTTTTAGAAGTGAGTTGGGAAGCGCTAGAAAATGCCGCGATCGCGCCAGAACGACTCATCGGCACTCAAACGGGCGTATTTATCGGGATTTGCAGTACCGATTACTGGCATCGATTGTTGAATAAAAAACCCGATGAAATCGATGCTTATTTAACAACCGGGAATACTCATAGCCTTGCATCGGGACGTTTATCGTATATTTTAGGCTTTACTGGCCCCAGTTTATCCGTCGATACGGCTTGTTCTTCTTCTTTAGTATCTGTGCATTTAGCGTGTAAAAGTTTGCGCGATCGCGAATGCAACCTTGCATTAGCTGGAGGAGTTAATTGCATTCTATCTCCCCAAGTCAGTATCAATTTCTCGAAAGCGAAAATGCTTTCCCCAGACGGTCGTTGCAAAAGCTTTGATGCAGAGGCGAATGGTTTTGTTCGCGCTGAAGGATGCGGAATCGTCGTTCTCAAACGCTTGAGCGATGCAATAGCAGCAGGCGATAATATTTTAGCGTCGATTTGCGGCTCGGCAGTCAACCAAGACGGTCGCACGAGTGGTTTGACCGTTCCTAACGGCCCTTCTCAGCAAGCGGTTATCGCACAAGCATTAACCAACAGTCGCATCGAAGCGAGTCAAGTTAGTTATGTAGAAACCCACGGGACGGGAACGGCGCTGGGAGATCCTATCGAAATCGGCGCCTTGGGGGAAGTTTTTGGCAAAGAACGTCCGGTCGAGCGATCGCTTATCGTTGGTTCAGTGAAGACGAATATCGGTCATTTAGAAGCAGCGGCAGGTATTGCTGGTTTAATTAAAGTCGTTCTTGCCCTGCAACACGAAGAAATTCCCCCTAACTTACATTTTAAAACGCCGAATCCTAATATTAGTTGGGGAGAACTCCCAATAAAGGTTCCCACTCAAAATATTCCTTGGTTAGGAGGCGAACAACCCCGATACGCGGGAGTTAGTGCGTTTGGGTTTAGCGGTACTAATGCTCACGCGATATTAAAAGTCGAAAATCGAAAGTCGAAAGTCGAAAGTCAATTCAAAGTCGAAAATCGAAAGTCGAAAGTCGAAAGTCAATTCAAAGTCGAAAGTCGTTGGCGTAGCCCGTCCCAAAGACGTAAGTCGAAAGTCGAAAGTCAGGAGGACGATCGAGCGTTAAAATCTCGTTCTACGCATCTTCTTGCGTTGTCGGCGAAGAGTGAGAAGGCATTGAGAGAGTTAGTAGGGCGATATAAGAGGTTTTTAGAAGTATATCGGGAAGTATCGTTAGGCGATCTTTGTTTTACGGCGAATACAGGGCGATCGCATTTCGATTGTCGTTTGGGAATTATTGCTGGCTCGATCGCAGAACTTCACGAGAAATTCAACGCTTTTCTCGACCGACAAGAAACCCCAGGGATGTTGCAAGGACGAGTCCACAAAACGACTTTCGATTCTGGACGTAGCGTTTCTCAATTACTCGGTCTGTCCCCAGAAAATGAAGATTGGCAACACATGTTATCCAAGTTACTCGATTTATACGCGTGCGGAGTTCCGATAGATTGGTTGGAGTTTTATAGCGATTATCCTTTTCGTAAAGTGACCTTGCCTACTTATCCGTTTCAGCGACAACGTTACTGGATTGAAACAATAAGATAAAATAGGGCAAAATTAATTGTTATATTGGTACAACTGTGTCTATCGCTCCTCACTTCTCAAAACCCAGTCGCTTATTAACAGTCGGGATTAGCGCAATCGCGCTTGCTGCAAGCTTAACTTTAACGCCTACCGTTTCGATAGCCTCTAATCCTATCGCCCAACTTCCCGCCCAAGAACAAACCACTTTGCGATCGGGAGAGGCTTATCTGACAGGGCAAAACGGACAGTATACCTGTCGGATTTTAGTTACAGCACCAGTCGCCACCGCTTGGAAAGTTCTCACCGATTACAACAACTTTAAGAACTTTTTACCCAACGTTACCGCTAGCCAAGTTGTAGAAAGCAAAGGCAATCGGAAAGTTTTCGAGCAAGTTTATACGATCCAAGCCTTGATTTTTAGCCAAGATTCTCGCGTGCGCATCGCTGCGACAGAAACTTATCCCAAGCAAATTGACTTTCAAATGGTTGACGGAGATTTAGAATCTCTTAAAGGGATTTGGCGAATCGATCCCGTTTCTGCCAACCAAGTTTTAATTACCCATCAAGTCACTGTTATTCCTAAGACAAAGAAAAATCGAGCATTATTTTATGGAATTTACGAAGATACCTTAGAAAATACCCTCAGAGCAGTTAAACAGCAAACTGAGAAACTAGCTTCATTGTAAAAAAAACTGATGATTGGGCGATCGCAAGATCGGGCGTAGGTTGGGTTGAGGTTACGAAACCCAACATCAATAAACTTACGATTAGCCAACTAAGTTTTAAAGTCCCCTTAAATACATCCAGAATTCAATTAGTTCATTATCATTTAGTAGGTGTCGCGATCGCTCTATTTAATTAATTTTTGCAGGTAGGCGAACCCAAAAAATACTCCCTTTTTCTAGCTCGGATTCTACTTCAATTGTTCCTTGATGCGCCTCAACAATACGACGCGATAAATACAATCCTAAACCACTCGTCGATCGCCTGTGTTTGCCACGTCGAAAACGCTCGAATAACATAGCTTTATCTTCTGGAGAAATTCCCGCTCCGGTATCTTCCACGGCAATTGTAACGAATGTGTTAACCGCATCGGCTTCGATGATACGAATTTTGACATATCCCTCATCGGTGAATTTAATTGCATTGCCAATTAAATTAGTTAAGAGTCGTCGTAACTCCAAGCGATCGCCTTTTACTTTTGTTTGAGGACTTGCTTCTAAATCGGATTCTACTGTTAGTTTAATATTCTTTTCTTGTGCTAAAGGAGCGAGTTCTTGAGACACTTCTGTAACGATTTCTCGCATATCTACAATTGTTAAGTTTAATCTTTTATCTCCTGCTTCGTGAGTGTAAACTTCTAGTAGGTTGTTGACCATTTCTAGTAAATTCTGGTTGTTGCGAACGATAACATCGATCGCCTTATTCATGTCTTGCGGAATCTCGCCGTAAAGTCCTTCTTGAAATAAGCCTAACATTCGGTTGGCTGCAATCAGCGGCGTTCGTAAATCGTGGGTCATGCGCGAAACGAAATCTTCTTTTTGACGCGCTAACTCTTCTTTTTGTTGAGTTGCGATCGCGGCTTCTAGTTGAGCCTGGTAGATGCGCATGGCGTTTTGCAAGCATCCAACCAGTCGCGGCGGGGAGATTCTGGCTTTGGAGAGGTAGTCAGATGCGCCAGCTTTCATCAAATCAACGGCGATTTGTTCGTCTCCCTGTCCGGTTAGCACGATTAAGGGAATTTTAATTCCATTGTCGCGCAGTTCTTGTACTAGCGCTAGTCCATCTTTATCGGGTAAACGATAATCGACAAAAGCACAGTCAAAACTATTATCTTGTAGTTTTGCGATCGCCATCGCACAGTCATAAGCTTCGGATATTTCGATTGTCAGTCCAGCGGTTTTGAGAGCGCGACGCACGGCCATGCGATCGACTTCATCATCATCTACAATCAAGACTCTCAGAGGTTTCGAAGTCGAATGTCGATAGTCGAAAATAATTTTTTGATCTTTGAACTTTGAACTTTGAACTCTGTATTTATGGCATTTCGCATAACGTCCAGTATTTGTTTAAAGTTGCCATCGCTTCTAAAAAACCAGAAAACGTTAACGGTTTGAGCAGATAACCTGCCACATTTAATTGATACGCTTCCACGCGATCTTGGTCTTGATTAGAAGTTGTCAAAACTACAACAGGTATACTTTTTAGTTGGGGATCGGCTCGCAATCTTTTTAGAAATTCAATTCCACCCATTTTAGGCATATTAAGATCTAATAAAATTAGGCGACGATTAGGCGGGATGACTGGCGATTGACCATCCTCGTTTTGCAGCATTTCGAGCGCTTCTAATCCATTGGAAGCAATATAAAGTGGATTGGTAATATTGTTTTTTTTAAACGCTCGTTTGATGTTCATCACGTCTACTTCGTCATCCTCCACAAGTAAGATATTCATTGCTCTATCTGCCACCATATAATTGCAGGACGTTTGGACGTTTGGTTTCTAGCGATTTTAATAATTTCATCAAAATTCTGATGATTGACCGCGACCATTGTACTTATATATACAAGCGATCGCCCTCAGCCCTCAGATACAAATTTGTATAGGTATATAATAGAATTATCTTTAGGCGGTAGCTTGCCTTTATTTCGTCGGGAATCTTTAGGCGCGAGCAGCAATTGGTGCCCCGACTTGGTAATTGGGACGGCAAACGCCATTTGCCCCTACAGAGGGCGCACGCCATGCGCGCCTACGGATAATTGTTTTAAGATTCTGTAAGCTGACTCCGACCAAGAGTTCGACCAAACTTTAGTGAAAGAACGTCCCAACGATTCCAAGTTAAACCTCAAAGAATTATTTTCGTTTGAACTCGACGATTTTCAGAAGAAAGCGATCGCGGCTCTCGATGCTGGAAAATCCGTTGTCGTTTGCGCTCCCACGGGTTCGGGTAAAACCCTTATCGGAGAATACGCGATTTACCGCGCTCTGGCAAGAGGCAAGCGAGTTTTTTATACTACTCCACTCAAAGCGCTTTCCAATCAAAAGTTTCGAGATTTTCAAGAACGATTTGGCAATTGGCAAAATCCCCAGGCAACCGAGCGAGTCGGTTTGATTACAGGAGACGTAGTATATCATCCCAATGCCTCAATTGTAATCATGACTACAGAAATTTTTCGCAATATGCTCTATGAAACTCCTATCGGACAAGTGGGAACGTCGCTTGAAGATGTGGAGAGTGTTGTCTTAGATGAATGTCATTATATTAGCGATCGCGGACGCGGAACGGTTTGGGAAGAATCGATTATCTATTGTCCTCCCACTATACAATTAGTAGCCCTTTCCGCAACTATCGGCAATCCAGAAGAATTAACCGATTGGATCGAGCGAGTGCGCCTTGCCTCTCGCATCAAGGACAATGGGAAAAAGATCGTCTACAATTGCGAGTTAATTAACTCCGACTTTCGTCCCGTTCCCTTGCGATTCTTCTTCAGTACCAAAGAAAAGCTGTTTCCCCTCCTCGATACCAAACAAACCTCTATTAACCCTCGTCTCAAACCCAAGTCGGTTAGAAGCGAAAAACGGCGGCGCAGAAGAGAAGATTGTCCTAGCATTCTCAGCGTCATCGAACAATTAGTAGAACGAGATTTATTACCAGCGATTTATGTCATTTTCAGCCGTCGGGGATGCGATAAGGCGGTTGAAGAACTCGATGATTTAGTATTAGTAAATGAAATAGAAGCAAAAGCGATCGCAAGGCAATTGCTGGCATTCTTTTTGTCAGAAAATCCCGAACTACAAGAACAACTGTTAGGATTTTTGGAAAGAGAAGCCCCTTCTTTGCATAAAAAGTTTTTAGCTTTTTTTGCCGATAATCCCGATGCTACCAAGATAACTAGCGAAACCGCGATCTCTTCAGACTTACTGGATTTTTTAATCGAAAATCCCGACCAACAAGCATTAGTTTGGCAATTTTTAGCCCAAAGTACCCAATTTATCCGCTTCGAGCAACTCGAACCGCTAATGCGAGGCATAGCCGTCCATCATGCGGGAATTCTACCCGTTTGGAAAGAATTAGTCGAGCAACTATTCGAGATGGGATTGGTCAAAATTGTCTTTGCAACGGCTACCTTATCCGCAGGAATTAATATGCCTGCCCGTACAACGGTTATTTCTGCCCTCAGCAGGCGTACCGACGACGGACACAGTATGTTAACCCCATCTGAATTTTTACAGATTGCGGGAAGGGCAGGACGGCGAGGCAAAGATGAAATTGGCTATGTAGTGACGGTGCAAACGCCCTTTGAAGGAGCAAAAGAAGCTGCTTATTTAGCAACTGCTGGTGCAGAACCCCTGAGAAGCTGTTTTACGCCTTCTTATGGGATGGTATTGAACTTACTGCAAAAACATAGCTTAGAAGAAGCAAAAGACCTTTTAGAAAGAAGTTTTGCCGAATATCTCGCCCTCTCAAAACTAGCCCCAGAGAAAAAAGCGATCGCATCTTTAACAACCGAACTAGCTAGAATCGATGTAGAACTCGCCGGACTCGACGATCGCGATTTTACGAGTTATAGCAAACTCAAAGAACGTCTCAAAGAAGAAGAAAGACTC